>DATKDT010000122.1:0-58325 GCA_035512575.1 Vicinamibacterales bacterium | reverse complement strand
TCGCTCGCATTCGTCAACCCGTACCTGCGCGGCGACGGCAACGGCTACTACGCCTGGCTGCGGTCGCCGCTCATGGACGGCGACGTGCACTTCGGCAACGAGTACCAGCGCGCCGATCCGCAGTTCCGCGAGGGCTTCATCGACGCGGAAGGCAACCCCACGAAGACGATGACGACGGCGTCGGGCAAGGTGGAGAATCAGTGGAGCGTCGGGCCCGCGGTGCTGTGGCTGCCGTTCTTCGCGGCGGCGCACGTCCTGGCGCTCGCCGGGGCCGGCGTGCCCGACGGCTATTCGCCCGTGTATCTGTGGCTGGTGGCCATCGGCACGGCGTGCTACGGCTTTGCCGCACTCCTTCTCGGTATCGCGCTCGCGCGCGCCATGGGCGCGGCACGGTGGGCCGTGCCGGCCGCCGTTGCCGTGCTGGGCGCATCCTCGCTTCCCGTGTACATGTACCTGCTGCCGTTCCACGTGCATGCGATTGCCGCATTCGCGTCGGGCCTGTTCTTCTGGTGGGGCCTGGTGCGAATGGAGGGATGGCGCCCGCGCGGTTGGGCGGTCTGGGGCGCGTTCGCCGGATTGATGGTTGCGGTCTATTTCGTCCACGCGCTGTTTCTGATCGCCGTGGCCTGGCGGCTCACGACGCGCGGCGCCGCCCGGCAGAAACTGCTCGCGGCGGGCGCGTTCGCGGCTGGCGCGCTGCCGTTCGCGGCGCTGCATCTCTGGTCGCGCTACGCGCTCTATGGATCCTTCACGACGGGCTACCGTGACGAGTTCTTCTGGCTGTCGCCCCGCCTGCTCGCGACTGCCCTGTCGGCCGAGCATGGCCTGTTCCTGTGGACGCCGATTGTGGCTCTGGCGCTGGCGGGCCTGATCGCGCTCGCGCGGCGCGACGCGCGCGCCGGCGTCATGCTCGCGTCGTGGGCGGTGCTGTTCTATGTCATCGCGAGCTACCAGAACTGGCACGGGCAGTCGTCGTTCGGCAACCGGTTCTTCGTGTCGCTCACGGCCGTCTTCGTGCCCGGCGTCGCGGCCGCGCTCGGCTGGCTGCACGCCCGCGCGCGGCGGCTGCCCGCGGTCGTGATTACGGCGCTCTGTCTCTGGAACGCGGGGTTCGTGTTCCAATGGGGTCTCAATATCGTGCCCAACCGTGGTCCCGTCGACTTCCGCCAGGTCGCGCGCAATCAGGTCACGGTCGTGCCGGCCCGCATCGGCTCGACGGCCCTGCGGTATTTCACGGCGCGCGGCCGCTTCACCCGCGACGTCGAAGCCGACGACATCCGCGAGCGCGAGCGCTACCGTTTCCGCCGCTGACGACGATGACGCCGTTCAACCGACGCCTTCTCACGCTCGCGCTGCTCTACATCTGTGTGGAGGGGCTGGTGATCAACATCACCTTTCCCTCGAAGATCGGGTTCATCCTGAAGGACGCCATGCTGATCCTGGCGTACCTCTCGCTGCTCGGCAGCAATCGCGGCCAGTCGTTCGGCTCGCTCGGACGTCTGGCCGCGCCGCTCGCCGTCTTCGCGCTCATCCAGACCCTCTACCTGCTGGTGCCGGCCGGGCTGCCGTTCCTCGCGCGCAGCACCGGCTGGAAGATGCGCCTGCTCTATATCCCGGTGATGTTTCTGGCCTACCGGTACGTCCGCACGTTCGACGACGTGAAGCGGCTGGCGTACATCCTGCTTGCCGCCGCCGTGCCCGTGTCGCTGTTCGGGATCTATCTGTATTTCGCGGGGCCCGGCGTCCTGCGGTCGATGGGCGGCACGTATTCGGCGATGGTCTATTCGACGACCGGCGTGTGGCGCGTGCCGGGCACCTTCACGTCGCCCGGGCAGTACGGGCATTACCTCACGTTCAACGGCCTGCTGGCTGTCGGCCTGCTGCTGTCGGGCGATCTGTCGATGCGCCGGCGCGTGCTGCTGTGGGGCAGCCTCGGCCTGATGGTGCTGGCGATGCTGGCCTCGGGATCGCGCGCACCGCTCGTGCTGGCCGCCGCCTGCGCCGGCCTCACGATCGTCTCCCTGCGGCAGGTGAGCCGCCTGGTGTCGATGAGCGTCATCGTGTACGCCCTGTTCGCGGTCGGCTTCGCCACACTGGGGGCCGGCGTCGCGGATCGGGTCGATTCGATCGCGTCGACCGAGCACATCGATCGCTTTCAGCGCACGTACTTCGGGCAGCTCTTCCTGCCGAAGCTGCTGGAGGATCCGATGGGCATCGGCCTCGGCGCCGCCACCATCGGCGCGCGCCATTTCACCGAGTTCGGCCAGGTCATCCTGATGGAGAGCTACTTCGGCATTGTCGCGGTCGAGACGGGCATCCTGGGTCTCGGCTCGGTGCTGTGGCTCTCGGCCGCCGTCCTGCTGGTCGTGTGGCGGTGGCGCGCGATCATGCTGACGGCCGGCACGAGCGCGCCCCTCTGGCACGTGCTGGCACTCTTCGCGGCAGTCATGGTGCTGCTGCTGCCGGTCGGGCCTGTGCTCGATTCGCCGCCGGCCAACGTGTACTTCTGGCTGTCGCTCGGAATGACCGCGAGGCTCTATGATCTCGAACGGTGGCGGCGCGCGGGCGGCGTGAGCCAGGCCGCCGATCCGCCTGTGTATACGTACCAGCCGCCGCCCCCATTTGTGCCGAAGCCGACCTCATGAGCCGTCCTTTGCGTGTGCTGCTCGTCACCGCCTCGCCCGAGCGGGGAGGCGCCGAAACCGTCGTCCAGCAGCTGCTGGAGGGTCTCGACCGCTCCCGTGTCGAGCCGTCGGTCGTCGCCCTGTACGAAGGCGCGTTCGCGGAGGAGCTGCGCGAGGCCGGCGCGCCGATCGTCCATGCGGGCACACTCGGCCGGATGCGCCATGTCGGGCGCGGCCTCGGCGTGCTCAACCGGCTGACGGCGGCTGTCCGCGCGGGCGGATTCGACATCGTCCACAGCCACGGCACGCTGGCGCACATCGTCGGCGGCGTCGCGGCCTGGCGCGCGCGCGTGCCGGCCATCCATCACGTCCACGATCTGTATGACGACACCCGGTCGGCCGACGCGGTGCTGCAGCACATCGCGCTGCGCGTGCCGGCGGCCGCGATCGTGGCCGTCTCGCACTCGGCCCGGTCGCGGCTGATCGCCTCGGGCGCGCCGTGGAACCGCGTGCGCGTCGTGCAGAACGGCGTGTCGCTGACGCCGACGCCGCCGGCGTTCCCCCCGGACGGCGCGACGGTGGTCTGGTGCGGGCGGCTGCTGCGCTGGAAGGGCGCGCATGTGTTTCTCGAGGCGGCCCGCATGGTCAAGCGCGCGCATCCAAACGCGCGCTTCTGGGTCGTCGGCGGTGCCGTCGCGCGCAAGGAGCCCGACTATGCGGCGGAGCTCGAGGACACGGCGTCGCGGCCCCCGCTGGACGGCGCCGTGACGTTCACCGGACACGTGCCGGACGCGCGCACCTATATCGCCGCCGCCGACGTCGTCGTGCATTCGTCGATCAGTCCCGAGCCGTTCGGGCTCGTGATTGCCGAGGCGCTGGCTGAAAACAAGCCGATTGTCGCGTTCGACGAGGGCGGCCCCGCCGAGATGATCGAAAGCGGGCGATCGGGCCGGCTGGTCGCCCCGGGCGACGTCGAAGGCATGGCGGCGGCCGTCGACGAGCTGCTGCGCAAGCCGGATCTGCGCGCGCGGATTGCGGAAGGCGCCCTGCGGCGCGCCAGGCACTTCGGCCTCGAGGCAATGCTGCGGCGGATGCACTTCGCCTATGACGAAGTGGCCGGAGGCGGCGCGCGGTGACCCTGAAAGCGCGCGTGCTGGCGCGCCTCAGCGGACGGCCCGCCGTCGACGGCGCGATCGACGCGCGCTGGCCCGAGCTGGCCGCCTATGCGTGGCAGCGCGGCGGGATGAGCCGCGTGCGCGGCCTGCTGCTGGCGGCGCGGCTCGGCGCGTGCGGCGGCCGTCTGTTCGCCGGACGCCACGTGCGGGTGCTCTTTCCGCGCCGCGTGCGCGCCGGACGCAACGTGCTCATCGGCGACCACGCGTACATCAGCGCGTACGGCCGCGACGGCATCGAGATCGGCAGTGACGTCAGCGTGCGCGAGCACGCATGGATCCAGGTGACGAGCCGCCTCGACGATCCCGGCGTGGGGCTGCGCATCGGCGACGGCACGTACATCGGCCCGCGATGCGTGCTCGGCGCCGGCGGGGGCATTCGCATCGGGCGCCGCGTGCTGTTCGGCGCCAATGTGCAGCTGCTCGCCGAAGACCACGTCTTCCAGGATCCCGGCGCGCCGATTGGTGAACAGGGCGTCGCGCGCCGCGGCATCGTGATCGAAGACGAGGCGTGGATTGGCAACAGCGCGATCGTGCTCGACGGCGTCACCGTGGGCAGGGGCGCCGTGATTGGCGCCGGCGCCGTCGTCACCCGCGACGTGCCGGCGGGCATGATTGCCGCCGGCAATCCCGCGCGCGTCCTGCGCGCGCGCGGCCCCGCCTCGTGACGGCCCGAGGCCAGGGCGGCCCGCGGCCCGGCGGCTGGATGATCGTGCCGGCTTCCCCGGAGCGGTTCGACGGCGTGCGCGACTTCGCGTCGCACCTGGCGGCCGCGCTGGCCCCGGCCGGGCGCGTCGCGTCGTTCACGACCGCGGGCGACGCTGCGCCGGCTCCTGGCACGACGGTGCTGTCCGGATGGCGCGCGCTCGACCCCCACCGCGCCGCGCCGCGCGTCGCGTACGTCAACTACGTGCCGCAGGCCTGGCTGCGGCGCGATCTGCCCGCGCTGCTGTCGCGGCTGCGCCAGGCGCGGGCGGCAGGCGCCAGAGTCGTGTTCATCGTTCACGAGTATCAGGTGGATCCCGCGCCGTCGCTGAAGCGCGCGGCGGCACGCGTCCTGTTTCGCCGGATGGCCCGCGCGTTTGCCGCCCGCGCCGACGCGCTGGTGACCACGCACGGCTTTGTCGCCGACCTCGCGCGCGACGACGGCCTCGACCGGCTCTGCGAGATTACGACCATCCCGGCCGGCTCCAACATCCCCGATCCGGAGCCGCCCATTCCCGACAAGGCCGCGGCTCGCATCGTGATGTTCGGCCAGCCGTCTGGCATGAGGCCGTCGATGGTCGGCGCGGCCGCGCGTCTTGCGGAGCGCAGGGGAGCGCGGCTCGTGTGGATCTGCCGGCGCGGCGACGAGGCGAAGGCGTGGATGGGGGAGCATGGCCTTCCGCACGCGGCAATCGACGTGGCCGCGGGCCTGGATGCGGCAGCGGTGTCGCGCGAGCTGGCGTGCGCGTCGATCGGATTCGCCCCCATCCTCGACGGCGTCTCGACGCGCCGCACGACCGTCGCGGCGCTGCTCCAGCACGCGCTGCCGGTCGCGGGCAGCGACGGCCGCACCACCGATCCGCTGCTGCGCGACAGCGGCGCGTTCGCGCTCGTGCCGGCGTCGGACGCGGCAGCCGGAGATGCCGCCGCGACGATCGACGCGCTGCTGTCCGACAGCGCCAGCCGCGCGAGCATGGCCCGACGGGCGCGCGCCCTGTTCGACGCGCATCTTTCGTGGCCGCGCATTGCAGACCAGTACCTGCGCCTGGGCGGCGGCAACTGATGCGCGCCGCACTCTATCGGCCGTTCGCGGATCCATGGCGGCAGAGCATGCGCGTATATGCCGATCAGCTGCACGTGCACCTGCGCCAGGTCGTGGACGGCACCGACACCGTGACGCTGCTCTCGCTGCCCGGCGCGCGGCTGTCGCCCCCGGCGCGCTACTGGGATCAATACGTGCGGTATCAGCGGATGACGCGCCGCACGGCCGCGGACGTGCATCACATCCTCGATCACGGCTACGCGCATCTGGCCGCCGCCATGCCGGCCGGCAAAATCGTGGTGACGTTTCACGATGCCGTGCCGATACGAAGCGGCCTGGCGTCGTTCGGCACCCGCCGCGCGCTGGAGATCGGCATGCGCCGCGCCGCCGCGAAGGGCGCACGATTTATCGCCGACTCCGAGGCGTCGAAGCGCGACGCGATAGAGCTGTTCGGCGTGCCCGAGAGCTCGCTGACGATCGTGCCGCTGGGCGTCGATCCGCGTTTCAGACCATCCACGGACCGGAATGCGCTCCGGCACGGCCTCGGCCTGACGAAGCCGGCGGTGCTGATCGTCGGGCACACGCAGCCGTACATGAACGTCGAAGGCGCGCTGCGCGCGGCGGCCGCCGCGCGCGAATCCGTGGACCTCGAGGTCGTCAAAATCGGCGCCCCGCTGACCGTGGAACAGGGCACCCTCGTGGAAGCCGAAGGACTGCGCGGCCACGTCCGCGAGCTCGGCATCATCGACGATGAGCGCCTGGCGGACTGGTACGCCGCGGCCGACGCGCTCGTGTACCTGCCGGTGCTCTCAGGATTCGGCCTGCCGGTGCTGGAGGCCATGGCGTCAGGCCTGCCGGTGGTCACCTCGAATACCGGCGGCGTGGCGGAAGTCGCGGGCCGCGCGGCGTCCGTGGTCGATCCGCGGGACGCCCGCGCGGCCGGCGCCGCGCTCGCGGCCATCCTGAGCGATGACGCGCATCGGATGACGCTCGTGCTGCGGGGTCTTGCGCGCGCGCTCGAGTTTTCCTGGCGGCAGACCGCCGAGCGGACGCTCGGCGTCTATCGAGAGGTTGCGGATGGCGCTTGATCTGGCGGTCATCCAGCGTTTCCTGCCGCCGGCCAGCCGCGGCGGCGCAGGCCATTTCAGCGTCGGTCTTTGCACGGCGCTCGCGGGCCGCGGTCATCGCGTGACGGTCTTCAGCCAGGATCCGCGGCCGCCCGGCGCGCCGTTCGACGTCGTGCAGCTCGCGGGACGCGGCCGGCGCACGGCGCCGCTGACGTTTCCCGCGCAGGTCGCGCGCATCGACGTCAGCCGGTTCGATCTGGTGCACGCGCAGGGCGACGAACAGCTGCTGCGCCACCGCGGCCGTCCCGTGGTGCGCACCCTGCACGGCAGCTCGCTCGACGAGGCGGTGGCCAACGGCGTGCGCGGGCTCTCACCAAAGCATGCGCTCCTCCACGCCTGGTTCTTCAAATGGGAGGTCGTCGCGGCGCTGCGCGCCGATGCCGTGGTCGGCGTCTCACGCGCCGCGACGCGGCATCTGCCGCGCCGGGCGGATGTCATTCCCAACGGCATCGACACAGCCGCGTTCGCGCCCGACGGCACGCCAAAGTCGCACGCGCCCTCGATTCTGTTTGTCGGGGAGCTGGACAGCCGCAAGCGCGGCCGCATGCTCGTCGAGCAGTTCATCGCACGCGTGCGTCCCCGCGTGCCCGGCGCGGAACTCTGGCTCGTCTCGCCGGATCGCGCCGAAGGCCCGGGCGTCATCCACGTCGGGACGCTGGATGATGCGTCGCTGCGCGACGCGTACAGGCGCGCCTGGGTGATGTGCCTGCCGAGCGCGTACGAGGGGTTCGGACGCCCCTACGTCGAAGCGCTTGCCGCCGGCACGGCGGTGGCCGCCTCGCCAAACCCCGGCGCGCTCGACGTGCTCGACGGCGGCCGCTACGGGGTGATTGCGCCGGACGCCGCGCTCGGCGACGCGCTTGCGGATCTGCTGACCGACCCGGCGCGACGAACGTCGCTTGCGGATGCCGGCCCGGCGCGCGCGCGCCAGTACGACTGGAGCGTCGTCGCCGACGCCTACGAGCGCGTCTACGCGCGCGTGCTGAAAGGGCAGCGTGGCGCCGCGTAAGGTCCTGTACCTTCACACGACGTCCGAGATCGGCGGCTCCGACGTGTCGCTCGCGCACATCGTGGAGCGGCTCGACCGGAGCCGCTTCCAGCCGCTCGTCGCGCTGCCGTCGGACGGACCGCTCGTCGCCAGGCTCGAAAAGGCCGGCGCGCGCGTGTGCGTCGTGCCGAGGATGAAGAAGCTGACGTCGCGCAAGGGCAGGGCGTGGCTGGGCGTGTTCGCCGCCAACTATCCGCTCGGCACGGCGTCGCTGGCGTCGCTCATCCGGCGCGAGCGCGTCGATCTCGTCCACACCAACACCATCCATAACCTGTATGGCTGGGCGGCGGCCAGGATCACGGGGCGGCCCCACGTCTGGCACGTGCGCGAGATCGTGTGGCAGAACGCCCGGCTCCGCGCGCTCGAGCGCGGCCTCGCGCTGCGCTTCGCCGACCGCGTCGTCGTGACGAGCGATGCCGTCGGGCGCATGTTCGAGACCGATGGACGACTTCCGAGACATGTCGTGAAGGTGCCGAACGGCGTCGACACCGAACGCTTCACGCCGGGCCATGACGATGTGGTGCGGAGGGATTTCGGCATTCCAGCCGGCGCGCCGCTGTTCGGCGCCGCCGCGCGCATGGATGTCTGGAAGGGCCTCGAGGATTTCATCGAGGCGGCCGCCATCGTCCGGCGCGAGCGGCCGGACGCGCGGTTTGTGATCGCGGGCGGGCCGATCGAGGGACTCGAGGAGTACGAGCAGACGCTGCGCGCGCTGGCGCGCGATCGCGGCCTCGACGGCGCGTTGGTCTTTGCGGGATGGCGCTACGGCCCAGGCGCGATGCCGGCGTTCCACCGGTCGATCGACGCGTTCGTGCTGCCGTCGCGCGAGGCCGAGCCGTTCGGCCTCGTCGTGCTCGAGGCCATGGCCTCGGCGCGGCCGGTCATCGCCACGGCCCACGGCGGACCGCTCGAGATCGTCCGCGACGGCGAAACCGGCATGCTCGTCGCGCCGCGGCAACCAGGGACGATGGCGGCGGCCATGCTGGCGCTGGCGGGGGATCCGGTCACGGCGGCGGCCATGGGCGCCGCCGGCCGCGCGCGCGTCGTGGCCGGCTATGGCATCGATCGAACCGTGCGTCAGCTTCAAGTACTCTACGACCAGGTGTTGAACGACTGAATGTGCGGCATAGCGGGACTGGTCGAGGCAGGGACGGCGGATGCGGCCGCGCGCGCGCGCCAGGTGACGCGCATGCGCGAAGCGCTCGCACATCGCGGTCCGGACGGATGGGGGCTGGCCGAGCTGCACGGCACGCAGGTGGCGCGGCACTCCGGCCCGGGCACGGCCAGCGCCGCGCGCGAGGGAGGCGCGGCGCCGCTCTCGGCGTGGCTCGGCCACCAGCGCCTGGCCATCATCGACCTGACGGACGCGGCGGCGCAGCCGATGCGATCGCGCGACGGCAGCGGATGGCTCGCCTTCAACGGCGAAATCTACAACTTCCGCGAGGTGCAGGCGCGGTTCGCGGCGGCGCCGGAATCGAATTCCGATTCGGCGGTCCTGCTCGAGATGATCGTCGCGCAGGGGATGCAGGTGCTGCCGTCGCTCCGCGGCATGTTCGCGTTCGCGTACTGGAGCGAGCGCGAGCAGGCGCTCTATCTCGCCCGCGATCGGTTCGGCATCAAGCCGCTCTACTGGTGCCGGCCGTCGCCGGGGCTGCTCGCCTTCGCCTCCGAGCCGCGGTCGCTCATCGCGGCCGGGTTCGGCAGCGGACTGCGGCCCGGCATGCAGGCCGTCTTCCTGCGACGCGGCCACGTGCCCGGCGACGCGTCGGCGCATGCGGGCCTCGAGGTGCTGCCGCCCGGGTCGTGGCTTCGCTACGACGGACGCGGCGTCGAGATCACCCGCTGGTTCGACCCGCAGAGCGTGCTGGGCGCCGCGGGCACGCAGCCGGTGGAGCGCGCCGCCGCCGCGTTCCAGTCGGCGCTGGACGACTCGATCCGCGCGCATCTCGTGAGCGACGTGCCGGTGGGTGTCTTCCTGAGCGGCGGGCTCGATTCCGCCGCGATCGTCGCGGCGGCCGCGCGCGCGGGCAGCGCGGCGCTGCGGACGTTCACGGTGGTCGTGCCCGGATCGGCCATCGACGAATCCGCGCCGGCCGCAAGGATTGCGCGCCAGTTCGGCACCGTGCACACCGAAGTGCCGGTCATGCGCGAGGAGATTGCCAGATGGATCGAAGAGGGGCTCGACGCGATGGGCGAGCCCACCTCCGACGGGCTCAACACCTTCATGGTGTCGCGCGCCGTGGCCCGCGCCGGACTCAAGGTCGTGCTGTCGGGCCTCGGCGGCGACGAGCTTCTGGGCGGCTATCGCAGCTTCAACGACGTGCCCCGGCTGTGGAGGGCGACGGCGCCCTTCCGCGCCGGACTTCCGGGACGCTCGGTGGCTGCCGCGCTGGCGTGGCTGATGCCGGTCGCCGCGCCGGGCAAGCTGGCCGAGATCATGCGCGAGCCGGCGCGCACACGCGCGGGCCTGTGGCGCCAGTATCGATCGCTGTTCGAGCGCGCGGCGATCCGGCGCCTCACCGGCGTCGAGCCGCCGCCCGACGATCAGGGGCCCGACGTGCCGGGACGTTCCATGCTCGACGTCGTCATGCTGTGTGAAATCCGCGAGTACATGGCGTCGCAGCTGCTGCGCGATTCCGATGCGTTCTCGATGTGCGACAGCCTCGAGCTGCGCGTGCCGTTCGTCGATCATCAGCTGATGGCGCGCGTGCACGAAGGAGGATGGTGGAGCCGCGGACGGCATGCCACCTACAAGGCGGCGCTGTTCGCCGCGATGCCCGATCCGCTGCCGGCCGATCATCTGGCCCGCCGGAAAACGGGCTTCATCATCCCGATGGGCGACTGGCTCCGCGCCGCGCTCGCGGGCGACCGGGCGCTGACCGTCCTTCACGAGCCACTCCGCAGTCCCGCGCTCCGCCCCTATGTCGACGCGTTCGTCCGCGGCCGGCTCGATCCGAACCGTCTCTGGGCGCTCGTCGTGCACGAGCATTTCGCCGGAAAGTACGCGCACCCGTGACCGACCTCTCGATCATCATCGTCACGTACAACTCCGCGCGGCACATCGGCGCGTGCCTCCGGTCGCTGCCGCCGGCGCTCGAAGGCCTGCAGTCGCAGGTCATCGTCGTCGACAACGCCTCGTCGGACGACACGGCGGCGGCGGTGCGGAGCGGCTTTCCGCAGACCATGCTCGTCGAGCGTGACGTCAACGGCGGCTTTGCCGCGGGCATCAACGCGGGACTGGCGCGCGCCGAGGGCCGCTACGTGGCGTGGATCAATCCCGACACCGACGTGGTGGCGGGACGCTTCGCTGACGCCGTGGCCTGGCTCGACGCGCACCCGGATGTCGGCATCGCGGGCCTGCGGATGGTCGACGAGGCGGGGAACGTCGAGCCCTCCGCGCGCGGATTCCCCGGATTCCACTCGGCGCTCGGCCACCGGTACTCGCTGCTCACGCGCCTCTGGCCGGGCAATCCATTCTCGAAGCGGTACCTGCGCACGGGCGACGATCGCGACGGCGTGACGGCGGCCGACTGGGTCTCGGGCGCCGCGCTCGTGCATCGCCGCTCGCTCGCCGAGACCCTGGGCGGGCTCGACGAGCAGTTCTTCATGTACTGCGAGGACGTGGATTTCTGCTATCGCGCCTCGAAGGCCGGCAGCGCGGTGCGCTATCTGCCGGCCGTGACGCTGCGCCACGAAATCGGCGCGAGCTCCGGCGCCGTGAAGCCGGCCATGATCCGCGCGCGGCACGAAAGCCTGTGGCGCTATTACCGGAAGCACTTCAGGCGCCATCCGCTGAAGGACGCCGCGGCCTATGCCGGCATTTTCGCGCGCGCGCGCTGGCTGCTGATCTATGACGCGCTCGGCGGGCGCCGGGTCAAGTGACGGGCGCGGCCGATCTCATCGCGCGCGGCGCCGCCATCGCGCGCGATCCCGTCAAGCGCGCCTTCGACGTCGCGTTCGCGGCGGCCGGGCTGATCGTCACGGCGCCCGTGTCGCTGCTCGCGGCGCTCGCGATCAAGATCGACACGCCCGGCCCCGTGTTCTACGCGCAGCAGCGATCGGGTCTGCGGGGACGGCCGTTCACGGCCTGGAAGTTCCGGTCCATGGTGGCCGACGCCGACCGCGACGGGGCGCGCCAGGCGGTCGCGGGCGATTTGCGGGTGACGCGCGCGGGGCGCTTGCTGCGCGCCGCGGCCCTCGACGAGGTGCCGCAGCTGTGGAACATTCTCAGAGGCGACATGAGCGTGGTGGGGCCGCGCGCCCTGCGCCCCGGCGAGATCGAGGCGGGCGGCGGCGCCGGGAGGGCCGAGCCGCTGGAAGCCGTGCCCGGCTTCGAGGTGCGCTCCGCGGTGCGTCCGGGACTGACCGGAATCGCGCAGATCTACGCGCGGCGCGACCTACCCCGGCGCCGGAAATTCCGCTACGATAGGCTCTACCTACGCAGGCAGAGTACGGCGCTCGATGTGCGTCTCGTCCTGCTGTCGCTCACGATCACTCTGCTCGGATCGTGGGAACGACGCGGCGCCAGACGCCGCGCCATCCATTGAGGCCGGCCGAGAGTGCGCCAACGTGCGTGATGTTCTGATCATCGGGGCAGGCCCTGCGGGCCTGGCCGCCGCGGCCCGGCTGGCCGCTCAGGGCCGGGACACGCTCGTGCTCGAGGAGCACGACGTCGTCGGCCGTCCGGCGCACTGCACGGGCGTGCTCGGCCACGACGCCTTCGCCGAGCTCGATCTGCCCCGCGACACCATTCTCAGCATCACGCGTTCCGCGGCGTTCCGCGCCGGTCACGGTGATCCCGTGCTGATTGAAAGCGATCGCGTCATCGCGACGGTCGTCGATCGGCCGCGCTTCGATGCGGCGCTGGCCGCGAAGGCGCAGGCGGCGGGGGCGGAGCTCTGCACCGGCGCCCGGGTCGACAACATTGCCGTCGATGCCGGGGGCGTCACCGCCCGCGTCCGCGGCGGCGAGCCGGTGCGCGCGCGCGCGGTGGTGGTCGCCTGCGGGGCGAACTACCGCTTCAACCGCGCGCTCGGCCTCGGCATTCCGCGCGCGTACGTACAGAGCGCGCAGGTGGAGATGCCGTTCGCGGCGCTGCCGCACATCGACGTACGCATGGGCCGCGCGCTGGCGCCCGCCGGCTTCGCGTGGGCCGTGCCGTTCGTTCGCGGCGACGTGTCGTACGCGCGCCTCGGCCTGCTCTGCGACACCGACGCGCGCGGCCGGTTCGCCGCGTTCTTCGCGCAGATCGCGCGCGAGCACGGCGGCCATGCGGCGCCGCCTGCGCCGCGGATGAAGATGCTGCCCCTCGGGCCGGTGAGCAAGACCGTCTCGGATCGCGTGATTGCGGTCGGCGACGCGGCGGGACTCGTCAAGCCGACCACCGGCGGCGGCATTTACTACGGCCTGCTCAGCGGCGTCTATGCGGCCGACACGCTCGACGCGTGCCTGCGAGAGGGACGTCTCGCCGAGTGCGACCTGCGTGCGTACGAAGTGCGGTGGCGCGAGCGCATCGGACCGGACATCCGCGCGGGCCTCACCTTCCGCAGGCTCGCCTCGCGCCTCGGCGACCGCGGCATCCATGCCCTCGTCGAGCTCACGCGCGTCGACGGCATCGTCCCCCTGCTGAAGGAAACCGCCGACTTCAACTGGCATCGCCGCGCCGCTCTTGCGCTGCTGCGCCATCCGGCCTTCCGGCGGGCCGTCATCACCTCCATCTGGAGCTGACCGTCGACGGGCCATGTCCGTCACGGCACTGCTTTCCGCGCTCGTCTTTCAGCCCGGACGGATCGATCCCGGCGCGCTGGTCGCGCATGACCCGCGCGCGCTGGCGGACGCGGCCGGTCTCGAGCAGGTGGTCCCGCTCGCCCTGCACGGCATGCACCGGATCCAGGCGGCCGGGGCCGCCGTGCCCGCCGCGCATCTGGAGGCGATGCGGCACGCCGCGCGCCGATGGACGCTGTACGAGGCGCTGCAGCGGCGGGCGATGGCCGACGTGCTCGATCGCGCCGCCGGTGTGCCGCTGCTGCTCTTCAAGGGCGCTGCGCTCGCCTACGCCCTGTACGAGTCGCCCGCCGATCGCATGCGGCTCGACTGGGACGTGCTGGTGGAGCCCTCCCGCGCGCTCGAGGCGGAGCGCGCGCTGGTCGCGGCAGGATTCCGGAAGGATGTGAAGAAACCTGGGCGGATTCGCGTGCGGCAGCACAGCTACCGCCGCGACACCGGCGACGGCGAGTGCGCGGTCGATCTGCATACAGGTGTGGTCAACGCGCCGGCGCTCGCGGATCGCGTCACGTTCGAGGAGCTGCTCGGCGCGAGCCTACCGCTGCCGGGGCTGCATCCCGCCGCGCGCGGCATTGCGGGCGCCGACGCGCTCGTCCTCGCGTGCCTGCACAGGCTCGCGCATCACCCCGGCGAGGATCGCCTCGTGTGGGACTGCGACATCCGCCTGCTCACGCAGCGGCTGGACGAACGCATGACGGACGTGATCGCGCGCGCAGACGCCTGGGAAGCCGGTCCCCTCGTCGCCTACGAGGTCTCCCGCGTCGCCGCGAGGGCCGGCGACGTGCTGCCGGAAGACACCGCTCGCGCCGTCGAGACACTTGCCGCGCAGCCGTCGCGGCTGGCGGCCTTCATCCGCGAGGATCGCTCGCGCGGCGACGACTTCATGCTCGACTGGCGCGCGCTCGGATGGCGCGATCGCGCGGCGCTCGTACGCGAGACGTTCCTGCCCGACGCGGCGTTCGTGCGCGCGCGCTCGCCCTCGCGGCTGCCGCTGCCGCTGTTGTACATCCGCAGGCTGGCCGCGGGCGCCGCCGCGTGGTTCAGGCGTCCGGGCCGCCCTGATCGGGATCGCGCAGACTGACGCGGCGCGTGTCGGGATGCGCCGGCAGCGTACCGGCCGGCTTCGGCACGAGCCAGTCGCTCAGCCGCTGCAGCCGGCCCTTCCTTTCGGTCTGGGCCTGGTCGAGCGAGGCCAGCGCGTCGACGGCCTCCTCCAGCGATCGCACCACGCCGATGCCGCGCGCCATCGCCTGCCGCTCGTGGGCTTCGATGCCGTCACGCGACAGCAGCAGCGCCCGGGCATGCGACCCTGTCGCGACATCGATGCAGTTGTAGAGCTGATCGTCCACGATGATGTCGAGGCGCAGTGCGTTGGCCAGCTCGCCGCGCGACCCCGGCACCGTGACGACCGCGGGATAGTGGAACCCCTGCTGCTCCAGCCAGTGCTGCGTCTGGAACTGCACGGGCTCGCCGGCCGTCAGCGGCCGCTTCGTCATGAACACCACTTCCCACTGCCGCGCGCGCGCGAGCTCGTAGAGCCTCGCAATCTGCGCCGGCTCGAACGCGCCCACCGTCGTCCACCAGTTGGGCGTGCGCTGGATGCGCGCCCAGATGCGCTTGAGCTCCTGGTTCGAGAACGCGTCGGCTGTCGTGCTTTCGGGGTCGAGCGGTCCCGGCATGTGATGGCGCGCTTCGCGCTCGAAGGCGGATCGGAAATCGGCCAGCACGCCGTCGATGTCGAGACCCACGCGCAGCGCCATCAGGCCTGCTCCTCGGCGGCCGCAAGGCCCGCGGCCACGGCGGCCAGCATCAGCGTGGCCGGCGTGCGGAACGGCGTTTCCCAGAGGCAGGCGACGGCAAGACCGGCAAGCGCGGCGGCCGATCCGACACGCAGCCAGAAGTAGCTGTCCCGATCCTCGCGCAGCCGCCGGCCGATGCGGACGATGAGGGCGGCGCTCAGCACGATGACCGGCAGCCCCAGCAGCAGGCCCCCCTCGGCCGCTGTTTCCAGATACTGGTTGTGCGCGTGGTTGAAGAAGACGTCGCGCGGGCCGGTCTGGTAATAGGCCATCGCCGCCGGGAACGCGCCCGCGCCAACCCCCGTCACGGGATACCGCCGCGCCACCCCCCGCGACTGCTGCCAGATGGTCTGGCGGACGCCCATGCCGCTGTCCGGCGCATCGAAACGCGTGATCAGCCGGTCGGGGCGCGCCCAGCTGAGGGCCGCGGCCAGGCACAACCCCGCCACGATCGCGGCCGCCGCGATCGCGCGCGCGCCCGCGCGCCTGCGCATCAGCACCATGGCCGCCCCCGATGCCGCCACCAGCGCGGCGAAGCCCGAGCGCGACGCCGTCATCACGATCGCCGCGACCGTGACGACGGCGGCGAACAGGAGCCAGAGGCCGCGCGTGTCGCCCAGCGCCGCGACGCGCGCCCGCGCGGGGGGCGTGTGCGCCCGCCTGCGTGAGGCGTGCGCGGCCAGCACGCCAAGCGTGATGACGGCGGCCATGATGGCCCACGCGGCGAAATGATTGCGGTTGATGATGGCGCCGAACGGCGACGCGCCACGCTCGAGCGGACGCCAGAATCCGTAGATGCGGCCGTCGGGGAACAGCGTGCCGCCGCCAAGCCCCAGCAGCGCGGCGGCCAGCGCCAGCCACGCAATCCAGCGCCCGAGCCGCCGGCCTTCACGCGTTCCAACGCGCCGCGCCGCGACGTGCAGCCCGAACGCGGCCAGCGCCAGCATCAGCGTGACGCGCGTGGTCCGGGGATCGAGCGACAGCGGCGCCCACGCGCCGGGGGCGTAGCCGACCGACATCGCCGCCCGGAACGCGCTGCCCTCGGGCGCCAGCATCGCGTGCGCGGCAGGCGGGAGCGGAATCAGCTGCAGCACGATCACGGCAAGGGCCGCGAGCGCGGCGGCGTCGATGATGTCGCGGGGATCGGGCCGCGCCCGCGCCAGCCAGAGCGCGGCCGCCGCCAGCACGAGCAGCGGGGGCGCGGCCCAGGGATACACGGCGCCGAAGGCGAACACCGACCATGCGAGCGCCGCGGCGACCGCCACAGCCGCGGCGGACGTCCGGCTAGACCTCGGAGTCAGCCGAATCCGCCGCCCGGGCATGCTGCCCGTAGTAGCTCTTGTACTGGTAGCCGTAATAGCGCGAATAGTAGTACTTGTTGCGGTCGAAGTTGACGCGGTTGAGCACGGCGCCGACGATGCGCGGCCGGGTCTGCAGCACCATCTGCACGGCGCGCTCGGCGAGCCGGCGGCGCGTCATCTCGGCGCCCAGCACGAAGACGATGCCCGACACCATCGGCGTCACCACCACCGCGTCGGTCACCGCCAGCACCGGCGGCGTATCGATGATGACCCAGTCGAAGGGCCCTTCCGAGAGATTGCCGATCAGCTGCCGCATGCGCTCCGACGACAGCAGCTCCGAGGGATTGGGCGGCGTGCGGCCCGCGGTCATCACGCAGAAGTTCGGATCCGACGTGCGCTGAATCGCCTCGCGCACGCGCGCCTGGCCCACCAGCAGGTGCGACAGGCCGACCGTGTTGTTCATCTTCAGCGCCTTGTGCACGCCCGGGCGGCGCAAGTCGGCGTCGATGAGCAGCACGCGGGATCCCCCGATGGCCAGCACCATCGCGAGATTGCACGCCGTTGTCGTCTTGCCTTCGAGCGGCTGCGCGCTCGTCACCCCAATCACGCGTGTCTTTTCGCCGCCGCTGGTGAAGACCAGCGACGTGCGCAGCGCGCGGTACGCTTCGCCGAAGTCGTGTGGGACCGGTCCCGAGAGGATCGGCTGCTTGTCGCCTCGCACCGACGGGACCAGGCCGAGGAACGGGATCCGCAGCTTGCGGGTGATGTCTTCAGGCGTCTTGATCGTGTCGTCGAGATAGTCGAGCCCGAAGGCCACGCCGAGCGCGAGCACGAGCCCGGCGATGAGCGCGATGACGAGGTTGTTGGCGACGTTGGGCGTATAGGCAACCGCCGGCACCTCCGCGCGGTCCATCGTCCGCACGTTGTTTTCCGTGCTGTTCGCCATGACCTTCGTCTGCTGCAGCTCGGCGGTCAGGCTGCCGAGCAGCGCCTCGGCCGCCCTGAGATTGTTCTGCACGAAGCCGGGCTGCACCGCCGCAATGCCCGCTTCCGCGGCCTTCTGCCGCGTGTCGGTGTGCAGCCGCTCCAGGCTGTTCGCCTCGGCAATCGCCGACTCGTACTCCTGCCGGGCGGTCTGCGCGCGCAGCACGATCCGGTTGCGCAGCTGCTGCCGCGTCTGGTCGGTGTCGTTATTCAGCCGGCGGACCGTCGGATGGTTTTCGCCGTGCCCCGCCACCACCTCGGCCTGTTTCTGGCTCTGCAGCCGCTGCAGGCTGGCCTGGTACTGCATCACCTGGGGGTCGGTGGCGATCGCGGGCGTCGACATGATGCGCTCATCCGTGACGTCGAAGCCGGGATTGTCGAGCACCGGGCGCAGCTGATCGTAGACCGCCTTGCGCTGCACGGCCTGCGTGCGCGCGCGCGTGGCGTCCGACGCAAACGCCGCAATCGTCGCGCCGAGAATGTTCTCGCCGAGCTCGGTGGTGCCGCCCTTCGACTGATACTCGAACAGCACGTTCCGGTAGCCCTCGATGAGCCGCGACTGCGTCTGAATCTCCGTCTCGTACAGCTTGATGCGGTTGTCGAGCGCGGTGCGCTTCAGATCGAGGTTCCTGACGACGTATTCATCGGCCAGCGTATTGGCGGCGAGGGCCGCGAGTTCGGGATCCCGCGCATCGAAATGCACGTTGAACAGGCGGCTGAGAGGACGCCGCTGCACGTCGAGCCGCGACAGGAACTTCGTCACCAGCGCCGCTTCCTCAGGCGACTCCGAGGCGCCCGCCGTCGGCGCGCCGGCCTCGGCGATCTGCGAGCGCGGCAGCTCCTTCTGAAACAGCTGGCGCAGAGGACGCGTGATGCGCGCGCGCACCGAGTCGAACGCCGCCCGCAGCCCCGAGGGCGCGTCGGCGCCCGGCTGGAACTCGTAGTGCGTCTGGAGCTTCAGCTTTCTCACGACGGTCCGGGCCAGGTCGCGGCTGCGCAGCACGTTCTGCTGCGTCTCCATGTAGACCTCGGGATCCTGAATCGTGAACTGCTGCTCGATGTCGCGCAGCGACGAGGAGAGCGGCCGCTCTTCACCGACTTCGACGACCGCGGTGGCCTTGAAGCGGGGCACGGTCGTGAACGTCTGGACGATGCCGCCGACGAGGACGAGCACGACGATCGACAGGACCAGCCGCCGGTGCCGGTAGACGACACTGAGGCGATCGAGCAGGTGGATCTCGCCTTCGCCGCCGGTGCCAGGGGCGCCGGGAGGCATGGCGGGCATGTCGCGCGGTTCGGGCGCGTTCTGGGGAGTGTTGAACATGTGAGCCGCCGGTCTTCTCTTCTGCTCTTATCTCCTCGCCTCGCCTCGCCGCGCTCAGCGCAGCGGACTCGCGGGCTGCGCGGGCGCGACGGTGCCTGCGATACTGACGACGCCGGTCGCCACGGCATTGGCGACGTTGGAGACGACCGCCTGCGCGGCGTTGCCAGCCAGGTCCGGCAGGAGCAGCGCGAGCCGCCCGCCGAGCCGCACGAACGTCGCGACGGTTTCGCCCGGCGCCACGCTGAACGCCTGACCGACGGCGAGGACGCGTCCGGCCACCTCGGTGACGAACTCGATCGCGTAGGTGCCGGTGCTGACGTTCTGGAACGCGAACGCGCCGTTCTGCAGTGTCGTCGACACCTGTTCGATCTGGCCGGTCACGATGTTGCGCAGCTGCATGGTCGCGTTCGACAGCGGCGTGCCGTCACCGGTCCAGATGTACCCCATGACCGAGGTCGTGTTCGACGCCGATGCGGAGCTGCCGGCGGCCAGCGAGTTGAGCGCGGTCGCGGTGCGGGCCGCCGACGTCGTGGTCCGGGCCGCGACCGCGCGCGCCGCGGCGCGCGCGGCGGTGGTCGTGCCGGGGGCGACCTGTGCATGTACGGCGGGCGCCAGAAGCGTAACCGCCATCAGGATCGCCACGCGCTTGTCACTTCCTGTCATATATCGACCGTTCGCCTACGTACATTACCACAGAGGCCAAACTCTCTTACTTACCACAGCTTTTCGGCAGTCGGGCACCATTTCTGCACAGTTCGGACCCTCGCTGTAAAGTGCTGCTCTCACTGGACTTACTGGCGGCCTTCAGTCGCATCCTAAGATGGTGCACATGAACGGCCGGATTCAGGTGAGCCGCGACGCCCTGGCGCGGGAGTTGGGTGGCGAGGTGCTCGTGCTCGATTTACGCACCAGTCTGTACTTCGGCATGACCGGCACCGCCGCCCGCATCTGGCAGCTCGTCGAGGCCGGCGCGACCCGCGAGACCATCGTCGAGACGCTGGCGGAGGAGTACGGCGGCGACCGTGACGTCATTGGCGCTGATGTCGACGGCTTCCTGGCCGAACTGCTGGAGCGCGGTCTCCTCGATCGCGCGGGTCCGTAGCGATGCTCGAGATCCGCGCGCTCGTGTGGCTGCTGATCAGCGCGGCGGCGCTGCGCGCGCGGCCGTACGACCGCATCGCGCGCCGCTGGCTGCAGGCGTCGGGGTCCACGGCACGCGATGATGCGCGGGCGCGGAGGATTGCGCTCGCGGTGCATCGCGCCGCGCGCGTGGTGCGCCCGCGCCCGTCCTGCCTGGCCCGCGCGCTCGCGGCCGGCCGGCTGCTCGCGCGCGAGCGGCTCGACGCGCGCGTCATCATCGGCGTGACGCCGGGCGCGGGCGTTCCGGCCGATTTCGCCGCGCATGCGTGGCTGACGCATGGGGCGCTCGTGCTGTCGGGAGCGGAGGCCGGCCGGGTCTACT
Organism: Vicinamibacterales bacterium; assembly: GCA_035512575.1. Lineage (GTDB taxonomy): Bacteria > Acidobacteriota > Vicinamibacteria > Vicinamibacterales > SCN-69-37 > JALYRV01. The sequence goes on along the minus strand of DATKDT010000122.1, from coordinate 37,953 downwards.
TGCCGCTCTGCGCCATCGATGCCGCCTCGCGGCCCGTGTTCGTCACCCTCCCATGAACGCCGTTGCCGCCGTGTTCGGCGCGGCCGATGCGCAGGCGGCGCGCACCGCCGTCGGCTCGATGCTGGATCGCATGCCGGTTCGCGGCGCGGGCCACCGCGTCATCGTCGCCGCCGGCGGCGGCGTGATTGGCGCGGCCGGACCCTCGCCGGCGTTCAGCACCAGCGAGGGCGTCGCGCTGCTCGCCGGCGATCTGCGGCTCGACAACGCGGCCGATCTTCGCGCGGCGCTCGGCCTTTCCCCCGACGCGCCCGCCGCGGTCATCGTGATCGAAGCGTTCGCGCGATGGGGCGTGAGCTTCGCCGCGCATCTGGCGGGCGACTTCGCGCTCGTGCTGCTCGATCGGCGCGAGCGGCGCCTCGTCGCGGTGCGCGATCCGCTCGGCATCCGGCCGCTGTACTACCGCGAGGGCACCACGCACGTGCGCGCGGCGTCCGAGCTCGGCGCTCTGGTCGAACCTGGCGACGCGCCGGACGAGGGATTTCTCGCCGAGGTGCTCGGCGGCGATATCGCCGACACCGAAGGCACGCCGTACCTGTCGGTGCGGCGGCTGCCGGCCGGGCACGTGCTCGTGGCCTCCGATGGACAGCTGCGCGTGCGCAGGTACTGGGAGCCGCCGCGCGAGCAGCATAGCGGTTCGCTCGCTGAGCACGCGGAGCGCTTTCGCGCCGTGTTCGACGAGGCGGTGCGCGCACGGTGCGATGGCCACGCGCAGGTCGGCGTGCATCTGAGCGGCGGGCTCGACTCCTCGTCCGTGCTGGGATCGATCTGCGCCAACGGCTACGCGGTTCCGCTGGCCGCATCGCTCCGGTTTCCGTGGCCCGAAGCGGACGAGGGCGAATGGATTGGGATTGCCGCGCGCCGCTGGTCCATCGAGCCGCTCGTCGTCATGCCGCCGGTCGACCCGGCGGCGCACGATCTGGCGTCGATTGCTTCGACGGCCGATCTGCCGGACGTTCCAACCGGCGGCCCGCTGTTTCGCGGCCTGCACGAAGCGCTCAGGACAGCGGGCGCGTCCGTCGTGCTCACCGGCCTCGGCGGCGATCAATGGTGGAGCGGCGAGATGGCGCACATGGCCGATCTCCTGCGGCGCGGGCGCCTGGGCGCGCTGCGCCGGTGGCACGCGGCCGGCGGCACGATCGGCGAGGAGGTCACGTGGAGCTGGCACGACTTCGCGCACAACGGCCTCGTGCCGCTCGTGCCGCGGTTCGCGCGGCGCGCCGCGCGGCTGATCAAGGCGGCGCCGCTGCCGCCGTGGATCAGCCGTGAATTCGCGGCGCGGGTGGATCTGCGCGGCCGGCTGCGGCGGCGGCCCGACACCCACGGGGCGCCCAGCGAGAGCTGGCGCCGCATGCGGTGGCGCCTCGACAGCGGAGAAGAAGCGTTCGCGAAGGAAGCGACCGACCGCGCCGCGGTGGCCGCCGGCATCGACCTGCGGCATCCGTTCTACGACCGCCGCCTCGTCGAGCTCGCGTTCGCGCTGCCTGAAGACGCGCGGCTCGGCGGCGAGCGGAACCGGGCGGCCATGCGCACGGCGATGGCGCCGAGGCTCGCGCCGGAGACTGCGGCGCGCGTGACGAAAGCCGACCCGTCGCGATTGCTCGTGGAAGCGCTGCGCGCCGCCGACGTGGAGCCGCACCTCGCCGTACCGTCGCTTGCGCGGCTCGGCTGGGTCACTCCGTCGGAGGTCGCGCGCCTCGTCGATCGCGTGCGCGTGGGGGGACAGATGGAAGCCGGCTCGCCGCTCTGGCGCGTGCTTGGAGTCGAGGCTTGGCTCGCGCACGTGTTTGGGGCAAGATGAGACGTATCATGCCGACCAGCGACCCTCGCGATCGCCACCCGCGCCGTGAAGACGAACCCGCCCCGGCGTCCGCCGTGTGGGTGAAGCCGGTGCTCGTGGAGTACGGCCACCTCGCCAAGCTCACGCGCGGGGCCTCAGGCACTGCCGGCGAGGCCGGGGGCATGATGGTGGCCTGTCTCTGAGCCCGGCAGGGCCCGCGGTATGTCCCTGCTGCTCGACGAGCATCGCGAATACCTGAGCGACCATCCCCGCGTCGACGCGTTCCGCCGCGCCATCCACGCCACCGTCCGCCCCGGCGACATCGTGCTCGACCTGGGCTGCGGTACCGGCATCCTCGGCTTGATGGCCTGCGAGGCCGGCGCCGCGCGCGTATACGCGATCGACGAGGGCGGGATGATCGAGATCGCGCGCGCGATTGCGCGGCACAACGGCTGCGGGGATCGCATCACGCACATCGCGGCGCATTCGACGCGCGCGGCGCTGCCCGAGCGCGCCGGCGTGCTCGTCTTCGATCAGATCGGCCGCCTCGGCTTCGACGCCGGCCTGCTGGAGCTGGCGGCCGACGCGCGGCGCCGCCTGTTGACGCCGGACGCGCGCATCGTCCCGGGCCCCGTGACGCTCGATGTCGCGCTGGTGTCGTCGCCGGTGATGCGCGAACGCGTCTCGTTCTGGAACGTGCGGCCGGCCGGCATCGACACGTCGCCGGCGTTCAGCACCGCCATCAACACCGGCTACCCGATGAAGGACGGCGACGGCCATCTGCTCTCGGATGTCGCGTCGCCGATGACCTTCGACGCCGCGTCGTGGGACGGCGGCGGCTTTTCGGCGGCGTTCGACCTTACCGCGGCCGGCGCATGCCGCGCCGACGGCCTGTGCGGCTGGTTCCGGGCGAAGCTCGCGCCCGGCATCTGGATGACGAATGCGCCCGGCCACGCGCGCCGTATCAACCGGCGCCCCGCGTTTCTGCCGTTCGAGCGGCCGCTCGACCTCGCGGCGGGCGAGCGCGTGACCGTCACGCTGCGGGTGCTGCCGGCCGACTCGATTCTGTCGTGGGATGTCGAGCGCGCGGGAGGCGGCGATCGCATGAGCCACTCCACGTGGAAGGCGCTGCTGCCCACGCACGACGCGATCGCGCGCACCCGCGCCGGCGCGGTGCCCGTCCTCACCGAGCACGGCATCGCGCGCCGGAGCGTGCTGGAGCTGTGCGACGGCCGGCGCACCGTCCGCGAGATCGAGGTGGCCCTCGCCTGGCGCCATCCGGATTTGTTCGCCGAGCCGCAGTCGGCCGAAGTGTTCGTGGCCGAGGTGCTGACCGTCTACGCGCGGGCCTGACGTGGCGAGACGCTTTGCGGATATCGCCGTCGGCGGCGACGTGCTGTTTGCCGATCTGCCCGAGGCTGCCGCGCCGCCCGGCATCGTCATCCGCCGCGGCCCGATGCCCGAGGGCGACTCCGTGCCGATTCAGCAATGGCCCGACGGCGAAGGCCGCACCTGGCTGTCGATAGCGCGGGCCGCCGGCGGTTACCGCGTGTCGCTGCCCGGCCTCGAGTGTCTCGTCTCGGCGGACGGGCGCGCGATCATGTTCGACGAGCCGCAGCCCCTGTCCACGCTCGTGCATCTGCTGCTGCACCAGGTGCTGCCGCTTGCCGTCAGCCGCACCGGACGCCTGGTGCTGCACGCGTGCGCGGTCGACACTCCCGCGGGCACGCTGGCGTTCCTCGGTGAATCGGGCGCCGGCAAGAGCACGCTGGCCGCGGCGTTCTGCCGGCGCGGCTTCGCGCTGGTGGCCGACGACGCGCTGGCGGTCGATCTGCGCGGGGCGGGCATCGGCGTCTGGCCAACCGCCGACGGCCTGCGGCTGTGGGAGGACATGAGCGAGGCGGCGCCGGCCGGCATCGGCGAGCCGTCGAATGCGGCGGGCAAGCGCCGCGCGCCGGCCGCGCTCGCGACCGAACGTTCGCCGCTCGCGCGTGTGTACCTGCTGGCGACCTCCGAGGATGACCGCGCCGCCGTCACGGACGTGCCGCCGGCCACGGCGCGCATCGAGATGCTCTCGCATCTGTTCCGGCTCGACGTCACCGATCGCGAGGAGTCGCGGCGGCTGTTCGACGCCGTCCATCGCGTCGCCTCGCACGTGCCCGCGCGCCGGGTCGCGTATCCCGACGGCGTGGAGTTTCTCGACGCGGCGGTCGACGCCGTGCTCGCCGATTTCGCGTGATCGCGCCCCCGCGCGCGCTGATAGCATCTAGCGCATCGTGAAGCGATCGACAGGCAGCGGCGGCTGGGACGAGTACGCGCCCTTCTACGACTGGGAGAATCAGCGCACCGTCGGCCGGCGCGACATCGCGTTCTGGCGGCGCTTTGCCGCCGGCGCGGGCGGCCGGGCGCTCGAGCTCGGCACCGGCACGGGCCGGGTGCTGGTGCCGCTGATGCGCGACGCCGAAGCCGCGCGCTCGCGCGCGGCCGTGGTCGGCGTCGATCTCTCGGACGCCATGCTGCGCCGCGCCCGCGCGCGCACGCGCCGCGCGCGTCTGCCGCTGCGCTTCGCGCGCGCCGACATCCGCGCGCTGCCGTACCGCGGGTCGTCGTTCGCGGCCGTCATGGCGCCGTACGGCATCATCCAGTCGCTGACGTCCGACGCCGATCTCGACGCCGCGCTCGCCGAGGCGGCGCGGGTGCTGAAGAAGGGCGGCCGCCTCGCGATCGATCTCGTGCCCGACCTGCCCGCCTGGTCGGAGTACGCGAACCGGCAGAGCCTCAAGGGGCGCCGCACGAACGGCGCGCTGGTCACGCTCGTCGAGTCGGTGCGGCAGGACCGCCGGCGCCGGCTCACCATCTTCGACCAGGAGTTCACCGAGCGGCGCGGCCGCGCGCGCGTGGTGCGGCGGTTCTCGCTCACGTTCCGCACGCTGCCGGTGCCCGAGATGGCCGCGCGCATCGAGCGGGCCGGGTTCCGCATGGAAGCCGCCCTGGGCGACTACGACGGCAGGCCCTGGGACCTCAGGGCGGATGTCTGGATATTGATCGCCCGTAAGCGATAAAATCCCTCCTATGTCCGGGCATTCCAAGTGGCACACCATCAAGCACAAGAAGGGCGCCGCTGACGCGAAACGCGGCAAGATCTTCACGCGCATCATCAAGGAACTGACGGTGGCCGCGCGCCACGGCGGGGGCGATCCCGACAAGAACCCGCGCTTGCGCACGGTCATCGCCGACGCCAAGTCGGTGAACATGCCGTCCGACAACATCAAGCGCGCGATCCGCCGCGGCACCGGCGAGGAAGAAGGCGTGCAGTACGACGAGGTCACCTACGAGGGCTACGGGCCCGGCGGCGTGGCCGTGCTCGTCGACACGCTCACCGACAACCGCAACCGCACGGTCGGGGAGATCCGCCACATTTTCGGCAAGCACGGCGGCAACCTCGGCGAGGCCAACAGCGTCGGCTGGATGTTCGACAAGAAGGGCCAGATCACGATCGACAAGGCGAAGGCCGGCGAGGAAACGCTGATGGCGGCAGCGCTCGAGGCGGGCGCCGACGACATGTCGGACGACGGCTCGGCATGGGAAATCGTCACGGCCGTCGACGCGTTCCAGATGGTCGTCGACGCGATCAAGGCGATGGGCATCGAGCCCGATTCGGCGCAGGTCGCCATGGTGCCGCAGAACTACATCAAGCTCGAGGGCAAGCAGGCGCAGCAGATGCTGAAGCTGATGGAAGCCCTCGAGGACAGCGACGACACCAAGAGCGTCTGGGCCAACTTCGACATCGAGGAAAAGGAGATCGAGGCCTCGCTCGCGTGAGAATCTTCGGGATCGATCCCGGCTCGGCGCGCACCGGCTATGGCTGCGTCCAGACCGAAGGCAGCCGCCACACGCTCGTGGCGTTCGGATCGATTGCCGCCCCCGCCGGCTCCTCTTTCCCGCAGAAGCTGCAGGTGATTCATCAGGGCCTCGTGGCGCTCATTGCCGAGCACCGGCCCGACTGCATCGCCATCGAAGACGTCTTCCACGCGCGCAACGTGCGCAGCGCGCTGAAGCTCGGGCACGCGCGCGGCGTGGCGCTGCTCGCGGCCATGGAGGCGGGCGTGCCGATCGCGGAGTACTCGCCCGCCGAGATCAAGATGGCCGTCGTCGGGTACGGCCGCGCCGAGAAGCGGCAGATGCAGCACATGGTGCAGATGCTGCTCGGCCTGGCGGAGGCGCCCTCGCCGCACGACGCCGCCGACGCGCTCGCCGTGGCCATCTGCCACTCGCATCGCGCCGCGTCGCCGGTGGCCGCGCTGACCGCGGAGCTGCCGCCCGCGCCCCGCTCCTGGAGGAATTTCCGCCCCGCCGAACCTCCGAACCCCCGAACGCCGAACGGCCAATGATCGCGTTGTTGCGCGGGACCGTGATCGAGAAACAGCCGCAGCGTCTCGTCGTCGACGTCAATGGCGTGGGCTACGAAGTGCTCGTGCCGGTGTCGACCTACTTCGATGCCGCCGAGCCCGGCAGCCAGACGCCCATCACCCTGCACGTGCACACGCACGTGCGGGAGGATGCGCTGCAGCTGTTCGGCTTCGCGTCGCGCTTCGAGCTCGACATCTTCACGCGGCTGATCGGCATCAGCGGCATCGGCCCGAAGCTGGCGCTGGCCGTGCTCTCGGGCATCGAGCCGGCCGAACTCGTGCGCGCCGTACGCGCGCAGAACATCGCGCGGCTCACGAGCATTCCGGGCGTCGGCAAGAAGACGGCCGAGCGCATCGGCCTCGAGCTGAGGGACCGGTTGCCCGAGGCATTCGGTGCGGCCGATCCCGCGCCGCTGTCGCCCAACGAGCAGGTGCGCGCCGATCTCATGTCGGCCCTCGCGAATCTCGGATATCCGCGGCCCGCCGCCGAGAAAGCGGCCGACGCCGTGCTGCGCGACGCGTCGACAGCGCACACGCTCGAGACGGCGCTCCGCGCCGCGCTCCGGGAGCTCACGCGCCAATGACCGAGATGGATCCCGAACGGCTCGTCAGCGCGAAGCCCGAGGACGACGACGCGCAGTTCGACGCGACGCTGCGCCCGCGGCGCATCGACGAGTACATCGGCCAGGATCGGATCCGCGAAAACCTGCAGGTGTCGATCGCGGCCGCGCGGAAGCGCGCCGAGGCGCTTGACCACGTCCTGCTGTACGGTCCTCCCGGGCTCGGCAAGACGACGCTGGCGCAGGTCATCGGCAACGAGCTCGGCGTGCCGGTGCGCTCGACGTCGGGACCCGTGCTCGAAAAACCGGGCGATCTCGCGGCGATGCTCACCAACCTGCAGGAGCACGAAGTGCTCTTCATCGACGAAATCCACCGCATGCCGCCGTCGATCGAGGAGATCCTCTATCCCGCCATGGAGGACTACGAGCTTGACATCGTCATCGGCCAGGGGCCCGGGGCCCGGTCGGTGAAGGTGCCGCTGCAGAAGTTCACGCTCATCGGCGCCACGACGCGCGCCGGCCTGCTGACGGCGCCGCTGCGCTCGCGGTTCGGCATCACGCACCGCCTGGATTTCTACGAGGCGTCGGATCTCGAGGAGATCGTGCGCCGATCGGCTCGTATCCTGAACGTGGCGATCGACGACGAGGCGGCGCGCGAGATTGCGCGGCGGTCGCGCGGCACGCCGCGCATCGCCAACCGGCTGCTGCGCCGCGTGCGCGATTTCGCGCAGGTGCGCGCGTCGGGCCAGATCACGCCAGAGGTCGCCATGAGCGCGCTCAAGCTGCTCGAGGTCGACGAGCACGGCTTCGACGAGGTCGACCGGCGGCTGCTGCGCACGATCATCGACAAGTTCGGCGGCGGGCCGGTGGGCGTCAACACGATTGCCGCCTCGATCAGCGAGGAGCGCGACGCCATCGAAGACATCTATGAGCCGTATCTGATTCAGATCGGCTTCCTCGATCGCACGCCGCGCGGCCGCGTCGCCACGCCGCGTGCCTACGAATATTTCGGACTCAAATCCCCTGGCAAGGAGAGCTTGTGGTGAAGAGTATGCGGCGGGTGAAGATTGCGGGGCTGGGCACGTATGTGCCCCCAAAGCTGCTCACCAACGCCGATCTCGAAAAGCTCGTCGACACGAACAACGAGTGGATCCTGCAGCGCACCGGCATCCGCGAGCGTCACATCGTCGAGCCCGGCGTCGGGTCGTCCGACCTGGCGAAGGAGGCCGCGGTCATCGCGATGGCCGAGGCCGGCGTGACGCCGGAGCAGGTCGGCTTCATCGTGGTCGGCACGACGACGCCCGACATGATGTTTCCGAGCACGGCGTGCCTGCTGCAGGCGAAGCTGGGGGCGGTCAATGCGTGGGGCTTCGACCTGGGCGCGGCCTGCTCCGGCTTCACGTACGCGCTGACGACGGCGCATCAGATGGTGGCGGGCGGCTCGACCGACTGCGCGATTGCGGTGGGCGCCGACGTCATGTCGAGCATCATCGATTACACCGATCGCGCGACGTGCGTGCTGTTCGGCGATGGCGCCGGTGCGGTGGTCCTCACGCCGGCGGCCGACGATGAGCCGGCGATTCTGGCGTTCGCGCACGAGATCGACGGCACGGGCGGGCCGTCGCTGTGCATGCCGGCGGGCGGATCGCTGCGTCCCGCGTCGCATGAGACCGTCGATCAGCGGCTGCACTTCGTGAAGCAGGACGGCGCGGCCGTCTTCAAGTTCGCGGTGCGCAAGACCGAGGAGATTTCGCTGCGCGTGCTCGCGCAGACGAACACGCAGCCGTCGGACGTCGATCTGTTCGTGTCGCACCAGGCGAACCGGCGCATCATCCAGGCCGCGGCGGATCGGCTTGGGCTGCCCGACGAGAAGGTCATCATCAATCTCGAGATGTACGGCAATACCACGGCCGGCACCATCCCGCTGGCGCTTGCCGACGCGCGACTGCAGAAGCGAATCAGGAAGGGCAGCAAGATCCTGCTGGCCTCGGTCGGCGCCGGGTTCACGGTGGGATCGGTGCTGCTGGACTGGGCACTCGACTGAGCTCGCGCATCTTTCTTTTGAGTCCAGCATCCTGCGCCGGGCGGCGCGCCGCGCAGCTGCTGTCGCCGCGGGCGCGGTTCGATCTCGCCGTCCGGCTCAGGGAAGGGCAGGCGGAGCCGATCGGCGAGATCTTCCAGTTTCTGAGCGGACTGTACTTCCGCGGCAAGCTGGCGTATGCGCGCGCGTTTGCCAGGCCGCCGGCGGAATGGCCGTCGGGCGTCTTCGTGATCACGACGGGCGCGGGCCTCGTGGAAGCGGAAACGGCGATTACGGCCGACGCCATTCGCGGGTTCGCCGGCATCGACATCAGCGCGTCGAACGCCGCGTACCGCGAGCCGCTCGAGCGGACGGCGCGCGGGATCGTCGAGGAAGGCGGCGGCGACATGGAGGTGGTGTTGCTCGGCAGCATCGCGTCCGGAAAGTACGTCGACGTGCTCGGCCCGATCTTCGGCGAGCGGCTGGTGTTTCCGCCGGCGTTCGTCGGGCGGGGCGACATGAGCCGCGGCGGCCTGATGCTGCGCGCGGCGCGGTCGGGCGAGCAGCTCGAGTACGTGCCCGTTGCCGGCGCGGTCAGGCATGGCGCGCGGCCGCCGAAGCTCGATCCGTTGAAGCGAAAGACCGTGAAGGCCCGACGATGATCATTTTCATACTCGCATTGCTGGCGGCCCAGGCCGCCGCGCCAGTGCAGACGGCCGCCGGTGTCACAACGGTCGTGATCGTGCGCCATGCCGAAGCCGTGCCCGACAGCGGTCCCGATCCGGTCCTCAGCGAAGCCGGCGCCGCGCGCGCGAATGCGCTTGCCGAAGCGCTCGCGGATGCTGGCGTCAAGGCCGTGATCACCACGCAATATCAGCGCACGGCGCTCACGGGCGGGCCGCTCGCCGCCGCGCTCAACGTCCCCCTGATCAAAGAGTCGATCGCCGGCGGGCCGGCCGGGTTCGAGGCCTACGCGCGGAATGCCGTCCAGACGGTCCGGACGAAGTACGCCGGCGGCACGGTCGTTATTGTCGGCCACAGCAACACCGTGCCGGCGCTCGTCAAGGCGTTCAGCGGTGTCGACGTGGGCGAGATCGCGCACGACAGCTATGACCGGATGTTCGTGGTGACGCTGGGGGCAGACGGATCCGGCAGCGTCGTGCGCGCCCGCTACGGCGCCCGGTAGGCCGGAGCTTCAGCTCCGGCTACAATTCGACCCATGCAGACCATCGCCGCCCTCATCCTCGCGCTCGGTCTCGCGCTCGGCGGCTTGTTCGTCGGCTTCGGGTTCGCGCGCGGGCGCGCCGAGGATCGGTTCGTCGAGGTGAAGGGCCTGTCGAAAAAGCCCGTCAAGGCGACGCTCGCGCTCTGGCCGCTGCGCTTCGTCGTCAGCGCCGCGACGAACGAAGTGCTGGCGTTCTTCACGCGGCAGGGAATCGATCCCGCGGCGGCGGAGCTGCAGAACCTGCAGGTTACCGACTCGCAGACCGAGATGTACCGCCAGGATCGGAGCGGCCCACGCTTCGTGATTACGCAAACCGTGATGGTGCGATCGGCTGACGTCGACACGATCATCCGGGCGAGCCAGCGCGTGAGCGAGCTGGTCGGCGCCGGCATCGTGCTCTCCTCGTCGGGCGAGTTCGGCGGCGCCGGCCCGACCTATCTGTTCACGGGGCTCACCGAGCTGAAGCCCTCGATGATTGCGGAAGCCACGGCGAACGCGCGGGCGGCGGCGGAGCAGTTCGCGCGCGATTCGGGCGCCTCGCTCGGCGGCATCAAGCAGGCGAACCAGGGCGTCTTCGTGATTCTGCCGCGCGATCAGGCGCCGGGCGTGCAGGAGGGCAGCCAGCCCGAGAAGATCGTCCGCGTCGTGTCAACGGTCCAGTACTTCCTCGACTAAACGGGCGCGTCGATTTCGCTCAGGTCACCCGCGGCCGGCAGAAGAATCCGGACGGTGGTACCCGCGTCCGGCGCCGTCGTGATCGTCAGCGCGCCGCCAAGCTGCGTGACGATGCCGTAGCTCGTCGACAGCCCGAGGCCGCTGCCGCCTCCCGGACCCTTGGTCGTGAAGAACGGCTCCAGGGCCCGCCGCGCCGTCTCCTCGTTCATGCCGTGTCCCGAATCCCTGACCGAGAGCGCCACGTACGAGCCGGGCGCGAGGTGCGAGAGCTCCGGCGGCCGGCCGGCGCCGACCATTTCCGCGGACGTCTCGATTTCGATCGGGCCGCCCGCCGCCATCGCATCGCGCGCGTTCAGCGCGAGGTTCACGATGACCTGTTCGAGCTGGCTCTTGTCGGCGCGGACGAGGGCGTGTCCGCCGGCGCCGCGGATGCGGACGTCGATGTCCGGGCTGATCAGGCGCCGCAGCAACGGGCCGAGATCCTCGACCAGGCGCGACATGTCGATCACCGTGATGTCGAGCGTCTGGTTCCGGCTGAATGCGAGCAGCTGCCGCACGAGGGCCGCGGCACGGTCGCCGGCGCGCAGAATCTCCATGATGGAGGCGATCAGATCCGGCTGTCCCTTGCAGTCCTCGGCCAGCAGTTCCGCGTACCCGACGATCGCCATGAGCAGGTTGTTGAAGTCGTGCGCGATGCCGCCGGCGAGCAGGCCGACGGCTTCGAGCTTCTGCGACTGGCGCAGCTGCGCCTCGAGGGCGCGATGCGCGCGATCCGCTTCGCGCTGGGCGGTGATGTCGGTCAGCGCGCCGTCGGCGAACCGCACACCATCGATCTCATAGGTGGTGAGCGACCGGTCGTGAATCCAGATCCATCGGCCGTCGCGGTGGAGGTATCGATAGATTGCATCGAACGGCACGCCTTCCGCGAAGAGGCGCGCGTACGCCGCCCAGACGGCATCGACGTCATCCGGATGGATGCGCTTCAGCCAGAGGGCCTCTCCCTGGAGGTACACCTCCTCTGGCGGGAAGCCGAAGATGCCGGTGATGCGTGGGCTGATGTACACCGCGCGGCCGTCGGCATCGGCCGTCCAGACCGCATCGGGCAGGTTCGCGATGAGCGCCTGATAGCGCTCCTCGAGGCGGCGCAGCCTGATTTCGAGCGCGCCGCGCCGCGCGTCCGGCGCGTCGCGCGGATGCCGGCTCATGCGCCGCCGTCCTGGGGCGCCGGCACGAGCAGGGCCATGGGCAGGGTCCGCAGCGCGTCGCGCAGCCGGACCGCCGGACGTGCGTGCTCACCGGCTGCCGCGGCCACCCGCTCCCCGGTCAGGACGTTGAGCCACGGCGCGTCGCCGGCGGATTCGGGCAAATACACCGCTGCATCCTGCCACATGTCGCCTGTCGCGAACGCGCCGCCGGCCAGGCCGCGCACCAGCGTCGGCGCGATCGCAATCGCCGCCGCATCGCCGAGCCGACGCGCGAACGCGACCGCCTCGGCGCCTTTCGGCAGCCGCGCCTCCAGCGGCAGGTACTCGCCCGCGACGAACAGCGAGGGCTGCTCGCGCCTGAGGCCGAGCACCGCGAGTGTGGTGAACAGCTTGATGCGGCCGGCGGGCCACTCGTCCAGCAGCGCGGCCACGCGCGCCGCGGCGGTGGCCACACCGTCGCGCGCGTCGCGCACCAGCGGCTCGAGCTCGCCGGCGAGCCGGATGCGGGCGCCGAAATCCACCGGCCGCCGGTTGTCGGGATCGACGAGCGTGAGGTCCCAGAGCTCCGTGCCCTGATAGAAGTCGGGCACGCCCGGCGCCGCGGCCTTCAGCAGCAGCTGGCTGAGGGAATTGCCCGCGCCGGCGCGGGACAGCTCGCGCGCGAACGGCACGAAGTCGGCGAGGAACGCCGGCGCCGCGTCGCCGGCGAGCATCTCGTGCACGAACCGCCGTGTTGCCTCGTCGTACGGCACGTTCGGATTGATCCAGCTGGTGTGCAGCTTCGCCTCGCGGGTCGCCTTGTCCATGTACTGCTGCAGCCGCTCGACGAGGCCCTCCTGCGCCGCAGCGGGCACCGGCGCGCCGGCGGGCTCCGTCGGCCAGACGCCGGCGAGGACCTGGTAGAAGCGGTACTCGTCGTTGCGGTCGGGCGCCCCCTCCCCGTACGCGGTGGCCTTGGCCTTCCGCGCGATGCGCGACCAGCGCGCGAGTGCCCGCTGCCAGTCGCCCGGGCGCTCGGAGATCGCGGCAATGCGCGCGCGCGTGTCTTCGCCGAGCTTCGTGTCATGCGTGGACGTGGCGGTCATCGCGCGCGGCCACCGCGCCGCGCGCCGCCGCACGGCGTCGTGAAACTGCCGCGGCGCGCGGCCGACCCGCGCGGGATCGCCGCCCACCTCGTTGAGCGCCAGCAGCAGGTTGTAGCGATAGAAGGCCGTGTCCTCGATGCCCTTTGCCTGGACGGGCGCGGTGTACTGCTGCAGCTTCATCGCGAAGCGCAGCCGGGCGTCTTCCTCTGCGGCGGGGACCCCTGCACCCCGCCTGGCTCGGTCGCTCGCGGGGCCCCGATGCCCCGCTCCGCTCCTTGCGCACTCTGCGCCTTCGGGCAGCAGCACCGACCGCAGGAAGTCGAACACGGTGCTCTCGACCGCCGGATTGCTGCGCCGCGCGCACGTGAGCGCCTCGTCGATGACCTCGGCGTCGCGCGCCGACCACCCGCGCATCGTGATGTAGGTGCGGTACACCGGGAAGCACGCCACGAACGCGACCAGCGCGTCACGCAGGCTGTGGCGCGTGAAGTCGCGCCAGCGGCGCGTGCTCTGCGACAGCCGCTCCAGCGCGTCGGCGAGCACACCGAGCTCGCTTGCCATGGCGGTGTCCATGATCAGCCGCTTGCTCCGCTGCGACACGAGGCGCCAGCTGTCGTCGCGCCCGGTGAAGCGCTGATAGATGCCCTGCAGGCGGCGTCCGTTGCGACGGTCGACGAACAGCCCGGTCACGTCGTTGAGGAAGTCGTACCCGGTCGTGCCGTCGACCGCCCAGTCGCCGGGCAGGTCCTCGTCGATGGCCAGAATCTTCTCGGCGAGCACGTAGATCGCCTCCGCGGCGCCGCGCCGCGCGGCCAGGGCGCGCAGATCCGCGAAATAGCCCGCCGGGTCGAAGAGCCCGTCGGGATGATCCACACGCACGCCCGACACGAAGCCGCCGGCGATCAGCGTGCCGAGGAGCGCGTGAATGGCCTCGAACACAACGGGGTCCTCGACGCGGACACCGGCCAGGCTGTTGATGTCGAAGAACCGGCGGTAGTTGATCTCGTCGGCGGCCGTGCGCCACGAGGCGAGGCGGTACGGCTGCGCCTCGAGCAGCTCGTGCAGCCGGTCGAAGCTGCGCGCATCGCCCGGCGTGCCGTTGACGGCCGCGATCGCCGTGTCGATGTGCGCGCGGATTGCCGGCGAGCGCGCGACGAGCGCCGCCAGCCGCCGCCGCGCCACCTCTTTTTCGCGCTGCCGCTCCTCGATCGCCTCCGGCGTGCTGATGGTGTAGGGCGGCAGGAAATGCAGCGAGGACAGAATGCTGAGCAGTTCGAGCACGTCCGGATCGTCGGCGCCGAGCCGCGCCTGCAGCTCGTCGAAGCCCACGCGGTACACGAGCGGCGCCTGTCTCGGGTTGACCGGCAGCCGCTGGTCCGCGTACTCGACTTCCAGCTGGCCGTCCTCGAAGACGAGGCGCAGCTCGCCGCGCTCGAGCGCCAGCCCGTACTGGTCGCCGAGAACCGGCAGCAGCACCTTGTTGCGCAGCTGCGTCTCGGCCGGCTCCCAGTCGATGTCGAAGAACCGCGCCGACACCGAACAGGGCCCGTTCTCGAGCACGTCGCGCCACCACGGATTCGAGGCGGTGGAGATGCCCATGTGATTGGGCACGAAGTCGACCAGGTGCGCCAGCCCCTGCCCGCTCAACGCGGCGCTGAAGCGGCCGTACGCCTCGGCGCCGCCGAGCTCCGGGCCGATCTCGTTGTGATCGCACACGTCGTAGCCGTGCGTGCTGCCGGCCGTCGCGCGGAAGATCGGCGACGTGTAGCAGTCGGACACCCCGAGCCGCGCGAGATACGCCGCGATCCGCGCCGCATCGTCCAGCGTGAATCCGCGATGGAGCTGCAGCCGGTACGTGGCGTGCGGCACGCGGGCGTCAGTCACGAGCGAACACCACGGCCGATGGCCGCGCAAAGGTGATGGCCCCGTCCTCGACGACCGGCGGCGCGCCGTCTTCCGCAAACTCGGGATCTTCCGTGGTGAGCACGACGCGCCACTCGCCGGCGAGCCTCGGCGCGAGCGGCACGCGGCCGCTGCCCTTGAGCCGCGCGACCAGCGCGCGGCCGTTGCCACTGAGCGCCACCGTCTCGCCGTCCAGCGCGAAGGCGTCGGCGCCGGTCAGCGGATCCGATCGGCGCAGTCCGAGCAGCGCGCGATGGAGCGCGAGCACGCCCGCATGCGGCGGCGCGGCGCACTCCTCCCATCTGAGCTTCGACGCGTCGAACGTGGCCTCGTCCTGCGGATCGGGAATCGTCTCGGGCCGCTCCCGAAATGCCGGAAAGTCCTGAAACTCGCCGCGGCGGCCGTCAGTCACCAGCCGCCCGAGCTCCTCGTGGTGATCGGTGAAGTACTGGAAGGGCGTCGTCGCCGCCCATTCCTGTCCCATGAACAGCAGCGGCGTCTCCGGCGCCAGCAGCAGCAGCGCGCTGGCCGCGCGCCAGACGTCGAGGCCGGCGGTGTGATGCAGACGGTCGCCGTGCGCGCGGTTGCCGATCTGGTCGTGGTTCTGGATGCAGTAGACGAACTGCTCGGGCGCGAGCGCGGAAGGGTCGGTGCCGCGCGGCTCGCCGAGATGCGCCGAGTGCTGGCCGGCGAAGAACCAGCCGCGCCGGATCGTCTCGGCCAGATCGCCGGCGTTGCCGCGATAGTCGCGGTAGTAGCCGTGCGAGTCGCCCGCCGCGAGCACGCGCACGTGGTGATGGAAGTCGTCGGTCCACACCGCGTCGAGGCCCCATCCCCCCTCGCCGGCCGGGCGCAACATCTCCGCGAGGTTCCGGTGGTCCTCGGCGATGAAGATCACGTCGCGTCCTGCCGCGCCGCGCACGTCGCGCACGAGGCCGCGGATGAACGCCGGCGCATGGGCCTGCGGCAGCGCGTGCGTCGCATCGAGCCGGAAGCCGTCGACGTGGTAGTCGACCGCCCAGTGAATGGCGTTGGCCGTGAGCCACGCGCGCACCGCCGGGTCGGCGAGGTTCACCGCGGCGCCCCACGGGCTGGCCTCGTCGCGCGCGAAGAACTCGGGACTGATGGCGCCCAGGTAGGCGCCGTCCGGCCCGAGGTGGTTGTAGACGATGTCGAGGATGACGGCGAGCCCGAGCTGATGGGCCGCATCGACGAAGCGGCGCAGGCCGGCCGGGCCGCCATAGACGCTCGACGGCGCGAACAGCGCCGCGCCGTCGTAGCCCCAGTTCCGGGAACCCGCGAATTCGGCAATCGGCATCAATTCGACCGCCGTGATTCCCAGGTCGCGCAGATACGGCAGCCGCCCGCGCGCGCCGTCGAACGTGCCGTCGGCCGTGAACGTGCCGGTGTGCAGTTCGTAGAGGACGAGGTCGCGTCGCGCGAGAGCCGGCGGGGCCGCATGCCAGGCGAACGCGCGCGGGTCATCGAGCGCCGACTCGCCGTGGACGCCGTCGGGCTGCCAGCGCGAGGCCGGATCGGGAAACGGCCCGCGCCCGTCGACGCGGTAGCGGTAATGGCGGCCGTGCGACGGCCCGGTGAGATCGGACGCGAAGATGCCGCCGCCGGCCGGCGTCATCGCGACGGGCTGATCGAAGCCTTCGACGAGCAGCTCGACGCGCGCCGCCGACGGCGCCCAGAGCCGGAAGTGGGCGCCGCGATCGTCGAGCCACGCGCCCACGGAGTTGCCCGCCGCGCCCGGGGTCACGGCTGCCCGTTGTCTTTGGCCAGCGCCAGCACGCCGACCAGCGGAATGCGGACCCACTCGGGCCGGTTGTTGATCTCGTACTGGATCTCGTAGCACGCCTTCTCGAGCAGGAACACGCGCAGCAGGCGATCGAAGGTGGCCGCATCCTTCGGGGCGAAGCTGGCCGCGCCGACGGCCTGCCGCCACGCGTCGAGAAACGCCGTCGAGGCCCAGTGCGCCCACACGCGCGCCCACGGCTCGAGGCGGTCGAAGTCGTGCGGACGCGACTGGCTCCACGCGTACAGCGCGGCGTGCGAAGCGTAGCTGAACGACCGCATCATCCCGGCGACGTCCTTGAGCGGCGATTGTTTCTCGCGCCGCTCGGCGAGCGGGCGCGCCGGCTCGCCTTCGAAGTCGAGGAAGATGCAGTCGCCGCGCGACCAGAGCAGCTGTCCCAGGTGAAAGTCGCCGTGCACGCGCGTGACGCTGGCCTGCGGCGCGAGCGCGGCGAGCTCGTCGAACTCGGTGAGCAGGCGGTCGCGGCGCCCGAGAAACTCGCCGGCGAGCGGCGCGAGGTGCGCCGGCAGCGATCCGCGCCGGGCGCCGATGGCCTGCAGCGCGGCTTCCACCAGCGCGCGCATCGACGCCGCCATCCGCTCGAGCCGCTCCGCCGTCAGCGGCTCGGGCTCGAAGGCCGGATTGCCGCTGGCGGCCGCGAGCGCGGCGTGCATCTCGCCCGTGCGCGTGCCCAGCCGCTTCGCCGCCGCGAAGTACGTGCCGATGGCGTCGGTAATGGCCGCCGGCGGCGTGGGGCCCGCGGCGCGGTGCGGGTCGGGCGCCTGCACCACGGTGTGCACGCGATCGAAGAAACGCTGCAGCTCGTCGACGGCATGCTCCCAGCCGTTGATCTCGTTCGCGACGAAGCCCTGCAGCATCGCGACGGCGCCCTGCGGCTGGTCGGGCGACCGATACAGCAGCGAGCCCGCGTACGGCGCGATGTTGCGGAACCCGGCGGCCGCCAGATGGCGCACGATTTCGAGGTCCGGATTCTCGCCGGCCTCGTACCGCCGGTACAGCTTGAGGAACAGCGTCTCGCCGAAGACGAGCGCGGTGTTGCTCTGATCGCTGGTCAGATGCCGCGGCGTCAGATCGACGCCCTCCATCAGCCCCGGCAGCGCCTCGGCCGCTTCGCCCTGCACGCTGCCGCGCTTCGATCCACGCGTGCCGGACGACGAGACCAGGTCGAGCAGCACGCGCGCCGTTCCGGGATCCGAGGACGCGTCGAGCAGATAGCCGGAGCGCGCGCCCGACAGGCGGCCGATCACCGCGTACGGCGTGACGCGCATCGGATCGAAGTCGGCGCCGGCGGGGCGCGCCACGATCGGCAGCACGTACGTGTCGTCGCCGCCGTCGGCGTACTGCACCGCAACGTGGGTGAGGAACACGGGATCCGGCTTGTCGGCCAGGCGGATCCATTCGACGAAGCGCGCCCGCACGGGCGCGCGTCCCTTGCCGCCGAACCAGCGCTGCCGCTCGAGGAACGGCAGCAGCAGATCCTGCTCGATCAGCCGCCGCACGTCGCTGTCGAGCAGCGTCTCCCAGGCGGGGCCCGCGAACAGCGGCGCCGGCAAGGGCACCTCGTCGCTCTGCTGCGTGACGGTGCGGACGGCAATCGGGGCCGGCTGGCGCTCGAGCTTGAACCAGTAGAAACCGTAGCCGTGCAGCGTCAGGAAATACGGCAGCTCGCCGATGCGCGGAAACGCCGTCTGCCCGAGCATTTCCACCGGCGTCCAGCCGTCGTACGCCGCCAGATTCAGCTCCACGGGCTGCACCGTGCGCGACAGGTTCGCCACGCACAGCACCACATCGTCGTCGAAGCGGCGGATGTACGAGAGGACCTTGCGGTTGGCGGCCGGCAAAAACTCGATCGAGCCGCGGCTGAAGACGTGGTGCTGCTTGCGCAGCGCGATCATGCGCTTCATCCAGTTGAGCAGCGACGAGGGGGAGCGCTCCTGCGCCTCGACGTTGATCGCCTGATAGCCGTAGACCGGATCCATGATCGGCGGCGCGTACAGCCGCGCCGGGTCGGCCTTCGAGAAGCCCGCGTTACGATCGGGCGTCCACTGCATGGGCGTGCGCACGCCGTTGCGATCGCCGAGGTAGATGTTGTCGCCCATCCCGATCTCGTCGCCGTAGTACACGACCGGCGTGCCGGGCATCGAGAAGAGCAGCGCGTTGAGCAGCTCGATGCGCTGGCGGTCGTTGTCGACAAGCGGCGCCAGCCGGCGCCGGATGCCGACGTTGATGCGCATCTGCGGGTCGGCGGCGTACGCCGAGTACATGTAGTCGCGCTCCTCGTCGGTGACCATCTCGAGCGTCATCTCGTCGTGGTTGCGCAGGAAGATCGCCCACTGGCAGCTGTCGGGGATGGCCGGCGTCTGCCGCAGGATCTCGGTGATCGGGTGCCGGTCCTCCTGCTTCAGCGCCATGTACATGCGCGGCATGAGCGGGAAGTGGAACGACATGTGGCACTCGTCGCCGTCGCCGAAGTAGGCGCGCACGTCGGCCGGCCACTGGTTCGCTTCGGCGAGCAGCATGCGGTTGCGGTACTTCGCGTCGAGCTCCCGCCGGAACTGCCGCAGGATGGCGTGCGTCTCGTCGAGGTTCTCGCAGATCGTGCCCTCGCGCTCGATCAGGTACGGCACCGCGTCGAGCCGCATGCCGTCGACGCCCATGTCGAGCCAGAACTTCATCACGCGCAGAATCGCGCGCGTGACGTGCGGATTGTCGAAGTTCAGATCGGGCTGGTGGTGGAAGAAGCGGTGCCAGTAGTAGGCCTGCGCCTGCTCGTCCCACGTCCAGTTGGATTTCTCGGAGTCGGTGAAGATGATGCGCACGCCCTGGTACTTCTGGGGCGAGTCGCTCCACACGTAGAAGTCGCGCTTGGGCGACCCGGCGGGCGCGCGCCGCGCCGCCTGGAACCACGGGTGCTGATCGGACGTGTGATTGACCACCAGCTCGGTGATGACGCGGATGCCGCGCTCGTGCGCCTCGCGCATGAACACCTTGAAGTCGCGCAGCGTGCCGTAGCTCGGATGAATGCCTTCGTAGTGCGCGATGTCGTACCCGTCGTCGCGCAGGGGAGACGCATAGAAGGGCAGCAGCCAGAGCGCGTTGATGCCGAGGCCGGCGAGGTAGTCGAGCTTCTGGGTCAGGCCCGGAAAGTCGCCGACGCCGTCGTTCGTGCTGTCGAAGAACGTGCGGACGTGCGCCTCGTAGATGACGGCGTCCTTGTACCAGAGCGGATCGTCGGACAGCAGCGACGTCACGGTCCCGCCTCCGCCTTCGACGAAGGCTTCGGCGGGCGCGGCCCGTTCGCGGCGATCGGCGCCGGCAGCTCGATGATCAGCACGTGCGCCGGACGCGTGCCGGGCTCGAGCCGCACGTAGTTCCACTCGCTCGTCCAGGTGTAGGTTTCGCCGGTCAGCAGGTCCGCCGCCTTGATGGCGCCGCCCGGGGTCGTCCAGTGCGCCACGGGCACGCGCACCCAGCCGTGCTGCATGTGCGCGTGGTCGACGTTGACGATTACGAGGACGGCGACGCGGCTGTCCTGCTTGCTGTAGGCGATGATCTGGTCGTTGTCCGTGTCGTGGAAGCGCAGCGACCAGTCCGACTGCAGGGCGCGGTAGGTGTGGCGCGCGTCGTTGAGCAGCGTTACGAGCGGCGCCAGCGAGTCGGGATCGTCCCAGTTCCACTGGCGGTATTGGTACTTCTCGGAGTCGAGATATTCCTCGCTGCCCGGCTTCACCGGGCGGTTCTCCGACAGCTCGAAGCCGCTGTAGATGCCGTAGCTGGCGCCGAGCGTGGCCGCCAGAATCAGCCGGATCGTGAACGCCGGCCGCCCGCCCTGCTGCAGGTATTCATGCAGGATGTCCGGCGTATTCGCGAACAGGTTCGGCCGCATGTACTCGCGCCCGGGCCCAGCCGTCAGCTCCGTGAAGTAGTCGACGAGCTCGGCCTTCGTGTTGCGCCACGTGAAGTACGTGTAGGACTGCGAAAACCCGAGCCTGGCCAGATGGTGCATGACCGTCGGCCGCGTGAAGGCCTCCGACAGGAACACCGTTTCGGGATGGCGTGCCTTGATGTCGGCGATGGCCCACTCCCAGAAATGGAAGGGCTTGGTGTGCGGGTTGTCGACGCGGAAGATCGTCACGCCCTGATCGATCCAGAAGAGGAACACGTCGCGCAGCGCCGACCACAGCGCCGGCCACTCGGACGACTCGAAGTCGAGTGGATAGATGTCCTGATACCTCTTGGGCGGGTTCTCGGCGTACTTGATGCTGCCGTCGGGCCGGTGGCGGAACCACTCCGGATGCTCGGTCACCCACGGGTGGTCGGGCGAGGTCTGGAACGCGATGTCGAGCGCGACTTCCATTCCGAGATCGCGCGCGCGCGTGACGAACCGCACGAAGTCGTCGAGCGTGCCGAGGCCGGGCTCGACCGCCGTGTGGCCGCCGTCGGGGCTGCCGATCGCCCACGGGCTGCCCGGATCGTCCGGCTCCGGCGTCAGCGTGTTGTTGCGTCCCTTGCGCGCGGTCGTGCCGATCGGGTGAATCGGCGGCAGGTAGACGACGTCGAAGCCCATGGCGGCGATGGCGGGCAGCCGGCCGGCCGCCTCGTCGAACGTCGCGCTGCGCGCGGGATCGGGCCCCGCCGATCGCGGGAACATCTCGTACCACGCGCCGAAGCGCGCCCGCTCGCGCTCGACCATCACGCGAAGCGTGCGCCCGTAGCGCACCACCGCGTCGCGCAGCGCCGGCTCCCGCCGCGCGGCATCGGCCAGCCCCGCGTCGAGCGCCGCCGCCACCCGCTCGGCCTGCCCGCCCGCGCCGCCTGCCGTGAGCGCAGTCGAAGGGCCTGCCGTGACCGTGGCCGAGGGGGCGATGCGATCGGCAAACTTCTTGAGTCTTCCGTCTTTCGTCTTCCGTCTTAACAGCTGTCCTATCTCGATCAGCTCCGTCTCGACATCCTGTTCCGCGCCGAACTTCTTCGCCAGCGCGTCGCGCCACGTCGCGAACCGATCGACCCATGCTTCGATCGTGAATTCATAGAAGCCGATCTCGTCGACGGGGAACTCGGCGGCCCACCGATCGTTGCCGATCGCCGCCATCGGCACGCGAAGCCACGCGCCAGGCGCCTGGGCGCCGTCGACCGCATCGGCCGCAAGGCCGGCGTAGCGATAGACGAGGTCGGCGGCGACCTGATCGTGCCCGTCGGCGAAGACGTCCGCCTCGACGCGCACCGTCTCGCCCGCGGTGCGTTTGGCCGGGAAGCGGCCCGCGTCGATTTCCGGCTGCACCGCGGTGATGACGGCGCGAAGGGCGGCCGCCCCGGGCGCCACGGGAGCGCCGGCGGCGGGCTTGCGAGTGCGTGGTTGCGATGTCCTGGCTGCTCGGGGCATGTCCCTCGGGGGCGCGTGGCCTGTTATCCGGTCCTGAATACCGCCGCGGCCTGTGCGTCCAGTCTATAAGGCCCGGCCACGACAAGCTCTTGTGTAGTGCCTTCGTCGATCGACGTATCGGCCACAAGACGCCAGAATCCGCCTCCCGGCGCGGCCGGCAGGGAGAAGGTCGTGGCCTCGGGGGCGTCGATCGCGTCTCTTGCAAGCAGTACGCCGACATGGCGGCGGCGGGGTGCGATCCTTGCAGTCGTCCGAGCCTGCATGATCGGGCTTCCGCTGCTGCGCCGCTACGCGAACCTCCTCGACAAGGCCTTTCGCATTCCCGGCACCAACATCCGCTTCGGGCTCGATCCGATCGCCGGCCTCATCCCCGGTCTCGGGGATCTCGCGTCGCCGATCTTCGCGGGTCTGCTGATCGTCGAAGGCACCCGTCTCGGCATCCCGAAGATCGTGCTGATGCGGATGGTGGTCAACGCGCTGATTGACGCGGTGATTGGCGCCGTGCCGCTGGTGGGCACGGTGGGCGACGTCTTCTTCCGCGCCAACACCAAGAACGTCGCGCTGCTCGAGCGGCATGCCGCGCCCGGCGGCCATCGGGCGACGCGCGCCGACTACACGTTCGTGTGGGTGGCGCTCACGGCGCTCGTGCTGGGCGTGATCGCGATCGTGTGGTTCGCCCTGTGGCTGGCCGCGAAGGCGCTCGGCATGCTGCGCGAGATGCTCTAATCGCCGAGCAGCTCGCCGATCGGCTGCAGATCCTCGACGTGATCGCAGATCGCTTTCACGACGACCATCATGGGCACCGCGAGGATCGCGCCCCAGAATCCCCAGACCCACCACCAGAAGAGCAGGCCGACGAACACCGCCACTTCGTTCATGCGCGCGACGCGGCCCTGCAGCGCGGGCGTCAGCAGCCATCCTTCGAGCGACGTGATGGCCATGGCGATGCTCGCGACCCAGGCGGCTTCGGCCGTATTCTTGAACTGCACCATGGCCACCACGAACAGCGCGGCCGACACGATGAACGGCCCGAAGTACGGAATCGTGTTCAGCACGCCGGCCGCCATGCCCCAGACCCCGGCGTTCTCCACGCCCAGCCATCGCAGCGCGAGCCACGTGACGACGGCCACGACGACGCTGGTGACGACGCGCACGAACAGGAAGCCGCCGATCTGATGGTTGATCTCGTCGAGCAGCTCGACGGTCACCTTCTTCTTCGACAGCGTGGGGCCCGCGATCTTCACGATCTTCCGCTTGAACATGTCTCCCGACTGCAGCAGGAAGAACACGAGAAAGAAGATCAGCACCAGCTGTCCCATCAGCCCGAGGATGCCCATCGAGCCCCAGCGGATGTACCCCCGGGCGTCGAAAGCCGGCTCCTCGATCTGCACGCGCGTCACGCCGCGGCTGACGCCGGGATCCGGGCCGCCGGCCTGTTCGGCCGTTTTCTGCACGGCGGTGGCGGCTTCCTGCACCTTCGTGATGGCGCTGTCGCGCGTGCGCCCGCGCAGCAGCTCGCGCTGCAGCAGGCGCGTCGCTTCCGGGATCTGTTCGACAAGATTGATGGCCTGGTAGCGCACGGCGTAGATCGACCAGCCGAGCCCGGCGGTCGTGCCGACCAGCACGACCGCGGCCGCCAGCGTGCGCGGCACGCGCCGGCGCTCGAGCCAGTTCACCATCGGCCACAGCGCGTAGCTGACGAGCAGCCCGAGGACGACGGGGACGAGCACTTCCTCGGCGTACCGGAGGAACGCGACGCCGGCGACGAAGGCGAGGATCGTCAGCGTCAGGCTGCGCACGTCGACCGGCATCTCGACGGCGAAGGGCTTCCGTTCCGGCTCTTCCATGGGCTCCTCGCGTGCTACAACAGGGGCTTGCGCGTCTCCGACTTCGACTTCGATCTGCCCGGGCGGCTGATTGCGCAGGACGCCCGGCCCCGCGGCGAGTCGCGCCTGCTGGCCGTCGATCGCGCGTCGAATGCGTGGCGCGAGCTCGCGTTCCGCGACCTGCCCAATCTATTCGATCCGGGCGACCTGCTGGTGATCAATGACACGCGCGTCTTTGCCGCGCGGCTGATCGGGCGGCGCGACGCGAGCGGCGGGGCGGTCGAATGCTTCCTGCTGCGGCGCGCATCGGAACCTGGCGAGGTCTGGGAGGCACTGGTGCACCCCGGGCAGAAGCTGAAGCCGGGCACGCGGTTCGTTGTCGAGGACAGCGGCCGCGCCCCCGCGGTGCGCATTCGCGGTGAGATCCTCGATCGCATGTTCCACGGCCGGCGGCGCGTGCGGCTCGAGGCCGAAGGGGCGCCGTCGCTCGACGCGGCCATCGATGCGCTCGGGCACGTGCCGCTGCCGCCGTACATCCACCGCGGCGACAACGAGGAGGATCGCGCGCGCTATCAGACAGTGTACGCGCGGGCGCGCGGCTCGGTGGCCGCGCCGACGGCAGGTCTGCACTTCGACGAGGGCGTGTTTGCCGCCCTCGACGCGCGCGGCATTCGCCGCGTGCCGGTCACCTTGCACGTCGGCTACGGCACGTTCAAGCCGGTGCGCGTCGACGAGGTCGAACAGCACGTCGTCGATCCCGAGCCGTACGAGATGCCGGCCGACACGGCGGCCGCGATCGCCGGCGCGAAGGCGGCCGGCAGCCGCGTTGCGGCGGTGGGGACGACGACGACGAGAGCGCTCGAGCACTGGGCGCGAACGGGACTGAGAACCGGAACTGGAACTGGCCTGGCGGACGCAGACCTCTTCATTTATCCCGGTTTCCGCTTCGAAGTGGTCGATGCGCTGCTGACGAACTTCCACCTGCCGAAGTCGTCGCTGTTCATGCTCGTCTGCGCGTTCGCCGGCCGCGAGCTCATGCTCGAGGCGTACCGCGAGGCAATCCGGCGCGAGTTCCGGTTCTACAGCTACGGCGACGCGATGCTCATCCTCTGAGAACTCCGAACTCCGAACCTGTGGTATGCTCACTGGGTCCGGTTTAGAGACAGCCCGCTAGTTGCCCGCGTAGGTAGGTCCCCGCAGAGTAGCCCGAGCCGTTTCCGACCATTCAGTAACTGTCAGTGGCTTCGCGCACGCGAAGCAGAAGTGAGTATTTTCATGGCTCGTAAGCTTTTCGTCGGCAACCTTCCCTTCACCACGGAAGAACAGGATCTCCAGCAGCTGTTCGGCAGCGTCGGCACCGTCGACAGCGTCAACGTCATGCGCGACCAGGCCACCGGCCGCGCGCGCGGCTTTGCGTTCGTCGAGATGGGCTCGGACGAGGAAGCGCAGAAGGCGATCGATACCTACAACAACTATTCGCTCGGCGGCCGCAATCTGACCGTCAATGAAGCGAAGCCCAAGGCGCCGCGCAGCGGCGGCTTCGGCGGCGGCGGGTATGACGGTGGCGGCGGCCGCGGCGGCCGCCGTTCCGAGCCCCGCTGGTAGGACGCAGAACCGGGCAGGCTGCCGCCGCGTTCAGCGGGCCGGCCTGCCCTCGAACTCGGCCGATTCCCGTATGTGGAGTCGGCCGTTTTCCTTTAACGGCTCAATTTACAATTTACAATCGGGAGGCTCGAAAACGGCGGCGTCACCCCTGTGTTAAGATCAACGGTTCCAAGGCGGTGTAGCTCAGTTGGTTAGAGCATGCGGCTCATATCCGCAGTGTCCGGGGTTCAAGTCCCTGCACCGCCACCATTCTTCATGTCGCTCTTCGAGCGCGTCCTCGCCACGACCCGACGGCACGACCTGATCCCGCCCGGCACCCGCGTGCTGGCCGCGGTGTCGGGCGGCGCCGACTCGGTCGCGCTCGCGCTGACGCTGGCGCGGCTCGCGCCCGGGCATGGCTTCGCGCTCGCGGCCATCGCACACCTTCATCACGGCCTGCGCGGCCCCGAGGCCGACGAGGACCAGCGCTTCGTCGAGGCGCTGGCCGCGCGGCTCGGCGTGCCGTGCCTCACGGCGCGCGAAGACGTGGCCGCGCGCGCGGCCGAGGCCGGCGAGTCGATCGAAACCGCCGCGCGGCGTCTGCGCTACGCCTTTCTCGACGCGGCCGCGTCGGAGGCGCGCGCCGATCGCATCGCCACCGGACACACCGCCGACGATCAGGCGGAAACCGTCGTGATGCGGCTGATGCGCGGCGCCGGGCTGCATGGGCTCAGCGCCATTCGTCCGCGGAACGGCCGCGTGATCCGCCCGCTCATCGAAGCCCGTCGATCGGCAATCGAGGCGTTTCTTCGCGAGTCGGGCGAGCGGTGGCGCGACGACGCGTCCAATGCCGACATCGCGGTTGCGCGCAACCGCGTGAGGCACGAGGCGCTGCCGGCCCTGAAGGCGATTGCCGGCGACGGCGTAGTCGACGCGCTCGCGCGCACGGCGTCGCTCATTCAGGACGACGCGGATGAACTGGACAGGCTGGCCGCCGAACTGTCGGCCGCCGCCGTCCTGCCTGATGGCGCGCTCGACATGGCCGTGCTGGCAGCCGCGAGCCCTGCGCTCGCGCGGCGGGTGATTCGAGCCGCCCTCGAGCAGGCCGCGGACGGACGTTTTCTGTCACTGGAACATGTGGAGGCGGTGCGGAGTCTGATGAAGCAGGGCGTCGCGCGGCGCATCCAGCTTCCCGGGATTGTCGCAAGCCGCGAGGGCGGCTGCATCAGGATCGAGCCGGCCGCGGCTGTCGGCAGGCGGCCGGCGCCGTTCGAGACGTCGCTGCCGGTGCCGGGGAGCGCCGGCGTGCCCGAAGCCGGGCTGGTGATGTCGGCCGAGGTGGGCACGGTGACGGCGCCGGAATTGACCGCCCTGCGCGCTCGTGCCGACGCGGTAGCCGTCCAGGGCGTCGAGCCCGGCCGGTTGACGGTCAGGAGCCGCCGCCCGGGCGACGCGCTCAGGCCGCTGGGCGCCCCCGGACGTCGCAAGTTACAGGACGTGTTGGTCGATAAGAAGATCGGGCGCGAGGAGCGCGATCGGGTGCCGCTGGTCGTCGACGATCGGGGCCGGATTATCTGGGTCGTGGGGCACACGATTGCGGACGAGTTCCGGGTCACGTCGCCCGAGGCCAGCGTGCTACTCTTGAAAGTCAGGCGTGCGGTAGGAGGTTCTGTTTGAATTCGACCCTGAGAAGCTTGCTGGTCTGGGTGGTCCTGCTCGTGCTGGGGATCCTGATCTGGCAGTTTTCGTTCAATTACCAGCGCAGCGAAACTGTCGTCAGCTTCAGCGAGTTCATCGCCGCCGTCAAGTTGCGGAACGTCAAGGCCGTCACGATGTCGGGCAACGAGGTCGTGGGCGAGTTCGTGTCGCCGCAGGGTCCCGACGTCGGCAAGAAGCACTTCCGCACGTACGTGCCGCTGTCGTATGAGGGGCTGGCGAACGAGCTCGAGGACCGCGGCGCCACGATCACCGCCCGCCCCGAGTCGCGCAACTCCTGGGGCGCGATGCTGCTCACCTACGCCCCGATCCTGCTGATGGTCGGCTTCTTCATCTTCGTCATGCGGCAGATGCAGAGCGGCGGCAACAAGGCGCTGTCGTTCGGCAAGAGCCGGGCGAAGCTCTCGTCGAGCACGCAGAAGAAGGTCACCTTTAAAGATGTCGCCGGCTGCGACGAGGCGAAGGAAGAGCTCCAGGAGATCATCGAGTTCCTGAAGGAGCCGCAGAAATTCCAGAAGCTCGGCGGGCGCATCCCCAAGGGTGTGCTCCTCATGGGCTCGCCCGGCACCGGCAAGACGCTGCTCGCGCGCGCGGTTGCCGGCGAAGCCAACGTCCCGTTCTTTTCGATCAGCGGCTCCGACTTTGTCGAGATGTTCGTCGGCGTCGGCGCGTCGCGCGTGCGCGACCTGTTCGAGCAGGGCAAGAAGAACGCGCCCTGCATCGTCTTCATCGACGAGATCGACGCCGTCGGCCGCCATCGCGGCGCCGGCCTCGGCGGCGGCCACGACGAGCGCGAACAGACGCTCAACCAGCTGCTCGTCGAGATGGACGGCTTCGAGTCGAATGAAGGCGTCATCCTCGTGGCGGCCACCAACCGGCCCGACGTGCTCGATCCCGCGCTGCTCCGTCCCGGCCGCTTCGACCGCCGCATCGTCGTCAACCGTCCCGACGTCAAGGGCCGCGAAGGCATTCTCGGCGTGCACACGCGCAAGATTCCGCTCTCCGACGATGTGAACATCTCGGTGCTGGCGCGCGGCACGGCCGGCTTCTCGGGCGCGGACCTGGCCAACCTGGTCAACGAGGCGGCGCTCAACGCCGCGCGGTACAACCAGAAGGTCGTCCGCATGGTCGACTTCGAGTTCGCCAAGGACAAGGTGCTCATGGGATCCGAGCGCCGCTCGATGGTCGTCAGCGACGAGGAGAAGCGCGTGACGGCCATTCACGAGGCGGGCCATGCGCTGCTCGCGGTGCTGCTGCCGCACGCCGAGCCGATTCACAAGGTCACGATCATTCCGCGCGGCATGGCCATGGGCGTCACCATGCAGCTGCCGGTCGACGACAAGCACAATTACTCGCGCGACTACCTGAGCGATCAGATCGCGATTCTGCTCGGCGGCCGCATTGCGGAGGAGCTCACGACCGGCGACCTGACGACGGGCGCCGGCAACGACCTCGAGCGCGCCACCGAGCTCGCGCGCAAGATGGTCTGCGAGTGGGGCATGAGCGACGCCATGGGGCCGCTCACGTTCGGCAAGAAGGAAGAGCAGATCTTCCTCGGCCGCGAGATCACCCAGCACAAGGATTACAGCGAGGACACCGCGCTGAAGATCGACCACGAGGTCAAGAAGCTCGTGATGGACAACTACGCGCGCGCGCAGGACGTGCTGACCACGCAGAAGCAGCGGCTGATGCAGGTGGCCGAGGAGCTGCTGACGCGCGAAGTGCTCGACGCCGACCAGGTCACGCGGCTGGTCAACGGCCTGCCGCTCGAGGCGCCCGCGCCCGCCGCCGCGGCCTCGCCCGCGGCACGCGATGCCGGCAAGGACCGCGGCACGTCGCTCGTGCCGCCGATTAGTCCCAAGCCTTTGCACGAGAGCAGCTAGGGAAGAACACAGAATACAGAACGTAGAACGCAGAATGGGCCGGGTGCCGCAAGGGGCGTCCGGCCCTTTTTCTTCTGTGTCCTGTGTTCTGCGTTCTATATTCTGTCCCCCATGCCGCGCCCCCAGTACGATTGGCAGCTTGCCGGCGGCAAGACCCTGAAGCTGGGCCCACGTACCCTGGTGATGGGCATCCTCAACGTCACGCCCGACTCGTTCTCCGACGGCGGAGTGCACTTCGATGCGGATGCCGCGATTCGCGCGGCGGAGGCGATGGTGGAGGCGGGCGCCGACATCCTCGATGTGGGCGGCGAATCGACGCGGCCCGGCGCCGAGCCGCTGCCGGCGGACGAGGAATGGCGGCGCGTCGGGCCCGTGATTGACGCCATCGCGTCGCGCCTGCGCGTCCCCGTTTCGATCGATACCTACAAGGCGGAGATCGCCGGGCGCGCGCTCGATTCGGGCGCCGTGATCGTCAACGACGTCAGCGCCTTCGCCTACGACGAGCGGATCGCCGAGGTCGCGGCGCGCCGGAAGGCCGGCGTGATCCTGATGCACACGCGCGGGCGCTCGGCCAGCATGTACGCGCTGGCGGTGTATGCCGACGTCGTCGGCGAGATTGCCGCGGAGTTGTCGGCGCGCGCCGGCGCGGCCATGGCGGCCGGGGTGGCGCGGGAGGGTATTGTGCTCGACCCCGGCTTCGGCTTCGCGAAACAGGCCGCGCATTCGATCGAGATACTGGCCCGGTTCGGCGAGCTGCACACGCTGGGGTTTCCGCTCTTGTCCGGCCCTTCGCGGAAGTCCTTCCTGCAGACCGGCCTCGGTGAGCGCCCGCCCGCCGGCCGCATCTGGGGCACGGCCGCCGCCGTCGCCGCGTCGGTGCTCGCCGGAGCCCACATCGTCCGCGTCCACGACGTGAAGGAAATGGTGGATGTCGTCCGGGTGGCCGACGCCATCGCCGCCGCGTCCTAGGTTCCTCGCGATACACTTCTCCCCAGTGATTACCCAGCTCACCGAGCTGCTGAGGCGCCCGCCCCTCTCCTGGTGGGACATCCTCGACATCGTCATCGTCGCGGTGCTGATCTATGAGTTCCTGAAGCTCATTCGGGGCACGCGAGCGGTGCAGATGGCACTCGGCTCGGTGCTGGTGCTGCTGCTGTTCTACGTCTCGCGGCTGGCGCCCCTCCAGACGGTCAACTGGCTCATCCGCAACCTGCTCGTGTACGTGGGGTTCGCGGCCATCGTGATCTTTCAGTCGGACATCCGCCGCGCGCTCGCCAACCTCGGGCGCGCGCCGTTCTTCCGCTACTTCACGCGCGCCGAAACCGTGGACGAGATGATCGAGGAAGTGGCGGTGGCGGCGACGATGCTGGCGTCGAAGCGGATTGGCGCGATCATCGCGGTCGAGCGCGAGATCGGGCTGCGCAACTACATCGAGAGCGGCATCCCGCTCGACGCCGCCGTGACGTACGACCTGCTGGTCACGATCTTCCAGCCCGGATCGCCGCTGCACGACGGCGCCGCGCTTGTCCAGGAGGGCCGCGTCGCGGCGGCGGCGTGCTTCCTGCCGCTCACCGTCAACCCGAAGCTGGATCGCGACCTGGGCACGCGGCATCGCGCGGCGATCGGCCTGACGGAGGAAAGCGACGCCGTCGCCGTCGTCGTGTCGGAGGAGCGCGGGGAAATCTCCGTTGCGGTCGACGGTCAAATCGAGCGTAACTTCACGGCCGAAACGCTGCGCGCGCGGCTCCAGGCGCTGATCGCGCAGCGCCGCACGCGCGGCAGGCGCGCGGTGGGCGCCTACCAGCTCTGATGGCGTACAACCCTTTCCGCAACTTCGGCTTGAAGATGCTGGCGCTGGCCGTCGCGGCGCTGCTCTGGTTCACGATGGCGGGCGACTACGTCGTCGAGCGCATCGCGCAGGTGCCGCTCGAGATGCGGAACAGGCCCGAGCGGCTCGAGCTCGTCGGCAACCCGCCCGATCAGGTCGAAGTGCGGCTGCGCGGATCCTCCGGTCTGCTCAGCCGGCTGCAGACGGGCGATGTTGTCGCGATTCTGGACCTCGAAGCGGCCCGTCCGGGATCGCGCCTGTTCCACCTGCGGACCGATCAGGTGCGCACGCCGTTCGGCGTCACGGTGTCGCAGGTCATTCCGCAGACGATCAATCTGGCGTTCGAGCTCGGCGAATCGCGCGAGGTGCCGATCCGCGCCGACGTCGAGGGCGAGCCGGCGCCCGGCTACGTGCTGGGCCGCATCACGGTGACGCCCGCGTCGGTGGAAGTCATCGGCCCCTCATCCGACCTGCACGCACTGCGGGACGCGACGACCGAGCCGGTTGTGGTGGACGGGCTGTCGCGCAACGTCGAAGAGACGGTGACGGTGGGCGTCGACGACAGCGCCCTGCGTCTGCGTGAGCCGCTGAGCGCGACGGTGCGCGTCGAAATCCTGCCCGCGCCCATCGAGCGGACCTTCGGGACCGTGCGCGTGGAGCCACGCAACACGCCGGGTGGCGCCGAAGCGGACGTGGCGGGAACGGTGCTGGTCGCCGTGCGCGGCGGCCGCGAGGCGCTCGCCCAGCTCGATGCGTCGCAGGTCGTTGCTTATGTCGACCTTGCCGGGCTCGGACCCGGCCGGTACAATCTTCCGGTCCGGATCGATCCGTCGCGCGCGTTTGGCGTGAGCCGCGTCGAGCCCGCAGTCGTGGAAGTCCGCATTCGGTGAGCCAGCCAGCCCGCAAACGCCAGCCTCTGTTCGGCACCGACGGTGTCCGCGGTGTCGCGGGCAACCATCCGCTCGACATTCCCACCATCACGCGCCTCGGCGCCGCGATTGTCAGGACGATGCCGCCCGAGCCGGGCCGGCGCGGGTACCGCCCGCGCATCCTGATCGGCCGCGACACGCGCGAGTCGGGCGCGTGGATCGAGCGCGCGCTGTCGCGCGGCGCGGCCTACGAAGGCGGCACGACCGAAAGCGCCGGCGTGATTCCGACGCCGGCCATCGCCTTTCTCACGGCCGCGCGCCGGTACGACCTCGGCGTCGTCATCTCGGCGTCGCACAATCCGTATGAAGACAACGGCATCAAGGTCTTCTGCGATCGCGGCGGCAAGATCAGCGAGGCGCGCGAGCAGGACATCGAAGCCGTGGTGGCCGACCGCTCGTGGGAGGTCGACGAAACCGGCCTGAGCGACGCCGTGCCGCGCGTGGAATACACCGACGAGTACGTCGCGCACGTGCGCAAGATGCTGCCGGACCCCGCGCGGCTGCACGAGCTCAGGATCGCCATCGACTGCGCGAACGGCGCGACGAGCCTCGCCGGCCCGCGCCTGTTTCACGGGCTCGGCCTCGACACGCGCGTCATCGGCGCGAGTCCGGACGGGCGCAACATCAATCTCGGGTGCGGATCGACGCATCCCGAGTTCCTGGCGGACTATGTCGTCAGGGAAGGGATCGACGTCGGCGTTGCCTTCGACGGCGACGGCGACCGCGCCATCTTCGTGGCGGCCGACGGCCGCGTCGTCGACGGCGACGCCGTGCTGCTGATGTGCGCGCTGCACCGCAAGCCGCTCGGCCTGCTGCCGGGCGATGCCGTGGTTGCCACCGTGATGAGCAACATCGGCCTCGAGATCGCGCTGCGCGAGCACGGCATCGCCATGCCCCGGTGCCCCGTCGGCGACAAGTATGTCGCCGAGGAGATGCAGAAGAAGGGCATCGCGCTCGGCGGCGAGCAGTCGGGGCACGTGATCTTCGACGAGCACCTGGCCACGGGCGACGGCCTCGCGACGGCCATGGCCGTCCTGCGCGTGATGGCCGACACGGGACGCGCGCTCGCGTCGCTTGCGTCCGACCTCGTGACCTTTCCGCAGGTGCTGGTCAACGTCAAGGTGCGCGAGAAGCGGCCGATCGACGGCGACCCGGCTCTGAAGGCCGTCATGAAGGGCATCGAAAAGCGGCTCGAAGGCGAGGGCCGCCTGCTCGTTCGCTATTCGGGCACCGAGCCGCTGATGCGCATCATGATCGAAGGACGCGACCAGTCGCAGATCCAGGCCTGGGCCGACGAGATCGCCGAGGTGGTGAAGCAGTGGTAGGCCGGAGCTTTAGCTCCGGCATCCGGTTGAGCGTCAACATCAACAAGGTCGCGACGATCCGCAATTCGCGCGGCGGCCGCATCCCGAGCGTCGTCGACGCGGTGCAGGCCTGCATCGATGCCGGCGCGCCCGGCATCACCGTGCATCCGCGCGCCGACGAGCGGCACGTCACGCGGCAGGACGTGCGCGACATCGCGCGCCTGCTCGCGCCGCTCCGCGACCGTGTCGAGTTCAACATCGAAGGCGATCCGCGCGCCGAGCTGATGGATCTCGTGCTCGAGATCAAGCCGCACCAGTGCACGCTCGTCCCCGTGGTTCCGGGAGAGGTTACGAGCCAGGCAGGATGGTCGGCCGACACCTCGCCCGAACGTCTCACCGCCGTCATCCGGCGGCTTCAGCTCGAGGGGATCCGCATCAGTCTGTTCGTCGATCCGGCCGAGGCGCCGGTCCGCTGGGCGAAGCGGCTGGGCGCGAACCGGATCGAGCTCTACACGGAGCCCTACGCGCGCGACTTCGCGGCCGGACAGAAGGAGCGCGCCGCGGCGTTTTCAGCCTATTCGGCCGCCGCCGAGCTCGCGCACTCGCTTGGCCTCGGCGTCAACGCGGGCCACGACCTCGATCTGGCCAACCTGCCGCTCTTCAAGACCCTGCCGCACCTCGACGAAGTCTCCATCGGCCACGCCCTCATCAGCCACGCGCTGTTCGTGGGCCTCGACCGCGCGGTCAGGGACTACCTCGACGTCTTGATATGATCGAGTAACCGTGTCTCGAGAATCCCTCTTTTTCGCCATTTCAGGCACGTTCTTCGGCCTGATGGTCGGCTGGATGATCGGCAGCCAGCGCGGCCCGCTGGCGCCGGCCGCGGCGCCGCCGCAGCAGGTGGCGTCCCAGACTGCGGGCCAGAGCCAGGAGCCGGCGCGCGCGCTCGACGAGCAGCGCGCCAACCAGCTTGCCGTGCAGGCGTCGACCGAGCCGCAGAACGCCGCCATCCGCGCCGAGCTTGGCAATCTCTACTTCGACGCCGATCGCTTCGACGATGCGATCAAGTGGTACGAAGACTCGCTGCGCCTCAGGCCGGCCGATCCCGACGTGAGCACCGATCTGGGCATCGCGTTCTATTACACCAACCAGCCCGACCGCGCGCTCGCGCAGTTTGCGCACTCGCTCGGCGTCAACCCGTCGCACACCAAGACGATGCTCAATCAGGGGATCGTGCTGGCGTTCGCGAAGCAGGATCTCGATGCGGCGGCGAAATCGTGGGAGCGGGTCGTGCAGCTGGCGCCCGACTCGCCCGAAGGACAG
Source organism: Vicinamibacterales bacterium (assembly GCA_035512575.1). GTDB lineage: Bacteria > Acidobacteriota > Vicinamibacteria > Vicinamibacterales > SCN-69-37 > JALYRV01. Next base: position 3,437 of record DATKDT010000122.1, on the reverse strand, counting down.
GCGGCGAAGCGCGCGCTCGACGGGCTGCGCTCGGCGCACCCGGCGGCCGGCACGCCGCCGGGCGGTCCGGGCTAGCGTCACATGAACTGGCTGTTTCGCATCATTCTGATCCTGGTCATCCTCAGGATCCTGTGGCGCATCATCATGGGCCCCATGCGGCGCCCGCGGCGCGAGCGGAAGAACGGCCGCGCCTCGGTGCCGCTCGTGCGCGATCCGGTCTGCGGCACGTATCTGCTGCCCGATCGCGCGATCAAGGTGGGGACGGGCGAGAGCATGCTGTACTTCTGCTCCGAGACTTGCCGCGCCAGGTATCATGACACCCCATCGTGAGCGCGTCTGAGGCCTCCCTTCGCGCCGACATCGTCGAAATCGGGCGGCGTCTGTACGCGCGGGGCTACGTTGCCTCGAACGACGGCAACATCAGCGTGCGGCTCGACGCGTCGCGGCTGCTGATGACGCCGGCCGGCGTGTCGAAGGGCTTCATGACGCCCGACATGATGGTGGTCACCGATTTCGACGGCCGCGTGGTCGGCGACGCCGGCGGCCGCCGGCCTTCAACCGAGATTCAGATGCACCTGGCCGCGTACCGCGAACGGCCCGACGTGCAGGCCGTGGTGCACGCGCATCCGCCGCTGGCCACCGGCTTCGCGGTGGCGGGCGTGGCGCTCGATCGCGCCGTGTTGGCCGAGGTCGTGACCACGCTGGGCAGCATTCCGATTGCGGAGTACGGCACGCCCTCGACGAAGGAGCTGCCCGCGGCGGTGTCGAAGTTCGTGAAGGCGCACGACGGCATGCTGCTGGCCAACCACGGCGCGCTGGCCATCGGCAAGGATTTGTTCTCCGCGTACTACAAGATGGAGACGATCGAGCATGCCGCCCACATCACGCTGGTGGCGCGGCTGTTGGGCGGGGAGCGGCTGCTGTCGCGCGCCGAGGTCAGACGGCTGCAGGACCTGCGGGGCCACTACGGCATCGCCTCGCCCGCGCCCATCTGTGCGGACGATGTGAGCGGGTCGGGGGAGACGTGCCAGGTCGTGATCGCCCCGGAATCCGCCAATCGGCTCGTTGCCACGAGCACTGCCGAACCCGAACCCCCGAACCCCCGAACTTCCGAACCCCCGAACGACCGAATTCAGCTAACATACCGCCAGCTGACGGCCCTCATCGAGGACGCGGTCAAGGCGATTACAAAGGATTAGGCACTGTATGGGCGAAGCGCTTGGAATGATTGAGACCAAGGGGCTCGTGGCGATGATCGAGGCGGCCGACGCCATGGTCAAGGCCGCGAAGGTGAACCTGGTCGGCTGGGAGAAGATTGGCGCGGGCTACGTGACGGCCATCGTGCGCGGCGACGTGGCCGCGGTGAAGGCGGCCACCGACGCCGGCGCGGCCGCGGCGCGGCGCGTGGGCGAGCTCGTCTCGGTGCATGTCATTCCGCGTCCGCACGCGAATCTCGAAGACATCCTGCCGATCGGCAAGGCCTCCAGCGGCGCGAAGTCGTAAGGCGTAGCCGCGCATGCTTCTCGCGCGCATCGTCGGAACGGTCGTCGCCACACGCAAGGACGAGCGGCTGGTCAGCAGCAAGCTGCTGGTCGCCCGTCCGATCGATCCCGCCGGCAAACCCGAAGGCAGCTATCTGGTCGCCGTGGACACGGTCGACGCCGGCGTCGGCGAGACGGTGCTCATCGTCAGCGGCAGCTCCGCGCGGATGGCCTCGGGCCTGAAGGACTGCCCGGTCGACGCCGCCGTCGTCGGCATCATCGACCACATCGAAGTCAAAGCCTGATGCAGCTCGCGCGTGTGATTGGCGACGTCGTAGCGACCATGAAGGACGCCGAACTCGACGGCATCACGCTGCTCGTCGTGCAGCCGATTGGCGCCGACGGCAAGGATGCCGGCCGCGCGCTGGTCGCGCTCGACTCCGTGGGCGCGGGCGTCGGCGAGCGTGTGTTCTTCGTCAAGGGCAAGGAAGCGTCGTTTCCGTTCCACCCCGCGCAGCCTCCAGCCGACGCCTGCATCGTCGGCATCGTCGACGAAGTGGACGTGCCCTGATGCAGATTGGGCGAGTGGTGGGGACGGTGACCTCGACTCAGAAGAGCGCGAAGCTGGATAGCGCGAAGCTGCTGCTCGTGCAGCTGCTGTCGCTCGACGACACGCCGCGCGGCGCCGCGATTCTTGCAATCGATTCGGTGGGTGCTGGCGTGGGAGAGAAGGTGCTGGTCGTGATCGAAGGACGGGCCGCAGGCGAGGCGCTGGGCAGGAAAGCCGCGCCTGTCGACGCCGCGATCATCGGGATAGTCGACCAAGTGGAATTGGAAGTCGCGTGAACGAACAGGAACTGCGCGCGCTCGTGCGTGAGGCCATCGCGAAACAGCTTGGCGAGCCGGCCCCCGTCGGCCCGGGCCCGGGTGTCTGGCGCGGCGCGCCGCAGCGGCCGCTGCATTTCAGCCACGCCGTCTACGCGATCGCCCGTGAGGACGACGGCCCGTGCATCATCGAGCCGTCCGTGCCCTGCACCCACTGCGACTACTGCAAGTCACACGGCCACTGAGGCCGGGTTCGAATCCCACCCTCTCCGCCAAATTAGTCTCACCGAAAGCGAAGGTAGCGGGGGCCCAGCCGCTCGAACCGTCGATCGGCTCCCACGACATCCGCGTCGAGCGCGTCCGCGGTCGCGACCAGCCATGCGTCGTTTTCGCCGAGCCGTCGGGTAGCCCGGCGCTGGAGCAGCGCGCAGCGGCGGGCCTGCGCCAGATGCAGACCCTGGACGGCAAACCGCTGCAGCGAGGCGAAAGCCGCGCGTTCGTCGGCCGCGCCTTCGAGGATCTCCTCGACGCTGACGACCGACACGACCAGCGGGCGCCCGCGAAGCTGCGGAAGGAAGCGGCGAGCGGGCCCACTCTCGCCGGACGCCGTCTCGCGTTCGAGCGCGACCAGGAAGGACGTGTCCAGCAGGACGGGCCGGCTCACGGCTTGTCCTGAGCCAGTCCCAACCCCTTGCCCGCCGCCTGCTCGACCCACTCGATGAGGTCGTCGCCCGTCTCAATCGGCCCGGCCCGGTCGATCAGGGCGCGAATGACCTCCGACTTGGGCACCTTGCTCTGGCGGGCCCAGCGGGCGAGGCGCGCCGCGCGCTTCTTGTCCAGTTTCACGGTGATCGTCGGCATGGTAATACCGTGATATTACCACGCTGCCCGCCGGGCCGAGTACAATCGACATCCGTGCCGTCCGTCCTCGTCACCCGCAAGCTGCCAGCGCGCGTGCTCGCGCCGCTCGAACAGGCCGCCACTGTCGATGTCGGCCCTTCCGAAGGCTGGCCGCGGGCCGACCTGCTGCAGCGCGTGGCGCAGGCCGATGCGCTCATCTGCCAGCTCACCGACAAGATCAATCGCGAGCTCATCGAGGCCGCGCCGTCGTTGAAGGTCATCGCGAACGTC
>DATKDT010000121.1:0-3102 GCA_035512575.1 Vicinamibacterales bacterium | reverse complement strand
GCGGATGCTGCCGCATTGCCTGGCGCCAGGCGGGCGCGCCGCGATCATCACGTTTCACTCAGGCGAAGACCGGCGCGTGAAGAAGGCGTTTCAGGCCGGGCATCGCGAGGGGGTGTACTCGGACGTCGCCGGCGACGTAATTCGGGCGTCGATGGAAGAGACACGCGCCAACCGCCGCGCCTCCCCCGCGAAACTGCGCTGGGCCGTGCGCGCGGGATGAAACCCGCTACAGTTCCACTTTGTCGCTCTCACTCAGGCAGCAGGATCATCGCCGCGGCCGGCGGCTTTTGAACCGCAGACCACGGGCGCCAAGCTCCCAGGTCCACTGGCCTTCGGCGACCGCCGGGTCCAGGATCTCCACGATCAACTTCCGTCGTGATTGTCGTCTCCCCGCCGGCTCGATTGTGAGTGTCTTTACGAGCCGTTCACGACCTTGACTGACTGCGGGGCGCTTCATACGCACATCGTACACCGTCCCCACCCGCCGGCCGGTTACGGCAGCACGAGATCCCGCGGCACCTTGACCACCAGCGTGCCGGCGATCTTGTCGTGCCACATCTGCCGCTCGTCATCCTGCAGCATCCAGAAACATCCGATGCCGAGCGCGGCAATCGAGAACACGCTGGTGAGCCCACGCACCAGCGCGTCGACGAATCGCAGCTCCGCGCCATGGGTTCGTATCACGCGCAGGTTGCAGATGATGCCGCCCAGCGTCGTGCCGCGCCACGCCCAGAAGACGATGTGATACGCGAGCAGCATGAGCAGGTAGTACCCCTCGTACCGGTTCAGATCGAGCACGGCGCCGGCAATCGCCACCAGCACGGCGTCGAGCGCGAACGCCGCCACGCGATCCAGGAACGTGGCGCGCGGGTACTGCGCCAGGCCTTCTGAAAACGCCGACCGCTGAATCGGTGGCGGGATCGGAATCGACGCCGCCTGCGCCGGCGCGTCAGCCGGGACCGCCATGTCCTCCGGAAACGCGGCAAAGGCGGCGGCAGGCGCCACCGGCGCCACTGATTCCGACGGCTTCACGGGCGCGGCTTCCGGCGCGGGACGCTCCCGCCGCAGCATGTTTCGGAACGTGACCGTCGCCGCGCCGAATCCCAGCACGGTGGTCAGCGCCCACGTCACGAAGCCGAACACCGGCACCATGTACGCCAGCGTCAGCAGGCCAAAGCCGATCGCGAACGCCATCGTCGATCGCATGCGCCCTTCGGGCGAATCGGAGCGAAGCACGCTGCGTCCAATCGCGCGCAGGACGCCGGCCTTGCCGACGAGCCCCGCGACGATGAGCGCGCACACGATGAACGGCACGAGCACGAGGCCGATGACGGTTGCGCCCACCAGCACAATCAGAGGCACGGCCAGCATCAGCACGAGCAGGCCGGTCAGGAACATGCTGAGCGGCCGGCGTGTGAGGGCATCCGCGCACGCGCCCACCGGCCGGTCGAAGACCGTGTTCAGCGCGAGGTAGAGCAGGAAGAAGATGCCGACAATGGCCCAGACCCAGTCCAGGCCGGGCACGATCAGACGCCCCCACAGCAGGCCCCGCGTGATCCACGGCGCGACGTTCTCGAGCATCGCGCCCAGCCACGGGCTGCCGATGACGACGTGGTGGCCGTCGGGCGAGAAGGTCTCGGGCGCCGTGAGCGTGCCGCCCGCGATGATCAGGTCGCGCCCGATGGTCGCGCCCTGATCGATTGTGGCGCTGCCGCCGAAGACGGCCAGCGATCTGTCGACCACCGCGGCCGGGCCGAGCCGGGCGGACCCCATGATGACGACGACGTCGTGATCGACGTGGCCGTCGATATAGGCATCGCCGAAAATCGTCTGCACGGCGCGGACAGTTTCGCCGGCCGGAAGCGTGTAGTTCTGCGCGATGCGAAGGATTGGATGGCGATAGAGGCGCCGCTCCAGGCGGTGGGGCTCGGGATCCGCAGCCGGCCGGCTTTCTGCCGGCGGGGGAGGCGGCGGCGGATCCTGCGCCGAGAGGGTAGCGCCGGCCGCGAAGCCTGCAACCAGGACGCACGCGAGCAGTGCGCGCTTGTGGATGGTGGTCATGACTGTGATGCCCCTCCAAGGGCGACGTCCAGCGCAGCCCACGCGGCGGCGCATGCGAGGGCGAACGCGACTCCGAGCACGAGCAAGTACGGCGCGGCCGGCTGCAGCAGCACGTCCCAGAGCACGCGCATGAGGGCGGCCGTTTCGCCGGCCGTCCGCGCCATCTCGGCGACGGGGGCCGGTGGCGCGGTGAGCAGCCACGCAATGCCCGCGCACACGGCGACGAGGGCGGCCAGCGCCGCCGTCTGCCACGAACGCGGCCAGGTCGACCATCCGGTAGGCGCCGGTGCCGGCGCTGCCGCCTGCCGCGCGGCGGCCGCCATCACGCGCGGCACCAGCGTGAGCGGCGCGCGCGGGCGCGGCAGCGCGCGCAGCTCGCGGTCGAGGCGGCGATCGAGATCAGCGGGATCCATGTGACACCGACAGCTCCTGCTTCAGGGCCTCGCGGCCGCGGTGGATGTCGCTCTTCACCTTGGCCAGCGACACGCCGAGCACGTCCGCAATCGCCTGATAACTCATCTCTTCGAAATGGAACAGCACCAGCGGCACGCGCTGGTGTTCCGGCAGCCGGCGCAGCGCCCGCTCGAGGCGCTCCTGCATGTCCACCCGCTCCAGGTCCTCATCGGCCGACGTGAGCCGCGCGATTCTCGCCTCCAGCCGCGGCATCCCATCGTCGCGCTCCATTTCGCTGAAGAACCGCCATCGCGCCCGGTAGCGCGAGAGATGGTTCAGACAGAGGTTCGTGGTGACCGTCTTGAGCCACCCCGGTGCGGCGGGGTTGCCGCCGACTTCCGCGAACCGCTCGAACGCGCGCATGAACACCGTCTGCGCCACGTCCTCCGCGTCCGATTCGCGGCCGAGCAGGCGGACGGCCGTCGCGAACACCATGTCCTGGTATTCGCGGACGAACGCCTCGAACCGGGCGACGTCCGTCATTGCCGGCGCGGGGCCCCGCCTGCGGTCACTGATCTACGAACACGGAAGCAGCCGGAAAGTTGCACCGCGGGGGAGTGTAGCGTTACCCTCCTCCCGCCACCCCCC
>DATKDT010000120.1:0-2272 GCA_035512575.1 Vicinamibacterales bacterium | reverse complement strand
GTGAACGCGTTCGATCGGATCGAGCTCAACGCCGAGGCCAGCCGGCTGCGTCTGCGCGCGGGGAGCAGGGAAGTGGATCGCACGATCATGTTCGAGGTGGAGCCGGTGGGCGCCGACGTGCGCTTCACGCTGGCCGCCGGGACCGCCGGATGCGGCCAGGTGTTCCTTGGACAGGAGCCGCGTCCGCTGCAGTTCTCGGTCCCCAACGAGGGCCGGATTGTGCCGAAAACGTTCACGCCCGGGCTCACGCCCGGCGTCTTCATAGGACGGCTGCCGGCCTGGAAGCCGCGCCGCTTCACCGTCGTCAATCTGCTCGGCGGCGTGGCGGGCTCGAGCCTGTTGACGCCCGAGTTGCGCGAGCGGCTCCGGTCGCTCGGCTACATCCAGTAGGGACATGTGATTCTCAAGAGCCGCATCCGTTATGTCGCCGCCCGGCCGGTGCTCGGCCCGCTGTTCAACACGCTTGGCGCGCGCGTGCTCGCGGCGTCGCCGGTCGCCGCGGGAATGTCCCGCGCCGACGTGCGGGCATTCGTCGAGGCGCTCTGGCGCTGGCGCTACTCGAAGCTGCGCGTCGATCCCATCGAGTTCCTCGAGGAGTTCGGGCGGATCAAGCTCGAGATGATTCTGGCGATGTCGCGCCATGCGGCGGCGAGGTTCGACGTGCCGCTCGTCGACGTGCCCGTGCGCGGCCGGTGGGAAGTGAAGTTCGAGGTGCGGGACCAGTTCACGCCGGGCGAGTCGACGGCCGACGCGCGCGACCACTGGGCGGGGACCGACGTCATGTTCTGGAACATCGTCGCGGGCCTCAAATGGGAGCCGCACATCTTCGAACGGAAGCACCTCGCGGGCGCGTCAGTGCTCGATTACGGATGTAACGTTGGCGCGCTGGCGTACCTGACGCGGCGGCACGGCGCGCGCGCGCTGACGTTGGTCGACGTGCCTGGCGCCGCGCTCGACTTCGCCGGCAGCTTTCACGCCGACGTCGCCACGGTCCTGCCCGTCGTGTCGGATCTGCCGCCGGCCGGTCTGGAGCGCCAGCGCTGTCAGGTGGCCTATTGCTATCACGTGCTCGAGCACGTCCCGGAGCCGCTGGCCGTCGCGCGGGCGATCCATCAAGCCCTCGAGACGGGCGGCATCTTCTACGTGACCTTCGTGTCGCTGCCGGAAACGGTAGGCGGATGCAATCTGAAGGAGGCGCAGAGCGTGCGCCCGCAGGTGCTGGCGTTCCTGAAGGAGGCGTTCGAGGTCGTGCGGTGGAACGAGGCGCGCGTGGAGTATTGCCTGAGAAAGCGATGACGCGTCCCGTTCTTCTGGAGGTCATGCTGCTCGGCAGCGGCAGCCGGCGCCTGACTGCTGTCGGTTCCGGGGATCGGGAGCTCGCCTACTACAGACTGCTTGCGCGCGACTTCGACGTCTGCTTCTTCGAGTACGACGCCCTCGAACCGGCATGGGCCGCGGCCGGGTTCGTTTCGGCGCCCGTGGCCGGCGGCGGCAAGCTCGCCCAGTCGACGCTGGGCGCCGCGCGCGCGGCGCGGCGGATCCCGCGGCCGTCGATTATCCGCACGAAGCAGTTTCACGGCGCGTGGGCCGGCGCGATCCTCAAGCAGCGCACCGGTGCGCCGCTGGTGATTCGCATGGGCTATCACTGGGCGCACAACATGCTGCTCGAGCGCCGGGTCACCAATCCGATCGCGCGCAGGGCGGTCTTCGGCTTCGAGCGCGCGCTGCTCCGCGCCGCCGACGGTGTCATTTACGGTTCCGCGCAGCTGGCTGCGGCCTTCGCCGATCTGCGCGTGCCGTCGGCCGTCGTGCCGAACGGCGTCGATCAGGACACGTTCTCCCCCGGGAGCGGACCGCGCGCCTTCGATGCGATCTACGTCGGACGGCTGCTGCCCATCAAGGGCTTCGACCGGCTGATGGAGCGGCTGCCGCGAGGCGTGAAGACGATGGTGATCGGCGCGGGGCCGCTGCAGGACGCCGTGGCGGCGCGCCCCGACGTCGCGTGGCACGCGCGCGTGCCGAACGGCGAGCTCCCGGCGTACCTCCGCGATGCGCGCTGCTTCGTGTCGCTGTCGCGCACGGAAGGCAGCCCGAAGGCGCTGTTCGAAGGCGTGTTCTGCGGCTGTTATCCCGTGCTCTCCGACATTGGGCCGCATCGCGCGCTTGTCGAGGAGCTCGGCTACGGCACGCTGCTCGGCGACGCGGCCGGCGAGGCCGACCTCCGCCGGGCATTCGACGGCGCCAGCGTGCCACGCGCGGCGCTCGAGGCGTT
>DATKDT010000119.1:0-51358 GCA_035512575.1 Vicinamibacterales bacterium | reverse complement strand
GTCGCGTAGTCGTAGTTCGGCACCGCCGCGATGAGGCCGGTCGCCGGCACGTAGTTCTTCGTGACGTAGCGCCAGGCGATCGCGGCGGCCTCATCGAGCTGCCGCTGGTCGCCGGCGAAGTGCAGGAACCGGCGCTCGGCGGCCGCCAGATCGGCCGAAGCGGCGTTGCGGTGCGCCTCGAGGCGGGCGACCGGCAGCGGCGGCGGCGCGGGTGGCGGCGCGGGCGCACTCTGGCGACCATCGGCGGTCGCGGCAAGGAGCAGGATGAGGAGAGCGACGCGGGGAGCGTGCGCGCGCATGCGCTAACCCGGGCTTCCTGTCTGTCCGAGCGCGCTGAGCACCTCGGCATGACCGTTGGCGCCGGCGTAGGCCGCCGCCGTCTGCCCGTTGGTGTTGGCCAGGCTCGCGTCCGCGCCCGCGCCGAGCAGCGTGCGCACCGTCGCCGCGTTGCCGTTGGCCGCGGCGTACATGAGCGCGGTGTGCCCGCCCGCGTCGCGCGCGTCGACGGGCGCGCCCTTCTCGAGCAGGCGCGCGACGACCGTGTCGTGGCCGCGGCTGGCGGCATACATCAGCGCGGTGCGGCCGAGGTCGTTCGCGACGTCGACCTTCGCGCCCTTGTCGATCAGCTTCTCGACGGCCTGCTGCTGTCCCAGGAACGATGCGAGCATGAGCGCCGACCACTTGTCGTCCTGCACGTAGGCGTGCGCGCCCTTGTCGAGCAGCGCCGCCACGAGATCCTCCTTGCGCGCGAGTATCGCGTTGATGAGGGGCGTGCGCTGCGCCGAGTCGGCGACGTTCGGATCGGCGCCCTTCGCGAGCAGCACTTCGCCCGCCCGGGTGTGGCCGCCGGTGGCGGCGTCGTGGAGGGCCGTCGAGCCGTCGGGCCGCCGGGCGTTCGGGTCGGCGCCGTCGTCGATGAGGAGCGACACGACCTCATGGTGTCCGCCGGCCGCGGCCTGCATCAGCGGCGTCGGACCTTTCGCGGGATCGGTGTTCGGGTTCATGCCGGCGTCGATCAGCAGGCGGACGGCGCGGTGATCGCCTTCGCCCGCGCGCCGCGACAGCGCCTCGTCCGAGTAGTCGACGCCGAGGCGTGCGAGATCGCGGCGCGCGCGCGCTTCCGCGTCGCAGGCCGCCGCCGTGGCCGCGGCAGCCACGAACGCTATTGCGCACACACGCCGTACCGAATCACGCATCAGGGACTACCCGCCGGGCTTTCCGGACGCCTTGCCGATCGCGTCGACGACCCCTTTGTGGCCGCCGCGCTCGGCGTAGGCCAGGGCCGTGCGGTCTTCGGAGCTCTTGAAGTCCGTCCTCGCGCCCTGCTCGACCAGCAGCGCGGCCATCTTCTCGCGGCCTTTTTCAGCCGCGCTCATGAGGGCCGTCCAGCCGTCCTTCGTGCGGGTGTTCGGGTCCGCGCCGCCGTCCAGCAACGCCTTGACCACGTCTTCGTTGCCCTTTTCGGACGACGCCATGAGGGCCGTCCAGCCGTCCTTGTTGGTGGCGTCGGGCTTCGCGCCCTTCTCGAGCAGCACCTTGACCACGTCGGCCCGGCCCGCCTGCGACGCCGCCATCAGCACCGTCCAGCCGTCGGCGTTGGCCTGATTCGGGTCGGCGCCTTTCTCGAGCAGTATGCGGACGATCTCGGCGTCGCCCGGCTCGATGGCCGCCATCAGCGCGGTCCACCCGTCGCGGTTCCGTGTGTCGACCGTCGCGCCGCGATCGAGCAGCAGCGTCACGACGTTTTCGCCGCCGCGCTGTGCGGCCGCCATCAGCGACGTGAAGCCTTCCTTCGTCGCCGCATTGGGGTTCGCGCCCTTGTCCAGAAGCAGACGTGTGGCGTCGACGTTGCCACCCTGCGCCGCGGCAATCACGGCCATCCAGCCGTCGGGCTTGATCGCGTTGACGTCGGCGCCCTTGTCGATCAGCAGCTGTGCCGTATCGGCATGGCCGTGCTCGGCCGCGGCCATCAGCGCGGTCGTGCCGTCGGTCTTCTGGGCGTTGACCTGCACGCCGTCGGCGAGCAGCTCGTCCACGGCATCCTTGTCTCCCTGGGAAGCGGCGGCCACCAGCGCCTGCTCCGGGGTCGCGCCGTTTTCCATGTATTTGTCCTTCGCCCCGCCGCCGCCACATGCGGCGGCCGCGCCGATGGAGAGCGCCATCGCCAGCGCCGCCGCGGGCCGCGCGATGTTTCTGATGTGTGAGTTCACGTCGCAGTCCTCCCTGAAAGCCACCTGAGCTCATAGCAAGTGGCGTACCCTTCCGGAAATTCCGGGAGTCGGCCGGCCGATCGCGGCCGGTACGGGGTTTGCGGATGGTGGCGCCTCAGAACCGATGAGCCGCAGCAGATCCCGCCTCTCCCGCAGCCGCCTCTACACGCTCATGGGCCTGATGACCATCACGTCATTCATCCTCATGGGCGCGTACATCGCGGTGCGCCTCACGACGATTCCGCTCGATTCGAGCTTCGCCCCCTCCGACCGGATCATGGCGCTCTGCCTCCTGTGGGCGGAGCTGTTCCTCTGTATGCATGGGGTGGGCTATTTCACGAGCGTGCTCAAAGCCGCCCGGCGGGAGCGGCGGGCGACGCCGTGGCTGTTCTCGCGCCGCGCCGACGCGCCGGTTGCCGTGCTGATCGCGTCGTTCAACGAGTCGGAGGACGTCCTTGCCGAGACCATCGCGTCGACGCTCGCCATGGACTACCCGCGCGTCACGGTCTATCTGCTCGACGACTCGACGAAGCCCGAGAGCCGGTCGGGGGCGGCCCGGCTCGCGACGGCGTTCGGCATCGAGCTGGTGACGCGCACGAACCGCGCCGGCTACAAGGCCGGCGCCATCAACGACGTCCTGCCCACGCTGGCCGAGCCCTACGTGGCCTTGCTCGACGCCGACCAGCGGCCGAACGCCACATGGCTTCGCGACATCGTGCCGCTGCTCGAGGAGGACCCCGCGCTGGCGTTCGTGCAGGTGCCGCAGGTCTACGTCAACACGCGCGGCCTGCCGGTCGCCCGCGCGGCGGCGTATCAGCAGGCCGTGTTCTTCGAGTACATCTGCGAAGGCAAGTCCGACTCGAACGCGATGTTCTGCTGCGGCTCGAATGTCGTGATCCGGCGCGAGGCGCTGATGTCGGTGGAGCAGGTCGTCGGCGGGCGCCGCCATTTCTTCGACGAGACGTCGGTGACCGAGGACTTCGCCACGTCCGTGCGGCTGCACGCGGCCACATGGCGCACCGCGTACGTCAACCGCCACTACGTCGTGGGCATGGGGCCCGAGACGCTGCCCGCCTATTTCACGCAGCAGATGCGGTGGGCCATGGGGACGCTCGGCGTCGGCCTGCGCGTCATCGGCCAGTTCTTCCGCAACCCCCGGCAGCTCACGGCGGGGCAGTGGTGGGAGTACATGCTGTCGGGTACGTATTACTTCGTCGGCTTCGCCACGCTGATCTTCATGATCGCGCCGGTGCTGTTCGTCGGCTTCGACGTGCGGCCGCTGCGATCCGAAGGCTACCTGTACCTGATCTTCTTCGTCCCCTACATCGTCTTCACGATGAATCTGTTCTTCTTCGGGATGGCGCTGCGCAACTATTCGCTGAAGGGCGTCTGGCTGGCCAGCGCGCTCAGCTTCGCCACGTTCCGCACGTACATGAAGGCGGGCATCGTGGCGGTCTTCGGCTTGAAGCGGGCGTTCGGCGTCACGCCGAAGGGCGTGGGCGGCGCCATCCCCCTGCTCCGGCTCTGGCCCGAGCTCGTGCTGCTGGTGGCGAACCTCGTCACCGCGGCGTACGGATATTTCTGGATGTCGCGCTACGGCGTCGAAATCGCCTATGCGATCAACACCATCTGGGCGACGTATCACGCCGTGCTGCTGTCGACGCTGTTCCTGCACTTCAACCGGCCCGTCGTGATCACCGGGCGCCAGGCGCTGTTCGAGCCGGTGACCGCGGAGGCTGCGTAGCGCGATGGACGGCCTGCTCCCCCAGCTCGACGCCCGGCTCCTCCTCTGGCTCAATCACGCGGTCGCGTCGCAGCCGTGGCCCTATCGGATCTGCCTGTTCCTCACCGACGAGGGCGCCGACATCCTGCTGGTGCTGACCGCTGCATGGCTGTGGGTGTGGCCCGCCGGATCGGCCGCCGTGTGGCGGGCGGGAAACGCCGTGCGCGCGATCACGCGGCGCGAGAGCCGGGCGCGGCTGCTGACGTTCGGCGCCGGCGCGATGGGCGCCTATATCGCGGCGCGCCTGATCGCGATTGGCGTCGACGCCGATCGGCCGTTCGTCACGTTCCTGCCGGTGCGCGGGCTGCCGGGATCGTTCGACGGCCTGCGGACGTTCGGATCGTTTCCGAGCGATCATGCCGCGTTGCTCGCGGCGCTGCCGCTGGCGTTCGGCCGCTGGAGCCGGCGGCTCGGACTCGCCTGGGCTGCGGCAGCCGTGTTCCTGATTGTCGTGCGGGTGGGCGTGGGCTTTCACTACCCGTCGGACATGCTCGGCGGCGCGGCGCTCGGCGTGGCCTTCGGCGGCGGCGCGATGCTGCTCCACGACCGCAGCGCCGCCGTCCACCGGATGACGCTGGCCGTCGCATCGGGCTTCGAACGGATGCCACACGCGATCGGGCTCTATGCGATGCTCGCGGTGGTGGGCCTCGAGTTCGCCATGCATTTCGCCCACGTGATGCGGTTCATCATGTGGCTCTACTATCAGGTGGCCTGATGACTCCCGGACTTCGCCGCACCATCGTCATTGCCGCCATCGCGGCGGCCGCCGCCGGCGCGGGCCTGTACGCGCTGATGCGCCCGGCGCCGAGGCACGGCGCCCCGCTGGCGCTCGACAGCGACGGTGTCGAGCGCGACCCGATCGTCCGCGATCGCAAGGGGCGCGTCATCATCTCGAACGTCCGAACCGTGGAGCCGCGCGTCCTGTATCGCGGGTCAGGATTTCCGACGTCGTTTCCCACCGCGGACGGCGGCAGCGAGTACGCTGATCAGACCGCGTTCGACTTCCTCCGGTCGCTCAATGTCAGGCACGTGCTCGCGCTCGTCGATTCGGCAGAGGCCTACTACGCCGAAGACGGGTACCTGCGCCACTGGTCCGCGCAGACCGGGTTCGACATCGCGACGACGTGGGTGCAGATCGATCCCGCCGGCGCGTTCGGGCGCGACGACCGCGGCGGCCTCCGCGCCGGCGGCATCCTGATCGCGCTGATGCGGGACAACGCGGGCCGCGGCGGAGCCGTCTACGTGCACGATCTCGACGGCGTCAGCCACGCAGGCGTCGCCGCCGCGGCGTACGAGCTGTGGCGCAACCGCGGCTGGAACGACTTCGAGACGACCTGGCCCCTCGTCGAGCGGCGCTTCCGTCCCGGCAGGCCCGAGTCGCTGAGGAGCATTCGTGACGAGCTCCGGTTCCTGATCGAGCTGTGACGCTCATCGAGCCGTTTCTGCCGGCGCATCCCACCGTCCTGCCGTTCGAGCCGCCCGGGATCGCCGAAGAGACGCGCGCGTCGCAGGAGATTGGCCTCACGTTCATTCACGCGCCGATGCTGCCCTGGATCAGCGCCAACGATGCCTCGCTCGACAAGATCCGGGATCTCGCCCGCGAGGGCGAAGGGCGCTACTACGTGCACTGCGGCCTCGGGCGCGACCGCGCCAACGTCGTCAAGCGCATGCTCGAGCGTGAGGGAGCCGAGGTCGCCGCCGGCGAAGGCTACATGACGGCGCGCACATTCGGCATGCGGTTCGACGAAGGGAACAAGCCCATGGAGCGCGGCCGGCTCCGACCGCTGCAGGACGATGTGTTTCTGATCCCCTATCCGAACAAGCACGAAATGTTCGGGAACATGCTGTCGGGCCAGGTCGGGCACGTCCTGCTCCTGCTGGACGAGTCGGATCCGCAGCAGCAGCCCTGGCTTGCGGAAGCGCGCGCCCGGTTCGCTGAGTTCCACGTTCCGTACTCCATCGAACCGCTGCGGCCGCATGACGACCTGCAGGCGCGGGAAACCGTACGCAAGGCCCTATCGCTGGCTCGTCCGCTGGTCATCGTCGCGCCGTTCATGGCGCCGCACGCGAACACCGGCGTCGCCGATACCTTCACAAAAGCGTGGGAGTGACGCTCTGCCGTAGCGGGCTTTGGTACCAAAAGTGCTATTGCCACGACGGCGCGTTGTGCGCCAAGGAGATGAATGTGTTACTGATGAGATTGAAGTCCCTGCTCCCCACGCCGGCCGTGCTGATGGCCGCACTCTTTGTCACGGTGGCGGCGCCGGGCGCCGCGTACGCCCAGACCGCGCCCCGCGTGACGTTCACCCCGGTGGCAGCGCCGGCGCCCGTGTCGACGCCGGTGTTGTCGCAGACGGCCGGCGGCACGTACTGGACGTTGATTGGCGGCCTCGAATTCGACACCGACGGCATGATGTACGGCTTCTTCGGTCCGACCTGGAACAAGCCGCTGAGGGACGACCTCGAACTTCAGGTTTCTGTACGGCCGAATTTCCTCCAGTACGAGTTCGAGGAGAACGGCGGGACGACGAAGGTCAGCGGCCCCGGCATCAGCACGCAGGTCGGGCTGAAGTTCGGCGACCGCAACACGTTCAAGTTTGGCGCAGGCCCAAGCGTCAAGTGGCGGAATGAGAGATTCGTGGATGCAGACGGAAGCGAGACCGACATCTCCGACGAGGGCATGGAGGTTGGGTTCTCACTCGGCGCCGACGCGTACCTCATGCCCACCGACATCGACAATGTTCACGCCATCGTTAGCTACGACACGGTCGACAGCTATCTCTGGAGCCGGCTCGGGTACAAGCACCAGATCACGAATCACGGATGGCAGGACACGTGGGCGCACTTCCTGGGTGCTGAAGGTATCTGGCAGGGCAACGACGACATCAAGACGTTGATGCTCGGCGGCCTCGTCGAGTTCGTGCACGCGCCATCGTCGACGGCAATCATGTTGCGCGGCGGCTTCAAGCGCTCGTCGTTCGACACGGCCGACGACCGCACGGGCCCGTACTTCGGGATCAACTTCTACAAGCGGCTTGGGCAGTAGCCGCGTCCGACGATGGCCAGGAATCGGTGGCTGGCCATCGTCGACCGGCGTGTCAGCGGCGGGCGATGGCGGCGGCGGTCGCCGCTCTGATGCCGTCCGCGAAGGGGCGGAACGCGGGCTTCGCGGATCCGTCGGCTCTCACGACTCCCCAGTGCCGCTCCGCGATTCCGTGATAGTTGCTGAGATCCATCGCCGGATCGTCGACGATGGCGCGCCAGACCATGCCGGTCACGCCGAGCGCCTTCAGCTCGCCGAGGCGCTGGAACAGCTGCGCGACGACGGCTTCCTGATACGCTTCGTACTCGGCGCTCGGGTAGGATGAGAGCGCCAGGTCGATGATGAAGCTCGGTTTCCGGAAGGTGTTGTTCAGATGCGACGCGCCCGAGATCAGCGTGTCGAGGGCCTGATGGTAGGTCGAGGCGTCGCGGACGGAGGAGCGGAGCAGCTGCGTGCCGACCATGTCGGCCGCCGACGCGGCGCGATCGAAGCGCGCCCAGTTGCTCAGGCCCCAGTTGCCGAACCCGAGGATGACCTTCACGCCGGCGACGCGGTGCAGCTCGACGATCTGATCGAGCAGGTAGCCGTCGAACGGCTCGTACCCCTCGATGCCGCCCTTGTTGAACTCGCTCTCGAGGATGACGATGGCTTCGGCGCCGCCCATTGTGCGGCGGATGACGTCGCCCAGCTCGCGCGTCATGCGGTACCAGGTCGCGCGATCCTTCCACACGCCCTGCCGGTTGTCCTGGCAGCCGTTTTCGACGCACGACGGCGAGATGTCGTCGCCCCAGTACCACCAGTGGACGATGGGCGTGATGCCTCTGTTGCGCGCGGCGGTGAGGTGCTGTTCGGCGTAGCCCCAGCCGTGCTTCTGTGTCCAGGAACCCATCCAGAACACACCGAAGCTCATAGGCAGCGAGTGCGTGTCGGCCTCGGCGAGCGAGTCGACGTGCACCCCGAAGCGCATGCCGACGGCAGGCGCGGGTGCCGGTTCGGGCGCCGGCGCGGGCGGCTTGTCCTTGGTGGCGCTGACGCCGTCGCGCGGCTGCGCGGTCGTCCCGGTCTTCGCGCTGGTGTCGCGCGGCGTCCGTGTCTGTGCCGCCGCGGGAACGGCGAGCACGCTCAGCAGCGCGCCGGCCGTCGCGCCGGCCCGGATCAGATCGGCCGCGCGGCGGCCGCCGCGAAAATCACTTCGGCGATCGCCGCCGCGGCGGCGATCGAGATACACGTGGGTCGAGAGCATCAGCACTCCAGCGGGACCTGTGGTCGTTGGGGAGGGATCAGTCTGCGTGATCGCTCGCGCCGTTTCAACCTGAGCGATTCACGCCACCCCGGCCGTTTCGAGGATTCGATCCGATGACGGACGTACCGCCGCGCGCGGCAACGGGCGTCGGCGCGCTCGATGCCGCCATCGAAGGAGGGCTGCCGGCGAGCCGTGTCACGCTCGTGACCGGCGATTCCGGCGCGGGCAAGACGACGCTGGCGATGCAGTTCCTGGCCGAGGGCGGCCGGCGTGGCGAGCCCGGAATCTTCATCGCGCTCGGCGAGAAGCCGGCGCACATCGCCGAAGCGGCCGCGCGATTCGGCTGGCCGATCAGCACGTCGCCGGGCTCACCCGTGCTGCTGCTCGACGGATCGCCCGCGCTGTCGCTGATGCGCCAGCGCCAGCACGCGATCGACGCGCGCGCGGTGATGGCGGACCTGATTCCGCACATCCGCGCCCACCACGCGGCGCGGCTCGTCATCGACGCGCTGCCCGCGCTGGTGCCGCCGGAGTTCACGGAACCGGAGGAGGAGGAGTTCTTCCGCGACCTGGTGTTCGCCCTCGAAGACAACTTCGCGTGCACGACGCTCGTGGTGACGTCGGACGGCGACCCCCGCGCGGCGCGCATCAGTGCCGTGGCGGCGCGCCTCGCGAGCGGCGTGATCGACCTTCGGCTGCGCGAGACGGGCGGCCGCCTGCATCGCCGCATGCTCGTGCGGAAGATGCGCGCGACCGCGTCAGACGGAGTGGAGCGGGCTTTCGAGATTGGCGCGTCGGGCCTGATCGCCGGTCAGGCCTGACGCATGTCGGCAGGCACGACGCGCACGCGATCCAGATAGCGCGCGAGGTCAGCCGCCGCCGCGCGCGCGCGGTCGGCGTCCTGGTTCGTGCCGGCCTCTTCGATCGCGCGGCCGATGTCGGTGAGGCGCGCGAAGCCGTACCCGCGCCCCGTCCCCTTCATCTTGTGGCCAAGGCTGCGCAGCGCCTCCCAGTCCGCGCCGTCGATGAACGCCTGCACGCGCGCAATGTCGCCGCGGCGATTTTCGAGAAACTCCGGCACGAGCGGCGCCACTTCGGGATCGGGGCTGACGACCACTTCGCCGTCATCGTCTGTCTCGCCGGCGGTCAGGCCTGTCGCGTCGCCCCGCGAGGCCTTCTCGAGATCGTGGCCGCTGACGATCACGATCGGCACGGGATCGTGCCCGTCGGCGCGCTCGTTGTGGCGGATCGCGCGGGCCGCCTCGACGCCGTTCATTCCCGGCATGTCGAGGTCGAGCAGGATGGCGCTGAACGTCTCCTTGCGCGCGCGTTCGACCGACGCGGCGCCGTCGCTGACGACTTCGAGCGAACAGCCGGAGCTGGCGAGCAGCGACTCGAGCAGCCAGCCGACTTCGGGCACATCGTCGGCCGAGAGGAGCCGGATGTTGCGATGGGTCCGGGCCGCCAGCTGCACCGTGCGCAGAAGCGCGCCGCGCTCGAACGGCTTCGCGAGAAACGTGACGCCGCCAAGCTCGCGCAGCTCCGCGGCCGCCTGTGCCGCGAACTCCGACGACGCGCCGACGAGGCTGTCGAGGATGCCGCCGATGCGATCGATCGCGGCACGGCACATGTCGATCTGTTTCTGCTGCTGCGGGGTGACGCCGCTCATCTCGATGAGGCGCAGCGATCCCGTGAGGACGTTCAGGGGATTTCGGATCTCATGACGGATCCAGTCTGGGCGCAGCCGCTGCGCCGGAGCGGGCGTATCTTCCTTCATCGTTGTCAGCCGGCGGGGAGCCCTGGCGGACGCCGCAGCGTCACGATCGTCAGGTCGTCGGGCAGGGGACCATCGCCTTCCAGCGCGCGATCGGTCAGCCTCTGCGCGATCTCGCTGGCGGTGCCGCCCTGTCCGACAAGGCGGGCAAGCGCCTGCGGGTCGCGAAGCTCAGGCCGTGCGTCCGTCAGGCCGTCGCTGTATACCACCAGCAGGTCGCCCGGGCCGAACGCAACGGTGCCCTCCGCATATTGTTCGTCCGAAAGCACTCCCAGGGGAAGCCCCCAGGGCTTTAGCTCTTCCGTAGATCCGTCGGCCCTGAGGAACACGACGTGCCCGTGTCCGGCATCGACGTAGCGGAAGCGTGCGCTGGCCAGATCGAGCTGCCCGTGGAACAGCGTGACGAACGATCCCGAGCGCGCGAGATCGCTATCGAGCGCACCCGCGGCAAACTGGACGGCCGACGCGGGACTGTGCTGCGATCCGACCGCGCGCAGCACGGCGCGCACCGTGGCCATCAGCAGCGCCGCCGGCATGCCCTTGCCCATGACGTCGCCCACCGTGAGACTCAGCGTGCCGGGCAGCTGCTGCCAGTCGTAGAAGTCGCCGCCAACCTCGCGCGCCGGGATGCACCGCGCCGCGATTTCGAAGCCAGGCAGTTTGGGCGTCTCGCGCGGCAGCAGCTCCGACTGCACCTGAGCGGCCCGGGCAAGCTCCGCGGCCAGCTGCCGTCCTTTTTCATCGAGCTGCAGCTGCAGCTGGGCGTTCTCACGGCTCAGCTCGAGCCGGCGCAGCGTGCGATCGAGCACGGCCTGGAACTCCGTGCGGTCGAACGGTTTCCGCAGATAGTCGTCGGCGCCGCGCCGCAGGGCCTCGACCGCGACCTGCTCCGACCCGAACGCCGTAGTCAGGATGATGGCGATGTCGAGCCCGCGCGCCCGGACGATGTCGAGGACGTCGAGCCCCGTGAGGCCCGCCATCGCGAGGTCGAGAAAGATCAGGTCGGGATTGATCGCGCTGAGCCGCAGCAGCGCCTGCTCGCCGCTGTCGACCGACACCACGGAATGCCCGCGGGCTTCGAGGCGGCTGCGCAGCAGCCGGTGTATGTCCTCGTCGTCGTCGACGAGGAGGACGCGGTGGCTCTGATCGACGTGACCGAAAACCGGAGGC
The DNA here is from genome assembly GCA_035512575.1 of Vicinamibacterales bacterium. Taxonomy (GTDB): domain Bacteria; phylum Acidobacteriota; class Vicinamibacteria; order Vicinamibacterales; family SCN-69-37; genus JALYRV01. The sequence goes on along the minus strand of DATKDT010000119.1, from coordinate 40,135 downwards.
GGAGCGGCTGGGGAGACGCCTTCCATTATTACAAACTGGTGATCGACGCCAGCAAGGGAGGTGCCATGCCCCGGCCGAGCTTTGCTAGGATGGTGGTCTCGGAGGCTTATGAAGACGATCGCGACGATAGCGGTATCGCTGCTGGCCGCTGGCCAGGGAGCCGCGCAGCAGACATATCCCGCCCCGGCGGACCTGCAGACGTTCTACCTGTACTTCCTCAATACCGGGCCGAACTCCGGCAAGGGAACGCCCGAAGAGCGCAAGGAGATTCAGGCGCAGCACATGGCCCATCTCAACTCGCTCGGCGACGCCGGCAAGATCGGCGGACCGTTCGTGAACGGCGGAGAACGGCGGGGCCTCGTGATCCTGCAGGCCGATTCGCTGGATGCCGCGCGCGCGATTGGCGAGGCGGATCCCGCGGTCAAAGCCGGCACCTTCACCGTCGAGACCTACACGCTCATGGTGCCGGGCAACTGGTTCGCGTTCGGGCCCGTTCCGGAGGCGGTCACGATGCGGCGCTTCGTGTTCTTCTTCCTCGACCATGCGCCTGGCCGTCCCGCGAATACGCCCGCAGAGGAAATGGCGAAGCTGCAGGACGCGCACCTCGCCAGCCTCTATCGCCTTTCGAGAGATGGAAAATTGATCCTTGCGGGTCCGCTCACCGGCGGCGGCGCGCACCGCGGCATCGGCGTGATGGCAACCGAGGACATCGAAGAGGCGCGGACGTGGATGGCCGACGACCCGCTCGTCAAAGGCGGCTATCTGGTGATGGTGCCGCTGCAGTGGTTCGCGGCCGACGGCATCCTGCGAAAAATGGGGACAGACCCCATTTTTTACAAACCGTAATATAGACGCATGCGGATGCGACTCCGGTTCGCGGCTCTGCTGCTTGCGCTGGCCGCGACGGCCGGCCTCGTTACAGGCTGCAACGACGATGCGAAACAGCGCGTTCTGCTGATTTCGCTCGACGGCTTCCGCTGGGATTACCGGAGCCGGATGGCCACGCCCACGCTCGACGCGATCGCCGCGGCGGGCGTATCGGCCGCGAAGCTCGAGCCGGCGTTTCCCAGCAAGACCTTCCCGAATCACTTCACGCTCGTGACGGGCCTGGTGCCCGATCATCACGGCATCATCTCGAACAACATGCGCGATCCGCGGATTCCGGGCGTCGTCTTCACGATGGGCAATCGCGACGCCGTCGTCGATCCGCGATGGTGGGAGGCCGAGCCGATCTGGACGCTGCTCGAGAAGCAGGGCCGGAGGACGGCGCCCCTGTTGTGGCCGGGGGCGGAAGCGCCCATCGGCGGCGTGATGGCGGATCACTGGATGAAGTACGAGCACGATCTCACCGACGAGCAGCGGCTGGCGCTGGTGGCCCAGCTTTTCGAGAAGCCCGAGGCGGACTGGCCGGACTTCACGACCCTCTACTGGCACCAGATCGACACGGCCGGGCACAGGTTCGGCCCCGACAGTCCCGAATTGCGCGAGGCGGTCGAGCGCATCGACGGCGCCTTGGGACAGCTGCGCGACAGGTTGCGAACCCTCGGCGCGCCCGAGAGCCTTAACGTGATCGTGGTCTCGGACCACGGCATGTCGCAGCAGGCTTCCGATCGCGTCATCTATCTCGAGGACTACATCGATCTCGACGCCGTCGAGACGCTCGACTCGTCGCCGAGCGTCGGCATCTATCCCGTCTCGCTCACCGTCGATCAGGTCTACGAGCAGCTCGCCGGCCGGCATCCGCGCCTGCGGGTGTACCGGAAGGGAGACTACCCCGAGCGGCTGCAGTTCGGCACGCACCCGCGCGTGCCGCCGATCTATGCGATGGCCGATGAGGACTGGGCCGTGTATCCACGGCGCCGCGCCGGCAGCGGCGGCCCGTCAGGCGGCGCGCATGGATATGACAACGCGGCGGAGTCAATGCAGGGCTTGTTCGTCGCGGCCGGTCCCGCGCTGAAGCGGGGCGTCGCGATCGAGCGCTTCCGCTCGGTGGATGTCTACGAGCTGATGTGCGCGATCCTCGGCGTCACGCCGGCGTCGAATGACGGGAGTCGTCAGGCGGCGCGGGCGCTGCTGCGGTAGCGATGTCGAACGCGAGCGTGTCGCCGTCCACGCGAATGGTGACCGTCCCGCCGTTCTCGAGCTTCCCGAACAGGATCTCGTCGGTCAGGGGATCGCGCACCTCGCGCTGAATCACGCGGCCGAGCGGGCGCGCGCCGAACACAGGGTCGTAGCCCTTCGTGGCGAGCCACGCGCGCGCCTCTGGCGTCAGCTGGAACGCCACGCGCCGCTCCGCCAGCTGCGACTCGAGCTGCAGGATGAACTTCTCGACAATCGTCTCCATCACGGCTGGGGTGAGCCGGTGGAAGGTCACGATCGCGTCGAGGCGGTTGCGGAACTCCGGACTGAACGCCTTCTCGATCGCGGCCTTCGACCGCGCCAGCGCCGTCCGCTCGAGTGACGCGGCGCCCTGCTCGCTGCGCGAGTCGTCGGCATAGCCGATCGCGCCGGCGCTCATCTCGCGCGACCCGGCATTCGACGTCATGATCAGGATCACCTGCCGGAAATCGGCCTTCCGGCCGGTGTTGTCGGTCAGCGTCGCGTGGTCCATCACCTGCAGCAGCACGTTGAAGATGTCGGGGTGCGCTTTCTCGATCTCGTCGAGCAGGACGACGCTGTAGGGATGGTTGCGGACGGCGTCGACCAGCAGTCCGCCCTGCTCGAAGCCCACGTATCCGGGCGGCGCTCCGATCAGCCGCGCCACGGCGTGCTTCTCCATGTACTCGCTCATGTCGAAGCGCACGAACTCGTTGCCGAGGTGCAGCGCGAGCTGTTTCGCGAGCTCCGTCTTGCCTACGCCCGTCGGGCCGGTGAACAGAAACGACCCGGCGGGGCGATCGGGCAGGCCGAGGCCGGCGCGCGCCCGCTTGATGGCCGACGCCACCTCCTGCACGGCCTCGTGCTGGCCGAAGACGACGCGCTCGAGCGCCTCGCCGAGTGAGCGCAGCCGCTCCTTGTCCGAAAGGGAGGCCTGCCGCGCCGGAATGCGCGCGGCGCGCGCGACGACTTCCTCGATGTCGTGCGCGTCGACGACCGTCTTCTGCTTGAGCCGCGCCACCGAGCCCGCCTCGTCGAGCACGTCGATGGCGCTGTCGGGCAGCCGGTAGTCGCGCAGGTGGCGGCCCGCCAGCTTCGCGGCGGCCTCCACGGCGTCGGCGGTGTACTCCACGCGATGATGATCGGCGTAGCGCGCGCGGAGACCCGAGAGGATGCGCACCGTCTCTTCGTGCGACGGCTCCTCGATGGCGACTTTCTGCAGCCGGCGCGCCAGCGCGCGGTCCTTCTCGATCTGCTTGTAATCCTCGAACGTGGTCGACCCGATGATGCGCAGATCGCCGGCCGTCAGCACCGGCTTGATCATCGTCGCCAGATCCATCGTGCCGCCGGTCGTGGCGCCGGCGCCGACGGTGGAATGCATTTCGTCGATGAAGAGAATCGCGTTCTTCCGCTCGGCCAGCGCGCCGATGACCGCCTTGAAGCGCTCCTCGAAGTCGCCGCGGAAGCGCGTGCCGGCGAGCAGCGCGGAGGTGTCGAGCGCGTAGACCTCGGCGCCTTCGAGCGCCTCCGGCACTGGATCGCCCGCGTCGCCGTCGGCGCCGCGTGGTAGCAGCTTCGCGGCCAGGCCCTCGGCCATCGCGGTCTTGCCGACGCCGGGCTCGCCCACGAAGACCGGGTTGTTCTTGCGGCGCCGGCAGAGAATCTCAATCGTCCTCTGCAGCTCCGCCGATCGCCCAATCAGCGGATCCAGAAGCCCCTGCCGCGCGCGCTCGGAGAGGTTCATCGCATAGGCGCGCAGCGGGTCGCGCGCCGACGCGCGGCCTTCCTCGCCGGCGCCCGCTTCGGCCCCGTCGAGCGGATCGTCGGGCCGCGGACCCGCGGGCGGAATCTTCGACACGCCGTGCGAGATGTAGTTGAGGATGTCGAGCCGCGTGATGCCGTGCGCGAGCAGCAGCTCGGCGGCGTGCGTGCGCGGCTGCTGCAGGATGGCGGCGAGGATGTCGCCGGCCTGCACTTCCTGCCGGCCGGCGCTCTGCACGTGCAGGACGGCGGTCTGCAGCACGCGCCGAAACGCGAGCGTCTGCTCGGGTTCGCGGTCCTGGTTGCGCTTGAACTGATCGACCGACGCCGTCAGGAACGCGTCGAGCTCGTGGCGCAGCGACGGCAGATCGACGCCGCAGGCCTCCATGATGCGCTCGCCGTCGCTGTCGTGGGCGAGCGAATAGAGGAGGTGCTCCACGGTCAGGTCGGCATGCCGGCGCGACGCCGCCTCGCGGTACGCGATCGTCAATGCCGCTTCGAGTGCCGCGCTGAACATCACGTCTCCTCCACGACGGCGCGCAGCGGGTAGCCCGCCTGCCGCGCGAGCGCCACCACCGCCTCGGCCTTCGTCTCGGCGACCTCCCACGTGTAGACGCCGCAGATGCCGCGCCCCTGGGTGTGCACCATCAGCATGATTCGGTAGGCCTCGGCCGGCGACTTGTGGAACACCGTCTCGAGCACCTCCATGACGAAGTCCATGGTCGTGTAGTCGTCATTGAGCAGCACGACCTGGTGCTGGTCGGGCTCCTTCGTCCTGCGCTGGACGCGCTCGACGACCTGCTCGCCGCCCTGCCTGGAAGCCTTGCCCACATCACCAATATACTTCCGGCACCATGCTCAAGCGCATTGCCCTGATTTGCCTCGGCGGCCTGATGCTCGGAGGCGCGCAGGCGCCGCCGGCCGAGGTCGTCATCCACGCCGGCCGCGTCATCGACGGCACGTCGGCCCAGCCCCGCGGGCGGACGACCATCCGCATCGCGGGCGATCGCATCGTGTCCGTCACCGACGGCTGGGCCGAGCCGGGCCGTGCCGAGGTCATCGACCTCAAGGCCTTCACCGTGATGCCCGGCCTCATCGACATGCACACGCACATCACCGGAGAAGGCACGGCCGACTCGCTGGTGAAGTCGGTGACGCTGACGGCCACCGACCTGGCGGTCGAATCCACGGTCTATGCGCGCAAGACGCTCGACGCGGGCTTTACCACCATCCGCAACCTGGGGTCCGACGGCGGCGCCGACGTCAGCCTGCGCCGCGCCATCGACCTCGGCATCGTGCCGGGCCCGCGCATCTGGACGGCGCGCAGCTCGCTCAGCATCACCGGCGGCCACAGCGACACGGGCGGCCTTCGTCCCGAGCTCGGGATCGAATCCACCTGGATGCACGGCATCGCCGACAGCGCGGACGAGGCCCGGAAGGCGGTCCGGTATCAGCACAAGTACGGCGCCAGTGTCATCAAGTTCACCGCGACGGCGGGCGTGCTGTCGATTGCCGGTTCCGGCGACGTGCAGCAGTTCACCGATGAAGAGATGCGGGTGATCGTCGAGACCTCGCATCTGCTCGGCCTGAACGTGGCGGCGCACGCCCACGGCAAACGCGGCCTCGAGGCGGCTATCCGCGCCGGCGTCGACTCGATCGAGCACGGCACCTACGGTGACGAGGAGACGTTCGCGCTGTACAAGAAGCACGGGACGTATCTGGTGCCGACGATTCTGGCGGGCAAGACGGTGGCGGAGCTCGCCGCAAAGCCCGGCCACTTCCACCCGCTCGTGCAGGCCAAGGCGGCCACCATCGGCCCGCTGATCCAGGAGATGTTCCAGCGCGCCCACGCCGCCGGCGTGAAGATCGCGTTCGGCACCGATTCCGGCGTCTCGACGCACGGCGAAAACGCGCGCGAGTTCGCCTACATGGTGGAAGCGGGCATGAAGCCGATCGACGCGATCCTCTCGGCGACGCGCAACGCCGCCGATCTGCTCGGCGCCGCCGACCGTGTCGGATCGATTCAGCCGGGCCGGTTCGCCGACATCATCGCGGTCGCCGGCGATCCGCTGGCCGACATCACCGAGATGCAGCGCATTCGGTTCGTGATGAAGGGCGGCGCCGTAGTGGTAGGCCGGGCCTTTAGTCCCGGCGGACGCCCCGGCGAGCGCCGGTGAGCCTCGCCGACGGCTTCGAGACGCTCGATCTCGAGTTTCTCGGGCAGCGCGAGGTCATTGCCACGGCGCTGATCCACGGTCCCGCGGGCGTCGCCCTCGTCGATCCGGGGCCGTCGACGACGTGGGCCGGGCTGATGTCGCAGCTTCGCGCGCGCGGCATCGCGCCCGCCGAGGTGCGCGCCGTGCTCATCACGCACATTCATCTCGACCACGCCGGCGCCGCGGGCCTCGCCGCGGAGGCGCTGCCCAACGCCACCTTCTTCGTGCACGAGCGCGGCGCCGCGCATTTGGCCGATCCCTCGAAGCTCGTCGCGAGCGCGGCGCGGCTCTATGGCGCCGACATGGAGCGGCTGTGGGGCGACGTGCGGCCGCTGCCGTCCGATCGCATGCGCGTGCTGAAGGGCGGCGAGACGATCGACGCGGCGGGGCGGACGCTTGCCGTCGCCTGGACGCCCGGACACGCGTCGCATCACGTGAGCTATTTCGACCCGCGGCACGGCGTCGCGTTCGTGGGCGACACGGCGGGCATCCGGCGCGGCCTCAATCCGTACGTGATGCCGCCGACGCCGCCGCCCGACATCGATCTGGACGCCTGGCGCGAAAGCACGCGCACGATTCTCGGGTGGCATCCCGCGCGGCTGTTCCTCACGCACTTCGGCGCCTTCGACGACTGCGAGCCGCACCTGGCGAAGCTGTGGGAGCGAATGGAGGACTGGAGCCGGCGCGTGAAGGCCTCGCTCGACCGCCCGGCCAGCGACGAGGCGCGCGCGGCCGCGTTCACGCAGGAGATCGTCGGCGACCTTCGGACGCAGATGAGCCTGGACGAAGCCGAAGGCTACGCAAAGGCGGCCCGGTTCGATTTCTCGTGGAGCGGCCTGGCGCGCTATTGGCGGCGGAAACGCTGACGTCCCTTCACTCGCCCGGCGGCCGTGTCGCCGGCGGCGTGCCGCCCGCGGCGTTCATGGCCGCGAGCACTTTCCGCAGCTGCTCCATCTCCTGCCCGTACAGCGCCCAGTTGCCGGCGCGCAGCGCCGCCTGGGCGCGCGCGTAGTGCGCGTTGGCCTGCACGGCCAGCTCCGCCAGCGACGCGCCGGGACGGATGGCTGACGGCGCGCCGGCCGGCGCCGGGCCCGTGCCTCGGGGCGGCGCCGCGGCGCCCGCGGCGGGCTCGTCCGGCTCGTCGCCGCGCGGCTCGTCGCTGAAAACCTGTGCCAGCGCCTGCGCGAGCGTTTCGGCCATCACGATGCGATCGCGCCGCTGATCCTTGTACGCGACGATGACGCGCTTCAGCTCGGGAATGCGCCCGCCCGCCGCGCGCAGATACAGCGGCTGCACGTACAGCAGCGACTCCTCAATCGGAATCACCAGCAGCGTGCCCTGAATGACGGTCGATCCCTGCTGGCTCCAGAGCGTGATCTGCGGGGAGATCACCTCGTCCTGGTTGATGCGCGCCATGACCTGCCGCGGGCCGTAGACGAGGTTCTGCTTCGGGAACTGGAAGACCATGAGCTCGCCATAGTGCTCACCGTCGCTGCGCGCGACCATCCAGGCCGACAGGTTGTCCTTGAGCCGCGGCGTGAACGGCAGCATCTGGATGAACTCGGCGCGTCCCTCGCCGGGCAGCCGCATGACCGTGTAGTAGGGCTCCATGGGCGCCGCGGCCCGCCCGCGCGCGTCGTTGGCCGTCGCCGAATCGAGCGACGGCACCTCCCACTGATCTTCCTTGTTGTAGAAGACCCCGGGATTCGTCATGTGGTACGTCGCGTAGACGTGCGCCTGCAGATCGAAGATGTCTTCCGGGTACCGGATGTGCGCGCGCAGGCCCTCCGGCATCTCGGCGAGCGGCTTGAACAGCGACGGAAACACGCGCGCGAGCGTGGCGGCCAGCGGATCGTCCGGAGCCGCCAGATAGAACGTCGTGGTGCCGTTGTAGGCGTCGGTGACGGCCTTCACGGAGTTGCGGATGTAGTTGACGCCGCTGAGCGAGTCGATGCGGCGCGCCTGCGCCGGACTCGAGTACGGATAGTTTCGCGTCGTCGTGTACGCGTCCTGCATCCAGAACAGCCGGCCGTCGTCGATGACGAGATAGGGATCGCGGTCGTAGGTCAGGAACGGCGCGATCGTCCGCACGCGCTCGTCGATCCGGCGGTGGAAGAGCACGCGGCTCTCGGGCGTGATCTGCGCCGTCACGAGCAGGTTGGTGGCCTGGAAGCGGGTCGCGAACGCCAGCCGCCGCAGAAAGCCGCCCACCGGCACGCCGCCCGTGCCGTTGTATACGCTCATGACGTTGTCTTCGCCGCGCGGATAGTGGAACTCGGGCTCCTTGCTGCGCACCAGCACGTAGTCGCTCGACAGCTCGCCGTAGTACAGGCTCGGCTCGTCGACGTGGAGGTCGACCGACGACACCGGCGGCAGATCCTTGATGAAGAGCACCGGCAGCCCTTCGCGCGTCGCTTCGTTGACCGGACCGAGCGTGAGGCCGTACCCGTGCGTGAACGTCAGCCGCTCGTTGACCCAGGTCGGATTCGGCAGCGACTGCGTGTTGAGCTCGCGCGCCGACAACATCACCTGGCGGTACCGGCCGTCGATCACGTAGCGATCGTTGTCGACCGAGATGAAGTCGTAGTACGTGCGGATCTCCTGCACCTGGCCGAACGTCTGCAGCAGCGGCTGGTGATCCCAGAGCCTGACGTTGTCGATCGTGTCGCCGTGCGCGCTGATCGCGTCCTTCGTCAGCTCCGCATCGCCCGAGAGCTCGCGCTCCTGCACGCGGTCGACGCCGAACGCGCGGCGCGTCGCCGCGATGTTGTGAATCAGGAACGGCTGTTCCTTGATCTGCTCGTCCGGGGTGACCACGAACCGCTGCACGAGACCGGCGTAGAGGCCGCCCGCGAGCACGGCGGCCACGTACACGCCGAGCCCCAGCGGCAGCAGCCAGCGCCGCGCCAGCACGGCGTGCAGCGCCGCCATCGCGGCCGCGATGAGCAGGATGACCAGCTTGACGCGCAGGAACGGCAGCCGCGCGTGGATGTCGGCGTAGCCGGCGCCGAACAGCACGTCGCTGTCGGTCACGAGCATGCGCGGGCCGTCGAGCCACGTGCCGAAGGCGAGCAGCAGCAGCAGCAGCGCGACGAGCAGCGCGAGATGCAGCCGCACGCGCGGCCGGAAGTCCACGCGCGGCCAGAGCGCGAATCCCCACCGGCTCTCGAGCAGCACGTTGCCGGAGATCAGGTACACCGCGAAGCTGCCCGCCAGCGAGAGCAGCGTCAGCATGAACAGGCGCGCCTGCAGATCCTCGAGCACCGGCAGCCGGAAGACGTAGAAGCTCACGTCGCGGCCGAAAATCGGATCGGTCTGGCCGAACGGCGCCGCGTGCACGAACTTCAGGAAGTCGAGCCACGCGCCCGCCATCGACAGCGCCGTGAGCATCGCCAGGATGAGCGATCCGTAGAGGGCGACGCGATCGATTCGCCGGCTTTCGACGATGACGGGGCGGCCGTCGATGGTGGCGCCGAGCACGAGCTGGGGCTGCCGGAACGAGGCGCGCGCCAGGCGCAGATTGCCGTACAGGAACCCGAAGGCCAGCGCGAACGAGGCCCCGAACGTGAGCGCCTGCGACCGCAGCGTCTTCTGGAAGATCGGCAGGTAGCCGGTCTCGGTGTACCAGAGCCAGTCGGTCCAGAACACGGCGGCCGACGGCAGCACCAGAAACGCGATCAGCGCCAGGAAGATGGTGCCCGGCAGGTTACGTGGACGCACAGCACCTCATCAGCTGGGTATTATGACCCGCTTTCCGCGACCATCCGGCCCGTCCGGGGCAATTGGCGCCTTGTGGCACGGCGTTTGGACTCTCCAGGCCGGAGGAAGATATGAAATTCAAAGCTCTGCTGCTCGCGGTCGTGCTCAGTGCCGCGCCCGCAGCCGCGGCGGCGCAGGTGGTGCTCAGGCCCGAGCGCGAGCCCGCGCGGGTTGCGGGACAGGAGTCATGGTACCGCGCCGGCGAGCCGGTGATGCATCGCGGCGCGCTCTACTATCCCGCCGGTCCGCAGGTGTTCTTCAACCCCACCGTGATGGTGCTGGCGGGCGAATACCGCGGCGTGCCGCTCTACGTCGATCCGACCGTCGAAACGGGCAGCATCGTGCTGCTGCCGATCGGCAACGGGCAGATGCAGCCGTACGAGCGACTGCGCACGGGCGATCTCGCCGGCACCTCGGGCAGCCGCACGCCGTCGTTCCCGCCTGAAACCGCGTCGGCGCTGCGCGCCGACACCGTGGCGGTCGGCACGGCGGGCCTCGCGCCGCCGGCCCCGCCTGTAGGCGACACACCTCTGGCGACGGCCGCGGCCCGCGGGGCGGCTGCGCCTGCCGCCGTCACCACGATTGCTCCTGCCGGCACCTCGCGTGGCCGCGGCATCTGGATCGACTGGCAGGGCCAGCCGTGGCGCGCCGCGGGCGGCGCGGTGCGCGTCGGCCCGCAGCTGGTGCCGATCGGCACACTCAACGGCCGGACGGTGTACCGCGGCGCCGAGGGCGACGGCACCATCTGGATCGAAACCGCCCAGGGGCTTGCGTCGCCCTGGCGGGCGCGGTAATCACTTCCGCGCGACCCGCACCCGCGTGCTTCGATCGGCACTGATGTCGGTCCACGCGTAGACCAGCCGGTTGCCGTCGGCCACGAGCCGCGGGAAGCCGCTGCTGCGGTCGGTCTTCATGGACGTCAGCGTTTCGGCGGCGGCGAGCGTGCCGTCCGGCGCCATGCGGCGCACGAGCAGGCGGCCGTCGCCGTCGTTGTGATCCACCCAGGCCACATGCGTCGCGCCGTCGTCCGTGATGGCCGCCGACGCGCGTCCGAGCGGAATGCCCGCGCTCAGGACGACGGGCGCGCTCCACGTCTTCCCTGAGTCATTCGAGTGCGCGAGCTTGACCGAGGGCGTATTGCCGGCGCCCGTGAACCACGCGAGCGCGACGCGCGCCCCCCGCGCGGCGAGCGCCGGGCCGTTGACCGGACATCCGCCAATCTTCCATCCATCCTTCATCGTCACCGGCTTCGACCAGGCGCCGCCGGCAAACCGCACGATGGAGATGTCGCGGATTTCCCCGGGCGAGCGATCGCGATACGCGACGATGGCGGCCTGGGGTGTCGTGATGGATGCCGTGGGGCAGCAGTCGCAGACGCGGCCGTCGAGCAGCACTTCGCTGCTGGTGCCGCCGGGCCCGGCCACCGCGGCGCGCAGCGTCATCGCGCCGGCGGCCGCGCCGCCGTGGCCGCCATGTCCGTTGCCGCCCGCCGTCTCGCGGCCGTCGAGCCACGCGACGCCCGGCTTGCCGTCAGGGCGGGTGAAGAACGTCGCGAAGCCATGCTCCGTGGCCGACCGATCCGTGTGCGCAACCGCCGGCGCGCCCCACGTGCGGCCGTTGTCGCGCGAGACGCGCATCTTCACGTGGTAGGCGTACGTGCCCTGCCCGGCCTTCTCGAGCCAGTGCGCGAAGAGCAGGCCGCGCTGTTCCGACACCGACGGCACGTCGGCCCAGTTCGCGAAGAACTGCGAGCCTTCGGCAATCGTCACGGCCGGCTCCCAGGCGCCGTTGCGCAGGCGGGCGGCGCGGAAACGGTGCTGTTTGGACGGCCGCGTCTCGAGCCACGAGAGCACGAGGCTCCCGTCCGACGCGCGCATCAGCTGCGGCGCGAAGCTGCCCGCCGGCGCGGGCGACTCGATTTGCGCCGCCGGCCGGGGCGTGTCCGTAAACAGGCCGGCCGCGGCAAGGACAAGGAAAATACCCAGTCGAAGCATGCCCCGAACTTAACACAGGGGCGCCTGTATTAGCATGCTCGCGGAGGGAGGATAGTTGAGATGGCGAACGGCCGGGCTTATCTGGCGGAGTTTCTGGGGACGTTCTTCTGGTGCTTCGCGGGGATCGGCGCGGTTCTGAGCGGCACGCCGGCGGTCGGCGCCGGCGGCGGGCTGGTGGCCGTGGCGCTGGCGAACGGCCTGGCGCTCTCGGTGGCCGTCAACGCGTTCGGCGGCATCTCGGGCGCCCACTTCAATCCGGCGGTCACGATTGGCATGGCCGTCACGCGCCGCATCGGCCCGGCCGCGGCCGGCGTGTACATCCTCGTGCAGCTGGCGGGCGCCACGGCCGCGACGCTGGCGTGCCAGGCGATATTTCCTCCGGAGGCGGCCGCCCAGGGCCTGCTGGGCCTGCCGCTGCCGCAGGCCTGGGTCTCGACCGGCACGCTGGTGCTCGCCGAAGCCGTCATGGCGTTTCTGCTGATGACGGCGATCTACGGCACCGCGATCGACGAGCGCGGCCGTGCCGTCAAGATTGGCGGGTTCGGCGTCGGCCTGACGCTGGCCTTCAACATCCTGGCGGCCGGCGCCCTTACCGGCGCGTCACTCAATCCCGCGCGATCGTTCGGCCCCGCGCTGGTGTCCGGCATCTGGAATTTCCACATCTATTACTGGATCGGACCCGTCATCGGCGCCGTCCTCGCAGCACTCCTGTATGACAGAGTGCTGCTCGACAGGAACAGAACGTAGAACACAGAACGTAGAACACAGAATCAACCGCGCACGGCGCGGCAGAAAGAATTCTGTGTTCTACGTTCTGAATTCTGTGTTCTTGAAAGAACTGGTCGAAGACCGAAGGAAACCTTCGATCTTCGACTCGACCTATGGCCGCGGGTCTCTGAGGCCCGGGACAGGGGATAAGAGCGCGGTTGCACGGCTTACGATGGCAGGTAGTAAGCCAACCGGCTCGGCGGGGGTCATGAGCTTTTAGGCCGCGGAGCCCACCTGGAGGGGCCGCGCGCTTCGCATCATCCGGCGCGGCGCGCCCGGGTCGACGCGCACGAAGACGCCGTCGCCGGTCCGCAGCAGAAACTTCGCATCCACCAGTGCGCCGAGGATGGCCTCGCAGAACTCCGCGTCGAGTCCCCACAGGCGCTGAGCCTGCGCGCTCGTCAGCCGGAGGCCGGGCATCTCGACGAATTCACTCTTGATTCGGCGCAGTGCTTCGTCGACCCGGGCTGTTTGCGTGAACATCTTTCGGTGACCTCGTTCGGCGACGTGCCGACGCCCCGATAGGAGCAAAGGTCGTACCCGAAATCGCCCGGCACGAACGCCGTTTTGGATCGGGACAAACCTCTGAATTTCAGCCACTTGGCGGGGCCGTGACGGCCTCGCAGGGCCGATCACAGATCAGGGTGTCAGGTGTCGCTACAGAGGCAGGAAATACCGTGCATATTATGGCCGGGGTTCGCCCCCCGACCCCCTCCCGGCGCGCCGGTTCAGCGGCCCGGAACCCCCATCCAGCCGCGGCTCAGATAGTCGGTCATCGCAATCACGAACATCAGGATCAGCCAGAACAGCGACCCCACGATGACCACCCATGTCAGCCGGCTGGCCCAGCGGACGTGCATGAAATACAGGATGACCAGCGTCGCCTTGGTGACCGCGATTCCGAGCGCGACGGCGGTGTTGACAAAGCCCAGGTCGACGTAGGCCACGGCAACGGTGATGGCCGTGCCGACCATCAGGGCGCCGAACACGGCGTAGTACATGCTGAGCGGCGCGATGTGTCCGTGCGTGTGGTGCCCGGCGTTCTCGTGTGCGTGTTCCATTAGTGGCGACCCAGCAGATAGAGCAGCGGGAACAGGAAGATCCAGACGATGTCGACGAAGTGCCAGTAGAGCCCGGAGATTTCCACGGGCGTGTAGTACGTCTCGTTGAAGCGGCCGCGCCACGACATGAACAGGATGACGCTCATGATGCCGAGCCCCACCACCATGTGCAGCGCGTGCATGCCGGTCATCGCGAAGTAGATCGAGAAGAACGCCTGCGCGCCGATCGGATCCACCTCGTGCCACTCGAAGTGCCGTCCGGGAATCACCTTGTCGCGGAACTTCGCGGAGTACTCGATCGCCTTGATGCCGAGGAACGCCGCGCCCAAGCCCATGGTCAGGATCAGGTTGACCATCAGCCCCCGGCGGTTGCCGAGCTGCGCCGACCGCACCGCGAACGCCATGGTGAGCGAGCTGACGATGAGGATGACGGTGTTGAGCGCGCCCCAGAACAGGTCCAGGTGATGGCTGCCCGCGACGAAGCCGTCGTGATACCAGTAGCGGTACAGGATGTAGCAGAGGAACATCCCGCCGAAGAACATGATTTCGGTGGCCAGGAAGACCCACATGCCGAGCGTGGAGGCCTCCTGCTGCTGCGCCATGTCGTTGAAGTGGTGCTGCAGGTTCGGATTGTGGATATCAACGTGCGCGCCGCCGTGCACTGCGGCCTGATTCGCGTCAGGCAACTTCGACCTCCCGGCCCGGGTTGTAGTTGTAGGCGGGCTCCGTGACGATCGGCGTCACGAGGAAATTCTCGGTCGGCGGGGGCGAGGGAATCGTCCACTCCAGCCCCTTCGCGCCCCACGGATTGGCCGACGCCGCCGGTCCCTTGACGAGCGAATAGATGAAATAGGCCAGCGGCAGCGTGTAGCCGACGCCGAGCACCGTGGCGCCGGCCGTCGACATGACGTTGAGCACCTGGAACTCGTCCGGGTACATCGCGTAGCGCCGCGGCATCCCGAGGTAGCCGACGATGAACTGCGGGAAGAAGGTCAGGTTGAACCCGACGAAGATGACGATGGCCGAGACGCGCGCCCAGGCCTCGCTGTACAGCTTGCCGGTCATCTTCGGCCACCAGTAGTGCAGGCCGCCGAGGTACCCGAAGATCGCGCCGCCCACCATGATGTAGTGGAAGTGCGCGACGACGAAATACGTGTCGTGCACGTGGATGTCCAGGCCCATCGTCGCCAGGAAGAGGCCGGTGAGGCCGCCGATCGTGAAGAGGCCGATGAAGCCGATGGCGTAGAGCATCGGCGCGTCCCAGGAAATCGATCCCTTGTAGAGCGTGGCCGTCCAGTTGAAGACCTTCACCGCCGACGGGATGGCGACGAGCATGCTCAGAATCGAGAAGATCAGGCCCATGTAGGCCGACTGGCTCGACACGAACAGGTGGTGGCCCCAGACGACGAAGCCGAGCACCG
This sequence comes from Vicinamibacterales bacterium, assembly GCA_035512575.1. Lineage (GTDB taxonomy): Bacteria > Acidobacteriota > Vicinamibacteria > Vicinamibacterales > SCN-69-37 > JALYRV01. Next base: position 25,058 of record DATKDT010000119.1, on the reverse strand, counting down.
CGATGCCGAGGCTCGAGAACGCGACGAACGAATAGCCGAAGACGTTCTTGCGCGAGAAGGCGGCGACGAGCTCGGACATGACGCCCATGGCCGGCAGGATCATGATGTAGACGGCCGGGTGCGAGTAGAACCAGAACAGGTGCTGGAACAGGACCGGGTCGCCGCCGCGCGTCGGGTCGAAGATGCCGAGGCCGAGCCCCCGCTCGAGGGCCAGCAGGAGGATCGTGATCGCGATCACGGGCGTGCCCAGGATCATGATCAGGCTCGTCGCGTAGTGTGCCCACACGAACAGCGGCAGCCGGAACCACGTGAGGCCGGGCGCGCGCATGCGGTGCACGCTGACGATGAAGTTGAGGCCGGTCAGGATCGACGAGAAGCCGGCGACGAAGACGCCGAGCCCGGCGAGGATCACGTGCGAGGGTGACACCGTGCTGTAGGGCGGATAGAACGTCCAGCCCGTGTCGACGCCGCCGCCCAGGATGGCCGCCAGCGTCAGGACGCCGCCGATGACGTAGAGGTACCAGCTGATCAGGTTGATCCGCGGAAAGGCGAGATCCTTCGCGCCGATCATCACCGGCATCAGCCAGTTGCCGAGCACCGCCGGAATCGACGGAATCAGGAAGAAGAACACCATGACCACGCCGTGCAGCGTGAACATCTTGTTGTAGGTGTCGGGCTCGAGCAGGTCGCTCTGCGGCGTCAGCAGCTCGAGGCGGACGATGCCGGCGAACAGGCCGCCGAGGCCGAAGAACAGCGTGATCGAGATCAGGTAGAGGATCGCGATGCGCTTGTGGTCCTTCGTCAGCAGCCACGACGCGAGCCCGTGCGTCGCGTTCAGGTAATTGGTCGCCGGTGCCGTGACCGGCGCGTGTGGGGATGGCATGTTCTTAATATCCTGACCCGCCGGACGGCAGCGACTTGATGTACGCGATCAGCTGCAGCAGGCCTTCTTCGTTGACGAGGCCCTGGAACGTCGGCATCAGCGGCTGGTAGCCCGCGACGATCTTCGCCTGCGGGTTCATGATCGACTCGCGCAGATAGTTGTCGTCGGCCACGACCGTGGATCCGTCGGCCAGGAGCACGGCCTTGCCCGCGATGCCGTTGAGCACCGGGCCGCGGCCGCCCGTGTCGCTCTGATGGCAGGTGACGCACGCGAGATCCGTGAACAGCTGCTCGCCGCCCGCCACGGGCGTCGAGCCGGCGCCGCCGGCGAGCCACTGCTCGAAGTCGTCCGGCTCCATCGCGACGATGCGCCCGATCATGCCGGAGTGCTTCGTGCCGCAGTACTCCGCGCAGAACAAGTGGTATTCGCCCGCCTTCGACGCGTTGAACCACATCGTCGTCAGCTTGCCGGGCACCGCGTCGATCTTCTGGCGGAAGGCCGGGATGTAGTAGCTGTGGATGACGTCCTCGGAGCCGATCGTCAGGCGGACGTTGCGGCCGACCGGCACGTGCAGCTCGTTGATCTCGCGCTGACCGTCGGGATGCTGCACTTTCCACATCCACTGCTTGCCGACGACGAAAATCTCCATCGAGCCGCGCGGGGGCCGAGCGAGATCGAGGAAGACCCACGCGCCCCACACGAACATGACCATGGTCAGGATGAGCGGGATGATCGTCCAGAGCAGCTCGAGCGCGAGCGAGCCGGTGATCGGCGCGCCGACCTCGTCGGGGCTGCGGCGGCGGAACTTGACCGCGAAGAAGATCACCAGGCCGGCGATCAGCACCGAGAAGAACGCGGTGACGGCGACGAGAAAAAAGTAGAGCGCGTCGACGTTCCCGGCGAAGGTCGACGCGGCTTCCGGAAACAGCGGTAGTGTGCGGCCCATGCGTTTAGCTTTTCGCCTCCGCGCGCGCCGCCCGGCGCTCGCGCCTGAGACTCACCACGATGAAGGTGCCGAATCCCAGGAGGGTCAGGATGCCGGCGCCGCGCAGCAGGTTCATCACCACGAACCCGTACCGGCCCGTCGTCGGATCCCAGTGGTAGCAGTAGAGCAGCGCCCTGTCGACCGGCGTGCCGACGTGGCCGTCAGAGGCCTCGACGAGCGCGAAGCGCAGGTCGCGGCCGCCGTAGTCGATCCCGTACAAGTAGCGCGAGACGCGCGCGTCGGGCGTGAGCACCGTGATGAGCGCGCCGTGCGCGAACTGGCCGATCGACTCGTCGAACGTGTAGCGGAAGCCGACCGCGTCGGTGACGCGCCGGATCTGATCGTCCGAGCCGGTGAGGAAGTGCCAGCCGTGCTCGGTGCCCGGCCGGCCGTACCGGCCCATGTAGGCAATCTTCTTGGCCTTGGCCAGCTTCGACGTCTCGCGCGGGTCGAAGCTGAGGGCAATCACGTCGAAGTCGCTGCCCGCGTTGAGCGACATCGTCTCGAGCGCGCCGGTCAGGCCGTTGAGCACCTGCGTGCAGAGCATCGGGCACTCGAAGTACACGAGCGCGAGCACCACGGGCCGGCCCGTGCCGAAGTACTGGCCGAGCGTCACGTCGTTGCCGTCGGCGTCCGTGAACGCTGCGTCGAGCGGCAGCCGCTCGTTGAGCTTCTGGTCGATCCGCACGTCCTTCAGCGCCGCGGGCCGCTCGTTGGCCGGCTCCTGCGCGGGCGGCGGCCCGTAGAAGCCCTGCGCGGACGCACCGGTCGCGAAACCGGCGGTCAGACACAGCGCAAGGAACAGGTGTTTCGTCATCTCTTTCGTCTTCAGTCTTCAGTCTTGACTCTTAACCCGTGTCGGCAGCCCTTGCTCCAGCAGCCGCTCCTTGGCGCGATCGATGGGCAGGCGGACGGTGCCCAGGCCCTCGTCGATGTAGCCGTAGCCGTCCATCCTCTGCGCTTCCTGCTCGCGGAACTGCTGCAGGTTGAGCGGCTCGTTGGTCAGCAGCCGCGGCCCGGGCGGCAGCTCGCCGGCCGGCCGCGCCAGCGCCGACACCTGCGGATCGCCGTCCGCCAGCCTGCCCATCACCAGCTTGAACATGCCCATCATTGCGAACCACACGATGACGCACACGATCACCAGGTACAGCCCGTGATGGACGAGCGCCCGGATGCTGATGTCGGCGAGCTCGCGGCCCGCCTTGACGCTGTTCGGATCGCCGCCGCTGTCAATGTGCGACATGCATGGCTTCCTTGAAGTACGGGTCGTTGTACGGCACGAGCGCGCGCGTCTTCAGCTGCCGGGCGCAGACGAACAGCCAGAGGCCGCCCAGCCCCACCACGGCCGCGAGGTCCATCCAGTGGATCGGGAACCGGCCGCTCTCGTGATGGAACATCGGCCCGACGTGCCAGATCAGATCGATGGCGCGCGCCGCGAGCACGAGCAGCGCCACCGCCACGATCTTGCGGCGGTTCTTCTTCAGGTCGGCCGACAGCAGCAGCGCGAACGGCAGCACGAAGTGCAGCAGCGCGAGCGCGAGCGACAGCCAGCGCCACCCGCCGTGGAAGCGCTCGAGATAGAACGGAATCTCCTCCGGCAGGTTCGCGGAATAGATGATCAGGAACTGCGAGAAGCTGAAGTAGGCCCACAGCATGACGAAGGCGAGCATCAGCTTGCCGAGATCGTGCATGTGGACGGGCCTGACGACGAGCGAGAGCGGGCGCGCGTCCGACAGCCACACCACCATCAGGATCGAGAACGCGATGGCGCCGAGCCCCTGCCCCCCAATCACGATCACGCCGAACATCGTCGAGTACCAGTGCGGGTCGAGCGACATGATCCAGTCGACCGACATGAACGTCACCGTCAGGACGAACAGGACGAGTCCCGGCCCCGCCAGTATGCGGAAGCGCCGATCGCCGGCGCCCGGCAGCTGCGGCGCCGTGTCGTCCTGCTCCTTCGACCAGCGGTTGAACAGGAAGATCAGCGCGCCCCAGATCGCGAAGAAGACGATGGCCCGCACGAAGAAAAAGCCTTCATTCAGGTACGCCGCCTTCAGCTGGATAATCGGGTCGGCTGCGGCCTCCGGCGCCGCCCAGCTGTAGATCGCCGGAAGATTGAACGCGAGCGGCAGGAACATCACGGCCACGAGCGGCACCGTCCGCGTGGCGGCCTCCCACACGCGCCGGCACACCATGCCCCACGCGCCGCCCGTCAGATGGTGCACCATCAGGAGCGCCAGGCAGCCCAGCATCAGACACGCGACGAAGAAGAAGCCCACCAGGTACGACTGCAGAAACTGATGCCGGTCGACGAAGAATCCAAGCCCCAGCACGAGGAGTCCGGCGAGGCCGGCGATCAGGGCCCGCCCGGCCAGGGCGTCGATTTCAGCGCCGGGACGCACCGTCAGATCGGCGTCGTCGAGATGATGCTCGACCATCAGTGACCTCCCGTACGTGGCGTGCCGGGCGCCGGCGGCTCGCCGGCTCGTGCGGCGCCCGGCATCAGGCTGCCGCGTTCGGCTTCGGGGACGTCAGCCATGGTTGCGTTCTGCGAGAGCTGCAGCGCCTTCAGGTAGGCGACCACCGCCCACCGGTCCTCGACCGTCAGCTGCGACCGGTAGTCGGGCATCACGCCGAACCCGTTGGTGATGACGTCGAAGACGTAGCCCGGAGGCGCCTCGCGCAGCCGGTCGATGTGGAACGACGGGGGCTGCCGGTAGCCGCGCTGCACGACCATGCCGTGCCCGTCGCCGAGGCGGCTGTGGCACGGCGCGCAGTAGATGTTGAAGCGCTCCTCGCCGCGATCGAGCTCCCGGCGCGTGATCGCGAACGGGAACTCGGCCACCGGCTGTCCGCCGCTCCTGCCCGTGTACAGGAAGTCGTCGTCGTTCAGATGGCCGCGCGCGACCGTGCCCTCGATGAGCGGGCGCGACGCGCTGCCGTCGGCGAACATGCGGCTGGCCTCGAGCGGCTCGCCGCGGGGGTTGTCGTGCATGTCCTGCCGGCAGGCCGTCAGAGACAGCGCCGCCAGTACGAGCACAGCACCAGGAAGCGATCTAGTGCGCAACTTCCACCACCTCTTTGGGCTCGAGCGACGCGAGCATCCGGCGCGTGCCCTCGGCCTCGAACCTGGGGTCGTCCGCCTCGATCACGAGAAAGAAGCTCTCCTGGCTGGCCAGCGAAAAGCGCGGCGCGTTGAAGACGGGGTGATACGGCTGCGGCAGCCCGTTGAGCGCCAGCATGCCGAACACGGCGCCGAACGCGGCGAACAGAATCGTCGTCTCGAAGGCCGGCGGCACGAACATCGGCCACGAGTGATGCGGCCGTCCACCGATGTTGAGCGGGTACGCGATGACCATCGTCCAGTACTGGAGGGCGTAGCCGGCGATCAGTCCGGCGATGCCTCCTCCAAGCACGATGGGCGCGACCGACTTTTCCTTGAAGCCAATCGCGTCGCCGAGCCCGTGAATCGGAAACGGCGAGAACGCGTCGAACTTCGTGTAGCCGGCGTCGCGCACCCGCCGCGCCGCCGTCAGCAGCGCGTCGGCGCTGTCGAACTCGGCCATCAGGCCGTAGAAGGGGGCCGCGGCCGTCGTGCCGTGTGCCGTCACTGGTCCTCCTCCACGTCAACGCCCACGTCGCCCGCCGCACCGTGCTTGGTGGCCGCCGCCGGCAGCAGCATGCGCATCTCGAAGATGGCAATCATCGGCAGCACGCGCACGAACAGGAAGAAGAGCGTCACGAACAGGCCGATCGTGCCGAGGAAGGTCGCGAAGTCCCAGACGGTCGGCGAGTACATGTCCCACGAGCTCGGCAGGAAGTCGCGATGCAGGCTCGTCACGATGATCACGAAGCGCTCGAGCCACATGCCGACGTTGACGAACATCGCGACGACGAATACCGCCAGCAGGTTGTGCCGCATGCGCCGCGACCACAACAGCTGCGGCACGAGGAAGTTGCAGAGCAGCAGCACCCAGTACGACCAGCCGTACGGCCCCGACATGCGGTTCCACAGCATGAAGCGCTCGTACTGGTTCGCGCTGTACCAGCCGTAGAACGCCTCGCACGCATAGCCGTAGACGACGATGAGCCCGGTCGTCAGCATGATCTTGGCCATGTTGTCGATGTGGCGCATCGTGATGAAGTCTTCGAGCCCGTACAGCTTCCTGAGCGGAATCGCGAGGGTGAGCACCATCGCAAAGCCGGCGTACACGGCGCCGGCGACGAAATACGGCGGGAAGATCGTGGCGTGCCACCCGGGCAGGTTCGACGTCGCGAAGTCGAAACTCACGATCGTGTGCACCGACAGCACGAGCGGCGTCGAGAGGCCCGCCAGCAGCAGCACGGCCTTCTCGTAGCGCTCCCAGTGCCGCGCCGAGCCGCGCCAGCCGAGCGCGAGCACGCCGTAGATGCGGCGCGTCACCGCGTGCTTCGCCCTGTCGCGGAACGTCGCGAGGTCGGGAATCATGCCCGTGTACCAGAAGAGCAGCGAGACGGTCGCGTAGGTCGTGACTGCGAAGACGTCCCAGATCAGCGGGCTCTTGAAGTTGGGCCAGAGACCCATCGTGTTCGGGTACGGGAACAGCCAGTACAAGGCCAGCCACGGGCGGCCGGTGTGGATGACCGGGAAGATCGCCGCGCAGGCCACCGCGAACAGCGTCATCGCCTCGGCGAAGCGGTTGATCGACGTGCGCCAGTCCTGCTTGAAGAGCAGCAGGATCGCCGAAATCAGCGTGCCCGCGTGGCCGATGCCGATCCACCAGACGAAGTTGATGATCGGGAACGCCCAGCCGACCGGCACGTTGTTGCCCCAGATGCCGACGCCCTTCATGAACAGGTACACCATCGACACCGTCAGCACCATCAACAGATTGAACGCGATGAACGTCACGACGAACCACGCCATCGGCGTGCGCGGCGTGAGCACGATCGAGCTGATCTTCTCGGTGACCGACCGGAAGGTATGCCCCGGCGCGACGACCGGCACGGTCTTGTTGCTGTCGTACGGGGTGTCAGCCATTTAGTGCCTCACCGGCTGCGGCGTCGCGGCCGCGGCAGGCTCCAGCTCGGGATTCGGGTTGCGCACCGCGGCGAGATAGGTCGTCCGCGGCCGCGTGTTGAGATCCTCGAGAATCCCGTAGTTGCGCTCCTGCGCCTTGAGCGTCGAGACGCGGCTGTTCGGATCGTTCAGATCGCCGAACACGATCGCGTCCGACGGGCAGGCCTGCTCGCAGGCCGTCTTGATCTCGCCGTCGGCGATCGTCCGGCCCGCGGTCTTGGCGTCGCCGCGCGCGTGGTTGATGCGCTGCACGCAGTACGTGCACTTCTCCATGACGCCCCGGCTGCGCACGGTGACGTCGGGGTTGCGCATCAGGTCGAACGACGGCGTGGAGTAGTCGGTGTAGAGCAGGAAGTTGAACCGCCGCACCTTGTACGGGCAGTTGTTCGAGCAGTACCGCGTGCCGACGCAGCGGTTGTAGGTCATGTCGTTCAGACCCTCCGCGCTGTGCGTCGTCGCCGCGACGGGACAGACCTGCTCGCAGGGCGCGTTCTCGCACTGCATGCAAGGCACCGGCTGGTGGTACGTCTCGGGCGTGTCGAGGTTGCCGGCGTAGTAGGTGTCGACACGCAGCCACTGCATCTCGCGGCCGCGCCCCACCTGCTCCTTGCCGACGATGGCGATGTTGTTCTCGGACTGGCAGGCGATGATGCACACGCTGCAGCCCGTGCAGGTGCCGGTGTCGATCGCCATGCCCCACTTGTAGCCGGTGTACTCGAACTGCGGATACAGCGTCATGCCGGGCGCCGGCGTGTGCGCCATCTCGTGGATCACCTCCGGATGCGCGGCGTACTGATCCTTCGTCACCGAGCGGACCAGGTGGCGACCTTCCATCGAGTGATGCACCTGCGTCGTCGAGATGTCGTACGTGCCGGTCTTGGCGATTTGCAGCCCGCCGTCGAACCAGGGCGCGTCGGCATGGCGCAGCGTGAAGGCGTTGAAACCCACGTTGGCGCCGACGCGGCCGGCCTTCGGCCGCCCGTAGCCGAAGTGCACCGTCACCGAGTCGTCCGCGTGGCCCGGCTGCACCCAGAGCGGCATCTCCTGCTCCTGGCCGCGATACGAGAGCGTCACGAGATCGCGGCTGTCGAGGCCGAGATGCTCCGCGGTGCGCGGGCTGATGTACGCGACGGCGTCCCACGTGATCTTGGTCAGGGGCTTCGGCAGCTCCTGCAGCCAGCCGTTGTTGGCGAAGCGGCCGTCGAGGATGGTGGGATCAGGCCTGAAGATGATTTCAAGGCCTGTGAGGGCCTGTCCAGTTCCAGTTCGCAGTTCTGTCCCGCTGCCAGTGGTAGAACCGGGCACTGGAACTGGAACTGAACCGGCTTGCGCAGGCGTGTCGAACGACGATGTCCCCGCTATAAACCCGTCGTGCAGCGCCTTGCGCCAGGTCTTGTCGAACGTCTCGCCGAGCGTAACTTCCCAGTACTCGGCCGTCTGCCCGCTCGTGCCGCGCATCCAGTAGTCGCGCACGAGGTCCACGCCCTGCTTGTCGCCCTGGCCGTTGAGCGCCGCCACCACTTCGAGGGCGGACTTGCCGCCGTAGAGCGGCGCGATCAGCGGCTGCTGGATCGTGACGGCGCCGTCGAAGCTGCGGAGGTCGCCCCACGCCTCGAGGAAATGCGCTTCGTTGACGTGCCAGTGGCACAGCGCCGACGTCTCGTCGGCCGACTGGCTCAGATGCGCGCGCAGCGGCACCTTGTCGAGGTGATATCCGAAGCCGAGATCGGCCGGCGCGGTGAACACCGGATTGCCGCCGAGCATCAGCAGCACTTCGACCTTGCCCGCACTCATGTCGCCCACGAGCTCGCCGATCGACGCGATGCCGTCAGGATTGGTGCGCGTGATCGGCTCCGAGTACGTGACCGCGCCGCCGCCGAGCGCTTCGTTCATGGCGCGCGCGAGTGCATGCACCGCGGGCGGCTGCTTGTCGCCGGCAATGACGAGGGCGCGGCCGCTGTGGGCCTGCAGGTCCTTCGCAATGGCCGGAATCCATCGGGCCATCACGTCGTTCGGAAGTTCGGGGTTCGGGGGTTCGGAGGAAGACCCTGTGCCAACCGCGCCCGCCAGGGCCGCGGCAAAGGCGTGAATGTCGCGCGCCTTCATCGGCAGGCGGTGATCCGCCTTGCCGCCGGTGACGGTCAGCGTCGGCTCGATGACGTAAAGCCGCGCCATCTCCTGGCCCGGGTGATCGACGCGGCGCCGCTTCGCGAAATCCTTCTGCGCGCGCAGGGCCGCGGGGCCGAAGCCCAGGAAGTCGGCATCGAGCGACACGATGACGTCGGCCTGGTCGAGGCGATAGGTCGGCACCTGCGCCGGAACCGATCCTCCGGCGGTCTGCATGACGCCGAAAACCGGGTCCCACTGGTGCCACTTCGCGCCCGGGTAGGTGTCGAGCAGGGTCTGAATCTGGTCCGCGAGGCTCGGCGATGTGACCTGCTCAGTCAGGATCCGGAGGCCGGCGCCCTGCGTGGCCGCCTGGGCATTGAGCTGGTTCCGGAACACCGTGACGAAGGTGCTCCAGGTGGACACGTCGCCGCGGTAGAGCACCGTGCGGGACCGGTCAGGGTCGTAGAGATCGAGAATCGCGGCCTGACCGTAAATATCTGTAGCGCCGAGACTTGCGGGATGTTCGGGGTTGCCCTCGGTCTTGGTGGGCCGCCCCATGTGGCTTTCGGCCAGCAGCGGCATCGCGTAGCCGCCGAGCGGCATGGCGGTGGCGTAGAACATCGGCCGGCCCGGCACGAGGTCCTCGGGCTGGCGCACGTACGGGATGATCTTTTCGGCCGGCTGGCGGGTGCAGGCGGTGGCCCCGGCCAGGGCGATGGATGCGCCCATCAGGCGCAGGAAGTCGCGCCGTCCCTTCGGATCGGTGAACTCCGATGCCTGCGAGGGGAACTCGCGGTGCAGGAAGTCCTGAAACTCCGGGGTGCCGGCCAGTTCATCCAGACTGCGCCAGTAGGCGCGCCCGTCGAGCCCGTCCAAACGCGTACGAATCTCAGAGAAATCCATAGAGATAACGGAGACGTTCCCGCCCGTCTCCTAGCGATGGCACGTCGAGCAACTGGTCAGATGCTCGGCGCCGGCGATGCCGTACTGCTGCTTCAGGCGGTTCCCCAGTTCCAGCTGATTTGCCGGGGCCTCGTACGCCATGTTGAACACTTCTTCCTTCGGCCGCAGGAACTTCTCGGGCGTCCGGTGGCACTCGAGACACCATTCCATCTGCAGCGACACCTGCTGCAGCATCAGAGGCATCTGATCGACGCGTCCGTGGCACGTGGCGCAGCCGACGCCCTTGGCGACGTGCACCTGATGGTTGAAATACACAAAATCGGGCAGGTCGTAGATCCGCGTCCACTCGAGCGGCGTGTTGTCGCGGAAGCTCGCGCGCACCGGCTCGAGAATCGGCGCCTGGTTCCAGACCTGCGAGTGGCAGTTCATGCAGGTCTTGGTGGGCGGAATGTTGGCAAACGTCGATGTTTCGACCGTCGTGTGGCAGTAGCGGCAGTCGATGCCCATGCCGCCCACGTGGTGGGCGTGGCTGAACTGGATGGGCTGGTCGATGTAGGCGTTCTGGCCCGTCACGAATGACGAGCGCATGAGCAGCATGACCATCCATCCCAGGAACGCCAGAGTGACAACGACGCCGATGAGACTCGCCTTGGCCAGGGCATTCGAGCTTCGCTTGAATATCTGACTCATATCAAAGGGCCCGAAGGCGGTTTTAGCCTAATCGAAATATCCGCTCCGCGGCGCCGGCTAGGCCGATTATAGTGTGAAATCTTTCACAACAGGAATCTGCGCACAGGCGGGGGGGCCGTCGTGTCGTAAACTGCCAGCGGGCGGCTGCCCCGCCCGCTTCCCGACATTCCTATGTCTGCCATCTCGCTCGACCGCGTCACGAAGCGCTTCGGCACGCACGTCGCCGTCAACGACCTGTCGCTGGAGGTGCCCGAAGGCTCCATCTACGGCTTCATCGGCCCCAACGGGTCGGGGAAGACCACGACGATCCGGATGATCATGCACATCCTGCTGCCTGACTCCGGCCGGATCCGGGTGCTCGGGCGCGACGACACGCGCGCGGCGCGCGACGACATCGGGTTCCTCCCCGAGGAGCGCGGCCTCTACAAGAAGATGCAGGTGCGGCAGTTGCTGCGCTACTACGGCATGCTCAAGGGGCGCGACCGGAAGACGCTCGACCCGGTCATTGACGAGTGGCTGGCCCGCCTCGGGCTCGCCGTCTGGGCCGACAAGAAGATCGACACGCTCTCGAAGGGCATGGCCCAGAAGGTCCAGTTCATCTCGTCGATCGTGACCAGGCCCCGGCTGGTGATTCTCGACGAGCCGTTCTCGGGCCTCGACCCGGTCAACGCCCAGTCGCTCAAGGACGCGGTGCTCGAGCTGCGCCGGCAGGGCGTGACGGTGGTCTTCAGCACGCACGACATGTCGACGGCCGAGCGGCTCTGCGACCGCATCTTCATGATCTACCGCGGCAACAAGGTGCTCGACGGCACGCTGGAAGAGGTGCAGTCGCGCTACGGCCACGACACGGTGCGCGTGCGCGTGCCGGGCGGCGCCGCCGCGCTCGCGCGGTTTTCCGGCATCGACTCGATCAACGACTTCGGCAACTATCAGGACCTGCGCCTGTCAGGCGACCCCCAGCAGCTGCTGCAGGAGCTGGTGCGCGCCGGCGACGTGCAGCACTTCGAGGTGACCAAGCCGTCGCTGCACGACATCTTCGTGCGCATCGCCAACCCGGCGGCCGAGGAAGCGGCGGAGCAGGCGGAGGTGAGCGCGTGAACCGGGTCTTCACCGTTGCGCAGATGGAGTTCCTGCAGCTGGTCAGGACGAAAGCCTTCCTCATCGGCATCCTGATGATGCCGGTGCTGATGGCGCTGGCCATCGGCTTCCAGGTCTATGCCGCGCGGCACACCGACACCGAGGTCCGGACGTTTGCCGTGATCGATCACAGCGGCACGGTGTACGACGCGCTGGCCGCGGCCGCCGCGGCGCACAACACCGGGAAGGGCGAGGGCGAGGCGCAGACCGGCCCGCACTTCGTGCCGTCGCGCGTCGACGCGGTTGGCGGCAGCCTCGACACCGTCAAGCTCGATCTCTCGGATCGCGTGCGATCGGACGATCTCTTCGCCTTCATCGAGATTCCCGCCGGCATCATCGACGGCTCGGGCGACGCCGGCGCCATCCGCTACTACACCGGCACGCCGTCGTACGAGCCGCTGCCCGACTGGATCCGCGACGTCGCCAACCGCGAGATCGCGCGCCAGCGCTTCACGAATTCGGGCATCGATCCGGCGCTGGTTACGAAGCTCAACGCCCGCGTTCCCGTCTCCAGCTACGGCCTGGTCGACCGGCAGCTCGACGGCTCGGTCGGCGAGGCGCGCGAAACCGACGCCATTGCCACCTTCGTGATGCCGTTCGTGTTCCTCTTCCTGATGTTCATGTCGGTGATGACCGGCGCCCAGCACCTGCTCAACGCCATCGTCGAAGAGAAGATGAGCAAGATCAGCGAGGTGCTGGTCGGGTCGATCGAGCCCTTCAAGCTGCTGATGGGCAAGCTGCTCGGCGTGACCGCCGTGTCGTTCCTGCTCGCGTCGATCTATTTCGCCGGCGGCATCTTCGCGATCGTCCAGAGCGGCCGGTTCGACCTGCTGCGGCTCGATTTGTTCGCGTGGTTTTTCCTGTTCCTGCTGTGCGCGGTGCTGATGTACGGCTCGATCTTCCTCGCGCTCGGGTCGGCCTGTTCCGATCTCAAGGACGCGCAGAGCATGATGCAGCCGGCAATCCTGCTGATCATGCTGCCGTACCTCGCGTCGTTCGCCGTGATCCGCGCGCCCGACTCGTCGCTGGCCACGGGCCTCTCGCTCGTGCCCACGGTGACGCCGTTCATCATGATGATGCGCCTCGCCATGCCGCCCGGCCCGCCCCTCTGGCAGGTCCTCCTCTCGGTCGGCATCGTGCTGGTGACGACGACGTTCCTGGTGTGGGCGGCCGGCCGCATCTTCCGCGTCGGCATCCTCATGCAGGGCAAAGCTCCTAACTTGCCCGAAGTCTTACGGTGGATAAGAGCGTAATGACAGAGCCTCTGTCCTCGTTCCGCTCGCCGCGTTTCTCGCAGCCGCCTACCTTCATGCGGTTGCCCCATACACGCGAGCTGGAGGACGTCGACGTCGCCATCGTGGGCGTTCCCTACGACGGCGGGACGTCGTACCGGCCGGGCGCGCGGCTGGGGCCGCGCGAGATCCGCAGCCAGTCGTCGCTGATTCGCACCTGGAGCTACTTCCTCAAGGTCCATCCCTTCGAGCGCCTGCGCGTCGTCGACTACGGCGACATCGACGTGCCGCCGATCGGCATCGAGCGCGCGTTCGAGGTCATCGAGCAGGGCGCCGCCGCGATCCACGCCGCGGGCGCGACGCCGCTGGCCGTCGGCGGCGACCATTCGATTTCGCTGCCGCTGCTGCGCGCCGCGGCGAAGCGGCACGGGCCGCTGTCGCTCGTGCAGTTCGACGCGCACATCGACACGTGGGACGACTACTTCGGCGGCAAGTACTTTCACGGCTCGCCGTTCCGGCGCGCGATTGAGGAAGGCCTGGTGCGGAAGGACCGCTTCGTGCAGGTGGGCATCCGCGGCCCGATGTACGGCGAGGAGGAGTTCGACTTCCACCGCGCCCACGGCATCCGCGTCGTCGACATCGACGGCGTGAAGCGCGAGGGCATCGACTGGACGATCGATCAGATGCGCGAGGTGCTCGACGGGCCGGTGTACCTGACGTTCGACATCGACAGCGTGGACCCGGCGTACGCGCCCGGCACCGGGACGCCGGAAGTCGGCGGCCTGACGAGCCACGAGGCGCAGCGGCTGGTGCGCGGCCTCGCCGGCCTCAACATCGTCGCCGCCGATCTCGTCGAGGTGGCCCCGCCCTACGACGGCCCCGGCCAGATCACGTCGCTGCTCGCCGCGAACCTGTTGTTCGAGATGCTGTGCGTGCTGGCGGTGCGGCGCAGATTGTAAATTGTAAATCGACCCGATAGCGCTGATGGACACACTCTCCCACTTCGGCTGGGGCTACGTCGTCTCGAAGCACAAGCGCATGGCGTGGTGGGGCGCGCTGGCCGGCGCGATGCCCGACCTGCTGTTCTTCATTCCGTCGCGCATCGAGATGCTGATCGCGCGTGGATGGGCGGGCCTCGGCGTCGGCAGCCAGCCGGGGATCTGGCGCGCGGACGGGCCGCCGCTGCCGCCGGAGCTGGTCGAGGCGTACTGGCGCTACTACGTGTGGAGCCACAGCCTGGTGATGCTCGGCGCGGTCACGTCGATCGTGCTGTTCACGCGACTGCGCCGCTGGGCGTGGCTTGCGGTGCCGTACGCGCTGCACATCCTGATGGATCTGCCGACGCACGAGCGATACGAAGGCCGGCCGTTCTATCCGCTGTCCGACTGGCACGTCATCGGCCTGTCGTGGGGCGACCCGCGGATCTTCTGGCCGAACGTCGTGCTGTTGCTACTCGCGGTTTGGCTGGTGCGGCGAACAAGACCGAATCCAATGAACACAAGCCGTCCGAGTCGGCATTAGCAATGGGCAGGTGTAGCATTTGACGATGCGTTCAAGGACGGTGACGGCGCTCCTGTTCGTCGGTGTTTTTTGGGCGACGGCCTCCTCGGCCCAGGCGCCGGTGACCTACCGCGTGTCGGTGCCGGAGCCCGAGCATCACTGGCTGCAGGTCGAGGCCACGTTTCCAGCCGGCGGGAGCGGTCCGCTCGTGATCAATATGAGCCGCTCGTCGCCCGGACGCTACGCGGTGCATGAATTCAGCAAGAACATCTTCGCGTTCACCGCCTACGACGGCGCGGGACGCGAGATTCCGCACGCGAAGCCCACCGTCAATCAGTGGCGGATCGCCCGGCACGACGGCACCGTCCGCATCGTCTACAAGATTTACGGCGACCGCATCGACGGCACCTACCTGGGCATCGACGGGACGCACGCGCACATGAACATGCCCGCGACGCTCGTATGGGCCGAAGGCCTCGAGCTGCGGCCCGCGCGCGTCACGTTCGTGCCGCCGCCCGGACGGCCGTGGAAGATCGCGAGCCAGCTGTTCGCGACCGAGGATCCGCTGACGTTCACGGCGCCCAACCTGCAGTACCTGATGGACAGTCCCACGGAGTTCTCCGATCACGTGATGAAGACGTTCACGGTCAAGGGACCCGATGGCCGCGAGGGTGTGATTCGCGCGGCGATTCATCACGCGGGCACCGAGCAGGAGGCGCAGCAGTACGCGGACGCGGCGGCGAAGATTGCGCGCGTGCAGGCGATGATTTTCGGCGAGCTGCCGGAGTTCGAGCCGGGGCACTACACGTTCCTCGCCGACTATCTGCCGTGGGCCAGCGGCGACGGTATGGAGCATCGCAACAGCACGATTGTCACCGGCCGCTCGCTGATGCAGGGCCTCGGCACCGCGTCGCACGAGTTCTTTCACGTCTGGAACGTCGAGCGGCTGCGTCCCGCGGATCTCGAGCCATTCAACTTCGGTGACGCGAACGTGTCGGAGCTGTTGTGGTTCGCCGAGGGCTTCACCAGCTACTACGGCCCGCTGACGCTGGCGCGCGCGGGACTCGTCGAGTTCGCGCAGACGGTCGCCGGATTCGGCCGCACGGCCGATGCCATCGTCAACGGCAGCGGCCGGCACGTCCGTTCGCCTGTCGAGATGAGCCGTCATGCGCCGTTCGTCGACGCGGCCGCGGCGATCGACCGCACCGACTTCGGCCGGTCGTTCATCTCGTACTACACCTACGGCGCCGGCATTGCGTTCGGCCTCGATCTGACGCTGCGCCAGCGCAGCGGCAATGCCATGACGCTGGACGACTACATGCGCCGGCTGTGGACGAAGTACGGCAAGGCCGGCGGCAAGGCGCCCGGCGTCGTCGCGCGCCCCTACACGCTCGCCGATCTCCGGCTGACGCTCGGCGAGGTCGCGGGCGAACAGAAATTCGCCGACGACTTCTTCGCGCGCTACATCGAGGGACGTGAGGCAATCGACTACGCGAAGCTGATGGATCAGGCCGGCCTGGTGCTGCGCCCCGCGCGCGCCGGCGCGGGCTGGATTGGCGATGTTGCGACCGCCGCCGAGGCTGAGGGCCTGCGCGTGTCGTCGCTGGTGCCGTTCGGCACGCCGGCCTACGCGGCGGGGATCGATCAGGACGATCTCATCGTTGCCGTGAACGGCCAGAAGCCGTCGGGCGCGCTCGTCCAGCTCGCGCGCGCCATGAAGCCAGGCGAGACGATCAAGCTCACGGTTCGATCGCGAGACGGGAAAGAGACCGTGCGCGACGTCACCGTTGCGCCCGATCCGCACATCGAGGTGGTGCCGGTCGAAGCCGCCGGCGGAACGCCGACTGCCGCGCAGCAGGCGTTCCGCGAGTCATGGCTCGGGGTGCGCTAGCTAGCGCGCTAGCGCATCCGCATCGGTCGCGTCATCACGTGATTCCACATCCGGCCCATCGGCGCCGGCGGCCGCACGCGCAGAAAGACGCGGAACGACAGCGGCGCGTCGCCGTAGGCCGGCTGCAGGACGTCGGGCACGCGGTAGGCGGTGAGGTCGCCGCCCGCCGCGACCTCGAAGCCGCGCCACGTCAGGAGATCACGCGCGGCGCCGGCCGTCAGGGCCGTCACCCACGCCGGATCGAACAACGGCTCGTCGTGGTGGTCGCCGTGGCCCCCCGTCAGCAGCACGTCGGTTTCCACCTGCACGGTCTCGAACCGTCCGAAGAACGACGTGAGCCCGATTCGATGCGTCGCCTCGGCGAGCAGCACGCTGTTGCCGGCGCCTTCCGATTTGTCGTTGTGGCCGAAGATCAGCGACGCGGCGGTCCAGCCGGTCGCATGCTCACGCAGCCACGCTCCTGAAAGCGTCGTCCGGCGGATGTCGACGTGCTCGAGCGCTTCGGGCTCGTTGAGAAATCCGTGCGACGCCTGGAACTCCCACGTCTCTGACGGCCGGTACCATCCACGCACCGCCCACGAATCCAGCGGGCCGATGTCCATCAGATCCCAGCGGTTCTCGTCCGGCTCCTTGCCGCGGAAGATCGATCCTTCAACCGCCCACGGCCCGTTGTCGACGCCCGCGGCGATCACGCCATGCGCGATGTGTGTCGAGTCGAGCGTGTGATGGCCGAGCGCCGCCGCCAGGTTTTCCGCGGCGGACTGCCGGTGCATGAACGCGACCGGGCCGAGCGTCGGCTCACCCACAGGTGCGCCCGCAAGCGTCAGGTGATAGCCGCCGCCAACGGCCACGCGCCACATGACCGCCGCCTGCATCAGGAAATCGTGCGGATGCTGGCGATCGACGATCGGCTCGCCCTTCCATGTCTCGCCGGTCTGGAACAGTGCGGCGTAGCCGTCGCCCGGCTGCGTCAGGGGATCGAGGCTGAGCATCAGCGAGAACGTCAGCTGCCCTCCGCCGGCCGGCCGGCTCGCCATGCCCATCCACCAGTTCTGCGAGATCACTTCCGTGTCGCCGCGCGGTCCGCCCTGATTGTTGTAGGTCAGAAACGCGACGCCGTCCTGCATGAAATGCCAGCCGCCGGGCGCCATGGCGTCGTGCACGTGCTCCTGCGGCACGGGCGCGGGCTCCGCGGGCTTGGCGGGCGGGGGAGGCGGATGCTGATGCTGCCCGGGATCACTCGCGAGAATGCCGGCGGCAAGCGCGCCGGCGAGAATCATGTCGATCACGTTCAAGGGCTCCTCTCTGATACATGGCAATGCCGAACAGCGGCGACGGCCGTATCAAATGCGGAGCGGGACGATCAGGACAGGAGGGGAACCGGGAGCAAGGCCGGTGACCGGCCGCGACGCGCTCGACGCCACCAGCACCGGCTCACCCAGCGACGGCGCGGGAAGCACGGCAGGCTGACCGCAGACGTCGACTGCCAGGCGAGGCGCGGGACGCAGGCTCGTGCTGTGGTCGTGCGTGCAGTGCTCGGCTTCGGGCTGTTCGGGGACGGGCACGGGATTGTGGCACGGCGCCTCGGCGGAAGCCGCCGCTGCAGACGGCGCCGTCACGCCGGCGCACTCCGTCCCGCACGCCTGCCGCAGCGGCGCCGCCAGCCCGGCCACGAGGGCCAGCACAGCAATCGCGGCACGTTTCACACTTTCAATATACTCGTTCGCCAATGCCCACCGACGCCACGGATGTCATCATCGTCGGCGCCGGCCCGGCCGGACTGAGCGCGGCGCTGATCCTCGCGCGCGCGTGCCGGCGCGTGCTGGTCTTCGACCACGGCCGCCCCCGCAACGCATCTGCGAGAGCGCTCAACGGCTACCTGACGCGCGACGGAATCCCGCCGCACGACTTCCGCGCGCTCGCGCGCGAAGAGCTGGCGCGCTATGAAGACGTGCGCGTCATCGACCAGGAAGTCACCGATGCGGTGTGCGAAGAGGGCCTGTTCCACGTCACGACCCTCGACGGACGGCGCTTCAGCGCGCGCAAGCTCATGCTCGCCACGGGCGTCGTCGATCACGTGCCCGACATTCCCGGGCTGCGCGAGATGTACGGCAAGAGCGTGTTTCACTGCCCGTACTGCGACGGCTACGAGCTTCGCGGCCAGCCGCTTGCCGTGTACGGATGCGACGAGCGCGGCTACGGTCTGGCGCTGGAGCTGACCGGCTGGTCCGGCGACATCGCGCTCGTCAGCGACGGCCCGTGCGGCGTCGACGCGAAGAGACTCGCGCAGCTCGCGCAACATCGCATTACGGTGCGCGAGGAGAAGCTCGTGAGGCTCGAAGGCACCGATGGTCAGCTCGAGCGCATCGTCTTCGAGAGCGGCGAGCCGCTGACGCGGCGCGCGCTTTTTTTCACGACCGGCCAGACGCAGAGCTCGCACCTCGCGGAAGCACTCGGGTGTCCCGTCAACGACAAGGGCACCGTGCGCACGGGGCCATACGAAACCACGCACCTGCACGGGCTGTACGTCGCCGGCGACGCGTCTCGGGCGGTGCAGTGGGTCGTCATGGCCGCCGCCGAAGGCGCGGAGGCCGCGTATTCGATCAACCAGGACTTGATCAAGGAATCGCTGACGGCCAGCGGGGAGCCATGACCCGCGCCTAGAGCTGTCGAAAGCCCGGCATCCGCTTCAGGCCTTTGTCGAACGTGAGCACGGCCTCGCAGCCGGCGTCGAGCGCGGCATGCGCGATGAGTGCGTCGGCGAAGTCACCGTGCCCGGCGCGGTAGTCGTCGAGCGCAAGTCGGGCGAGTTCCGCGCGCTCGAGGGAAAACGCATCAGCGCGCATTATTTTTTCGAGGGCCTCGGCTACGTCACCTCTCTGCCGCTTGTAGCCGCGCTCGAGCACCCAGCCGAGTTCGGCGAGCACAACCGAGTCGATATAGAAATCCTCGCCCGATTCGATGGTTTCGGTTGCGCGTCGTGCCTGAGCCGGGTCGTCCTGCAGGATGTACCTGACGAGCACGTTGGTGTCCAGGCCAGTCACTTCTTGCCGGCCCAGCCATCGCGAATCGTTTCGTTCATCTCCTCGATGGAAACGACGCGCTGGCCCTCCTTGCGCAGGAGGCCCTTGAGTGCCGACACCGGGATCTTCGCGGCCTCGACGACGACTGTCCCGTCGGGCTTCATCACGAAGTCAATCTGATCGCCGTATGCCACCCCCAGCCGCTCCCGCACCACTTTCGGAATCGTCGTCTGGCCCTTCCTGGTAATGGTCGACCTCGGCATTCCTTACTTTTCTCCAGATTCCTTACTATACGCCGATCGCCGGCCGGCGTCTATCCACGCGAATCGTGTCATCAGCGAGCCGGCGATGGCGCAGGCTGCTGCGGGCAGCTGAAGTCCAGGCATCGACACCGCTGCGATGCGCAGGACCAGCACCATCGGTCCCGACAGCACTTCGGCGCCGTGCATGAGCGCACCCGACGAGGAGCCGCGGCGGACCAGCGCGAAGATGATCAGCATTTCGACCGTCGCCGCGAGAATGCCGAGCGCGTTCATCGCGGCGGTGCGATGCCCGAGCAGTTCCAGGATCGACACCGCCGCGCCCAGACCAGAGGCGCCGAAGTGGATCGGCAGTATGTCGACGTTGCGCGCCCACACCGGAATTGCCGTCGCGCCGATGAGGACGCCGGTGTAGGTCGCGAGGATGGAGCCAGTGGCGGCCGCCACGAGCGTCGCGGCATCGGCGAGCATCCCCAGCGGCAGCAGCGCGACGATGGCGGCGTTCGAAAAGACGACCAGCGTCCAGACACCCACCGACATCGGGCTTTGCGGCTTGAAGACGCGCAGCATGTTGAGGAAACGCGCGGGACGGCCGAGATCCGAAATCAGCAGCAGCGGCGAGATCAGTGCGCCGATGACCGCGATCCACTTCGCATCGCGCGCCAGGGGCTCGAGCGCGAGCCCGGAAAACTGCGCGGCCGCGGCGATGACCGCGGCTACACCTGCCGCGCCGCCGATGAAGAAATAGACCGGCACCTCCCACGTCCAGACGGGAGGCTTCAGCAGCGGCGTGTCGCGATAGGTGGCCGTCATTGACGCTAGGCGAACCATCGCAGCGCCGCTACCGCGCCGACAGCAAGACCGATCGCCGCGCCGATGGCCGATGTCCATCCCGCCCTGAGATGGACCGTCGGCACGACGGGGTTTGCGGGCAGGTTGAAGTCCTCGGGGTCGCCCCGTAAGACGAACAGCGAGTGAATGCCGCCGACGCTCGTGTTCGCGGCGTCGTAAAGCGTGGCGTCGGCGATGCCGCGCCCGCGCAGCGTCTCCACGCGCGCGGCCGCCTTCGCCTGCAGCTCGTCGAGCGGTCCGAAGAGAATCGACTCAGTCGGACACGCCGTGGCGCACGCCGGCTTCAACCCCGCCTTCTGCCGGTCGTAGCAGAACGTGCATTTGAACGCGCGGCCGTCGCCGGGCCGCCGGTCGATGACACCGAACGGGCAGGTGACGACGCAGTAGCCGCAGCCGTTGCAGACATCCTCCTGGACGAACACGCCGCCGAATTCCGTGCGCACGATCGCGCCGGTCGGACAGCCCTCGAGACATCCCGCATGCTCGCAGTGCTTGCAGACGTCGGAGGAAAACTGCCACGAAGGGTTACCGGTTGCCGGTTGCCGGTTGTCGGTGCACGGCGATTCAACAAACTTGACGTGGCGCCATGTCGAATGTCCGAGCGCGCCGGTGTTGTCGTACGAATGGCCCGACCAGGCGTAGCCAGTCGACGGCACGTCGTTCCATTCCTTGCACGCGACTTCGCACGCCTTGCAGCCGATGCAGAGCGTGCTGTCGGTGAGGAAGGCCGTCGTCTTCATTCGGGTTCCACCCGGCACACCAGCGCCTTCGACTCCATGATGCGCACGTTCGGCTCTTCCGACATCGGGATCAGATCGTTGACGACGTCGCCGGTGACGAGGCCCCTGCCGCCCCAGTGATAGGGAAGGCCGACCTGATGGACCACGCGGCCGTCGATCGTGAGCGGGCGCATGCGATCCGTGACGAGCGCGCGCGCGCGGATCGCGCTGCGCGGCGTGATTATGCGCACGAACGATCCGTTCGCGATGCCGTGCGCGCCGGCCAGCTCCGGCGACATCTCGCAGAACAGCTCGGGCTGGAGTTCGGCGAGGCGCGACAGCGTGCGGCTCATGCCGCCGGCCGTGTGGTGTTCGGTCAGCCTGTAGGTGGTCAGCACGTGCGGATAACGGCTGTCCGACTGCGCCGCATACTCGTTGCCTTCGCGCTCCAGCGTGCGCGCCGCGGGATTTGTTTCCTGCCGGTAGACGGCATTGGCCACCGGCGATTCGAGCGGCTCGTAGTGCGCCGGCAGCGGCCCGTCCTTCAATCCCGACGGCACCCACAACCACCCCAGCCCATCGTCATGCATCACGAACGGATGCGCGCCGCCAATCCCGGCGTCGCCTTCGGCGCCGGCCGGCGGCACATAGCCGGGCGGCTTCGTGCGGTTGAAGTCGGGCGTGTCGGCGCCGGTCCATTCGGATGCCGCCGCGTCCCACCAGACGAGCGCCTTCCGATCGCTCCACGGACGGCCGTCGGGCCGGGCCGACGCGCGGTTATAGAGGATGCGGCGATCGGCGGGCCACGCCCATCCCCAGCCGTGGCCGTACGTGCCCGCCGCGTCGCGCTCGCGCGCGCGGTTGCGATCGGGCGACGGAAACACGCCGGCATAGATCCAGCAGCCGCAGCGCGTGGAGCCGTCGGCCGCCAGCTCGGAGAAACCGGTGAGATGCCGCCCTTCGGGTCCCGTGCCGT
Organism: Vicinamibacterales bacterium; assembly: GCA_035512575.1. Classification (GTDB taxonomy): domain Bacteria; phylum Acidobacteriota; class Vicinamibacteria; order Vicinamibacterales; family SCN-69-37; genus JALYRV01. The sequence goes on along the minus strand of DATKDT010000119.1, from coordinate 2,836 downwards.
TGATCTCGGCGAGCACTTCCTCGATGGCGGGCTCGCCGCGCGCGTCTTCGCTGTAGTGCCAGTCGAGCGCGTTCAACGCGGCGTTGGCCGGCGTGGGCTCGGCAGCCGCCCGCGCGCGCAGCCGCTTCGCGAGCGCGTGCATGAACCACGCCTCGCTGCGCGCGTCGCCGGGCGCCTCGACGGCCTTCTCGTGCCACTGCAGCAGCCGCTGCGTGTTGGTGAAGCAGCCGTCCTTTTCGGCGTGGCCGGCGGCGGGGAAGAAGAAGACCTCCGTTTCACTCTCCGGCTGGTCTTCCCAGAACGCGGCGGTTTCCGTCAGCACGAGATCGCGCACGACCATCCATTTCAACGTGCCCATCGCCCTGCGCTCGAGCGCGGCGTTCGGGCCTCCGACAGCCGGGTTCTGTCCCATCACGAACAGACCTTCGAGTCCGCCGTCGGCCATCTCGAGCCAGTAGCCCATGTAGGAATGGTTGCCGGTGAGCCGGGGAATCCAGCCGAAGCCGAAGTCGTTGTCGCGCGTCGCGCGGTCGCCGTACCAGGCTTTCAGCAGGCTCACGAGATAGCGATCGAGATACGCCCACCAGCCGCGGCGCGTGCGATAGCGCGCGACGAATGTCTCGAGCGACACGCTGTCGTCGCCGAAAACAGGCATCGGAATGTATCCAGGCAGGATGTCGTAGAGCGTCGGGATGTCGGTGGAGCCCTGAATCGACGCATGTCCGCGCAGCGCGAGAATGCCGCCGCCGGGACGGCCGATGTTGCCGAGCAGCAGCTGCAGGATCGCCGCGGCGCGCACGATCTGCACGCCGGTCGAGTGCTGCGTCAGGCCGACCGCGTAGCAAATGGTCGCGGTTCGCTCGTGACCCGACGCCGACGTGTAGCGCGCGGCGACGTCGAGAAAGTCCTGTGCCGGAATGCCGCACGATCGCTCGACCATCTCGGGCGTGTACCGCGCGAAGTGCCGCTTCAGGTGCTGGAAGACGCATCGCGGATGCGTCAGAGTCGGATCGCGCATTGGCTCGCCGCCCGATTCCGCGTCGCCCTGCTCGCGGGTGTGACCTCCACGCGCCTTCTCGGCACGAACCTCCGAACCGGACGCGCGAACCCCCGAACCCCCGAACTCCCGAACCCCCGAACCCTCGTACGCCCAGGTCGCGGGATCGTAGGTTCGCGTTTCGGGATCCCAGCCAGAGAAAAATCCTGCGAGATCCTCCGGCCCCTGATAGCGCTCGTCGATCAGCACCGACGCGTTGGTATAGGCCGCGACGTACTCGCGGAACTCCAGGCCGTTGCCAAGGACGTAGTTGATCAGCCCGCCCAGAAAAACGATGTCGCTGCCGGCGCGCAGCGGCAGCCAGATGTCGGCCATGGCCGACGTGCGCGTGAAGCGCGGATCGACGTGAATGACGGTGGTGCCCTGCTCGCGCGCCTTGACGACCCAGCGGAAGCCCACCGGATGCGCCTCGGCCATCGACGACCCGAGAATCAGGATCGCGTCAGCATTGATCAGGTCCTGCTGCGCCGTCGTCGCGCCGCCGCGCCCGAGCGTGGTGCCCAGACCGGGCACCGTGGAGCTGTGTCATATGCGCGCCTGGTTGCTGACCGCGACCATGCCGAGGCCGCCGGTGAAGAGCTTCTTGATCAGATAGTTCTCTTCGTTGTCGAGCGTGGCGCCGCCGAGATGCGCGATGGATCGGCACTGCATGAGCGCGCGGCCGTCGCGTTCGACTTCGAAGCCGCGGGCGCGCGATTCCCACACGCGGTCGGCAACCATGTCCATCGCGGTGTCGAGATCGAGATCGGTCCACTCGCGCGAACGAAGCGCGCGATAGCGGACCGTGGTCTCGCGGCCCGGGTGCGTCAGCAGCTCGTGGCTGGCCGCGCCCTTCGGGCAGAGGTGGCCTTCGGAGATCGGCGAGCCGGGATCGCCTTCGATGGAGACGAGCCGGTTATCGCGATGAAAGATCAGCTGCCCGCATCCAACCGCGCAGTAGGGACACACCGACCGCGCGACCGCGGCGCCCTCGTTCTTCGGCCGCAGCTCGCGCGTCCGATCCGACATCGCGTCGGCGCCGGTGCCGTCGCTCCGGCCCAGCAGTTGTGAGAGCAGGGGCAGCATGCGGGGCGATTGTACCGGGAAACATCGGGTAGGATGCCCGGATGCGTCTTCCAGTTCTCGTGCTTGCCGTGCTTCTGTCAGTGGCCCCCGCGTCGGCGCAGGTCAAGGGCTATCGCGACGTCGTGACCGCCGCCGCGGTTTCCGACGCCGGGCTGTTCACCGTCCACCGCGTCAACAATCGCCTGCTCTTCGAGATTCCCGAAGCCATGCTCGGCCGCGACATGGTCGTGATGAGCCGCATCGCGAAAACGCAGGACGGCATGGGCGACGGCGGCGCGACGATGGCGCCCAACATCGTCGTGCGCTGGGAGCGCCGCGATCACGGTGTCGTGCTGAGGGCCGTGTCGCACGCGCGGACGGCCGAGGCAGGGTCGCCGCTCGAAATCGCGGTCGAGAACGCGACGTTCGCGCCCGTGCTGGCAAGCCTGCCGATTCAGGCCGCCGGCGAGAAGACGCTCGTCGTCGACGTCACCGACCTCTATCTGGGCGACACGCCGGCATTCACGCTGCCGCGGGCACGGCGCACGCAGCTGGGCGTGCGGAGCTTCGACCGCGAGCGCGGCTGGATCGAGTGGGCGCGCAGCTTCCCGATCAACGTCGAGGTGCGCGTGGTGCAGACCTACGCGGCCGATCAGCCGCCATCGAACGCGCGCGGCGGGTCGGTGTCGTTCGAGGTCAATCACTCGATGGTGCTGCTGCCCGAGACGCCGATGA
>DATKDT010000118.1:0-16475 GCA_035512575.1 Vicinamibacterales bacterium | reverse complement strand
TATTCCTGCAGCTCCAGCAGGGCCGCCTTGATCCACTCGATCACGATGCCTTCACCAGGTCGGGGTTCCTCAGCCGGCGCAGCCGGTCGCGGATGTCGGCCGCCTTCTCGAACTCCAGATTGGACGCCGCGGCCTTCATCTCGGACTGCAGCGTCGCGATGTGGGCGTCGAGCTCCGCCTGCGTGCGGAACACCGCCCGCTCGTCGGCCGCCTTCGGCACCGTCATATAGTCGCGCTCGTAGATGCTCGACATCACGCTGTCGATGTCCTTGATGATCGACTGCGGCGTGATGCCGTGCTCCACGTTGTAGGCTTCCTGCACCTTCCGGCGCCGGGCGGTCTCGTCCATCGCGAACTGCATGGATGCCGTGATCTTATCGGCATACAGGATGGCCCGGCCATTGACGTTGCGCGCGGCGCGTCCCACGGTCTGGATGAGCGAGCCACCCGACCGGAGGAAGCCCTCCTTGTCGGCGTCGAGCACGGCCACGAGCGAGACTTCCGGCAGGTCGAGCCCCTCGCGCAGCAGGTTGATGCCCACGAGCACGTCGAACGCGCCCAGCCGCAGGTCCCGGAGGATCTGCACCCGCTCGAGCGTGTCGATGTCGGAATGGAGGTACCGCACCCGCACGCCGAGCTCATGGTAATACTGCGTCAGGTCCTCCGCCATCCGCTTCGTCAGCGTCGTGACCAGCACGCGCTCGCCTTTCGCGACCCGCTCGCGAAGCTCGCCCAGCAGGTCGTCCACTTGCCCGCGCACCGGGCGCACTTCCAGCGGCGGATCGATCAGGCCCGTCGGCCGAATGATCTGCTCGACGACGACGCCGCCGGCGCGCTTGAGCTCGTAGGGGCCGGGCGTGGCGCTCACGAACACCAGCTGGCGCATGCGCTGCTCCCACTCCTCGAAGTTGAGCGGCCGGTTGTCGAGCGCCGACGGCAGCCGGAAGCCGTACGCGACCAGCACTTCCTTCCGCGAGCGGTCGCCGAAGTACATCCCGCGGATCTGCGGCACCGTCTGGTGCGATTCGTCCACGATGACCAATGCGTCATCCGGCAGATAATCGAGCAGCGTGGGCGGCGCCTCGCCCGGCGCGCGGCCCGACAGGTGCCGCGAATAGTTCTCGATGCCGTGGCAGTAGCCGATCTCCTTCATCATCTCGAGATCGAACATCGTCCGCTGGTGCAGCCGCTGCGCCTGGAGCACCTGGCCGGCCGATTCCAACTCCGTGAGCCGTTCGCCGAGCTCGGCCTTGATCGATTCCACCGCCTGCAGCGTCTTGGTGCGCGGCATGACGAAGTGCGACTTCGGATAGACGGCAATCCGGTCGTGCCTGCGGATCACTTTCCCCGTCAGCGGATCGAACGTCGCGAGCGAGTCGACCTCGTCGCCGAACAGCTCGATGCGCAGCGCGGCTTCCTCGTACGACGGATAGACCTCGACGATGTCGCCGCGCACGCGGAAGGTGCCGCGCGCGAAGTCGTGGTCGTTGCGCTCGTACTGGATCTCGACGAGCTTCCGGAGAATGCGATCGCGCTCGAGCCGCTGCCCCCGCTCGAGCGGCAGCATCATGCCGTAATACGCTTCTGGCGCGCCCAGGCCGTAGATGCAGGAGACGCTGGCGACGATGATGACGTCGCGCCGCTCGAAGAGCGACCGCGTGGCCGACAGCCGCATGCGGTCGATCTCTTCGTTGATGATCGCTTCCTTGTCGATGTACGAGTCGGTGGCCGGCATGTAGGCCTCCGGCTGGTAGTAGTCGTAGTAGCTGACGAAGTACTCGACGGCGTTGTGCGGGAAGAAGCGGCGGAACTCCTGGTAGAGCTGCGCGGCGAGCGTCTTGTTGTGGACCATCACCAGCGTCGGCCGGTTCACCTTCTGGATGACCTGGGCCATCGTGAAGGTTTTGCCGGAGCCCGTGACCCCAAGCAGCACCTGCGCGTCGTCGCCGCGGACGAGTCCCTCGGTGAGCTCCTGAATCGCGCGCGGCTGGTCGCCGCGGAGCTCGAAGTCGGTGACGAGCTGGAACGGGTCGGAACTGGCCATAGATGCCGCTGCAGGCCCCGGCGGCCTCAGGTTGACCGTCGATCGTAGCACGCAGGCGGGCGCTCGCGTCTCCAGCCGCGCGATAGGGCGCTCGGGCAAGTCCGTCGCCGCGCCGCGTAGCTCGCTCGCTTCCGCCTGCGGACCATCTCCGTCGCTGCGGCGCGGAGCTCGGGCTCTATCTGATCGCATGTACAAGCACGCCGCCGCGCCGGAGACGGTCCGCAGGCTCAGCGCGAGCGCTGACGGCGGTGGCGCCTGCGCTGTGCCGGCGTCTGCGGAGCCCGACTTGCGAGACAGGCCGTCCCGATCACGAAAACCGCGCGGAAGGGACCGCTCTTTGGCCCGACTCGCCCATGATCGCAAGCTCACGGCGCGGCGGAATGCCGGACACCGCACCGGAGCACGGACAAAGGCGCGCCCGGGCGAGCGGATCAGCGGGACGACGACGAGGCGTTGCCGGCGGCGTAGTAGCCGTCGCGCGCGCGGATCTTGATGTTGCGGTAGGCGGGGTTGGTGACTTTGATCTCGACCTTGCGGAAGCCCGGCCTGGCGCCACTGTTGGAGATGTAGCCGAGCGTGTAGCGGGCGGCGAGCTCCCCGAGAATCTTTTCGTACATCTCGTCGAGCTGATTCCGCGAGCCCGGGAAGAACGCCTGGCCGCCGGTCGCCCTGGCAAGCTGCTCGAGACGCATGCGCTGCTCGAAGCGCCGGCTGCCCTGGTGCTCCACGAAGCCAATCGCATACACGGTGACGTCGATCCACTTAAGCAGATCGATCACCTGCGAGATCGACATGCGGCTGCGCGTGTCGCCGCCGTCGCTGTAGAGGACGAGCACCTTCTGCCCCTCCTCCATCGCCATGCCGTTCAGATACACGCCAATCGCATCGTAGAGCGCCGTCCAGCCATCGGGCTTGCGCGCGCGGATGCGCTCGATGAGGCGTGGAAAATCGTCCTGGCCGTAGCGCGCGAGCCGCACTTCGGTGTCGAACTCGACGAGCGTGACGTCCTTCGCGTGCTCGAGCGCGTTCATGAACCGGATCGCCGCCGAGCGCGACCTCTCGATGTCCATGCCCATGCTGCCGCTCACGTCGAACAGCAGCCCGAGCCTGAGCGGCATGCGCTCGCTGACGTCGCCCTGCGCGAAGAACTGGATGGTCTGCGGCCGGCCTTCCTCGAGCACCGTGAAGTCGTCCTTCGTCAGGCCGTCGACCAGGCCCTCCTTGTCCGACGCCACGACGACGAAGCTGACCAGATCGACGCCGGAGCGGAACTGCGCCGTGGCCGTGAGGGCCAGCGACAACACGAGCGCCGACGCCGTCAAAACCTTCATCTGTGGCGCATCTTACGGCAAAAGCGCGCGGTTTCGACCTGAGCGGTTCTCATGGGGCATAATGGGCGTTTGTCTCGTATGGAAGGCTCCCACTAAGTGCGCGCCCTGGCCATCTGCCAGAACGAGCTGGTCATTCGCACGCTGCACCAGGTTCTGACGGGTGCCTTCGAGGTGGACTTTCTCACCGAGAGCCGCGCGCTGTCGCGCCGGCTGTCCGAAGAAGGCCTGCCCGTCACCGTCGGCGATTTGAAGCGCGTCGACACCTACGTCAAGGCCGACGTCTCGCCCAGCGTGTGCGTGCTCATCGAAGACGACGGGCGGAAGAACCTGAAGAAGGTCGTCTCGTCGGTGCGCGACGCGGGCGGATCGCTCATCTACATCCTGCGCATCGGCGGCGCCAGGCGCCGCAAGGCCGGCGAGGACGTCTGTTCGGCCTTCCCCGAAGTCACCGACCTCGATCTCGGCGAGCTGCTCTCGCCCACGCTGACCACCGAGCTGAGCCGCTCGCTGACGCGCGCGAAAGTGCAGCAGTACCAGCGCTATTTCGCCGACGCGGATCGCGTGCTGATCCTGCTCCACAACGATCCCGATCCCGACGCGCTCGCGTCCGGGCTCGCGCTGCGCAACCTGCTGCGCCGCACGAAGGCCACGGCCATCATCGGCGCGATCCAGGGCGTCACGCGGCCCGAGAACCAGCGCATGGCGACGATGCTCGACATTCAGGTGGAGCCGATCACGGCGGCGACGCTCGCGACGTTCGATCGCGTAGCGACTGTCGACGTGCAGCCGCACTATTTCGGCGGTCTGCTGCCGCGCGTCGATCTGGTCGTCGATCACCATCCCGAGCAGCCGGGCTATACGGCTGTCTTCAAGGACATCCGCGCCGACTACGGATCGACGTCGACGATCCTCACCGAGCACCTGCGCGCGGTGGACGTCAACATCTCGGAGCGCACGGCGACCGCGATGCTGTACGCGATCAAGTCGGACACGCTGTTCTTCGCGCGGCAGACGAACCAGGTCGACCTGGAGGCGTTCTCGTTCCTGTATCCGCTGGCCGACGCCGCGATGATCCGCAAGATGGAAGGCGCCGAAATCACAATGGAGCGCCTCGATCACGTGATCAAGGCGACGGCGCAGGGCGCGATCTCCGAGCAGGTCTTCTCCGCGCATCTCGGCCCGGTGATGCGCGAGGACTTCATCCCCTACACGGCCGATTTCTTCCTGCAGCTCGAGGGCGTCAAGTGGACGATCATCTCGGGCGAGATCAACGGCACCCTCACGATCAGCGTGCGCAATCTCGGCTACTCGAAGAACGCGGGCGAGTTCGTGCGGCGCTATTTCAACGACATCGGCAGCGCTGGCGGGCACCGCGCGATGGCAAAGGCCGTGATACCGCTCGAGAAGTTCCACGAGAAGTTCGGCCCGCTCGAGGGCATTCAGATCGCCAACAAGATCGGCGAGCTGGCCGCCGAGTTCCTGCACGAACTCGTCAAGGTGTAGGCCGGGACTTCAGTCCCGGCTGTCACGGGCCCTTCACGAAATATCGATAGCTCAGCCACCCGGGCCCTGCGCGGCCGTCTTCCTCGAGATCGATCAGCGCGCCTCCGTGCTCCTGGATGAGGGCGAGCACCTCCTCGTGCGGCACTCCGTGCATCCCGAACGGTTCCGGATCGGCGGCGCCGGCGCGCGGTGCCGCCGGAAGTCCGGCGTCGGAATAATCAGGCACGGGCAGTTCCTCCATCACAACCGCTGACGCAACCGCACCGGCCGCGGCGGTGACCTCAAGAGGAAAACGGAGGGTGTGCGAGCCCTTGTGCGCGAACCACGTGCTGCCCTCGTGCACGAGGTCCATTTCGGCAACGTACTTGCCGGGCTCGCCCGGAGCGTGGACGGTGATCAGGACGGGCCACGACTGATCCGGCTCGACCACCTGCAGCAGCGGCGCCCTCGCATCGTCCTGCTGAAGCATCCGCTGCCCGGTGGCATCGAACCAGTGGTTGCCGACGGCCATCGGGCCCGAGGCCGGCTGGCTCCACGTGTGACCGCTGATGTTCCGCACGCGCAGCAGTACGGCGACGTCGCTCGCCGCGGCGGCCGAGGCGGGACGTGGACCGGCCAGCTCCAGAGATGCGCGATACGCCGCGTCGGACATGGGCGTGATCTCGAGCTGGGACGCGGATCGGCGATGCGACGGCAGCTGAAAGACGAGCAGCCCGCCAGGACGCAGCCGCCGGAAGAATTCGCGCAGGTACGAGCGCGACAGATCGGGGGCGACATGCTGCAGCACGATGTTCGAATAGATTAGCGCGAAGTCCTGCACCGGCAGCGCATCCAGGCCTGAGTCGGCCGTCGAGACATAGCGGGCGCGCTCAGGATAGCGATTGAGCCGGTCCGCGATCTGCACCATGACCGGCGAGACGTCGGCGCCCACCACCTGATCGCGGCGGCGCGCCAGCGCCTGCGTGAGCCGTCCCACGCCGCAGCCGAAATCGAGCACGGGACCCTCCGGAATCGCCTGCTGCAGCCGCGCCAGCCTGTGGAACAGCAGCGCGATCTCACGCTCGCCGTTCTTCATGAACTCCTGAAGCGTCCAGCGGCGTCCCTTCTTTTCCGGGTCCGACAGCACGGCCCAGAGCGGATCGGCCAGCGCGTGCGCGTCCCAGAGGGCCCGGCCGGTGCAGCCGCCCATCAGGCGAGCGCCTGCTGCAGATCCGCCGCGAGATCCTCGAAGTCCTCGAGGCCTACGCTCAGCCTCGCCATGCCGCGGGTCACGCCCGCGGCGGCGAGCTGATCGTCGGTGTGGCCCCACTGCGACGTCAGGATAGGCAGCGAGCAGAGACTCTCCGTGCCGCCGAGGCTGGCCGCGCGCTTGAAGATCTGCAGGCGATCGTAGAAGCGCTCGGCGCGCGCGTAGTCGCCGTCGAGGTCGATGCAGATCATGCCGCTGAAGCCGCCCGGCATCTGGCGCTTCGCGATCGCGTGATCGGGATGCGACGCGAGGCCCGGGTAATAAACGCGCGACACCTTCCCGCTCTGCTCGAGCCACTCGGCCAGACGCAGCGCGTTCGCGTTATGCACGGCCATCCGCGCCGACAGGGTCTTGAGGCCGCGCCCAACCGCATACGCCGCCGCGGGATCCAGTACCGTGCCCAGCATCTTCCGCGCGTACGCGCACTCCTTCATCGCCGCCGCGCTGCCCACGAGCACGCCGGCCGTGATGTCGCCATGTCCATTCAGATACTTCGTCGCCGAGTGCATGACGATGTCGACGCCGAGGTCGAGGGGGCGCTGATTTACGGGCGTGCCGAACGTGCTGTCGATCACCGACGTCACGCCGCGCGCCCGGCAGGCGGCCGCGACAGCCGCGATGTCCACGCACCGCAGCGTGGGATTGATCGGCGACTCGAACCACGCGAGCCTCGTCCTGTCCGAGTACGTGGAGGGGTCGGTCATTGCCTCGGGTTCCACGAAGCGCGCGTCGATGCCGAAGCGCGAGAGCAGATCGGCGAGCAGGTGCAGCGTGCCGCCGTAGACGGCCGATCCGCACACGACCTCGCCGCCGGCCCTCGTCACCGACAGCACGGCGGTGGTCACGGCCGCCATCCCCGACGACAGCAGAAGCGCCGTTTCCCCGCCCTCGATGGCGGCAAGCTTCTTCTCGACGCCCAGCACGGTGGGATTGGCGTAGCGCGAGTAGATGAACTGATCGCTCTTCCCCTGCTGATAGGCCAGCAGATCCGCCGCCTTGTCGAAGACGTAGGTCGTCGTCTCGTAGATGGGGAGCGTCAGGGGATTGGCGGCGGGGTCGACGCCCTCGCCCAGGTGGATGGCGTCGGTGGCGGGCTTCGGCATGCGCTACAGTTTACGAGCTTTTAACCAACCCAATCACCGGCCCGGCCGTCCAAGGTTCAGCCATGCGCGACGATCTCAAAGCCGCCTTCCGCTCCCTGAAATCCTCGAAGACCTTCACCATCGTCGCCCTGCTGGTGCTGGCGCTGGGGATTGGCGCGAGCACGGCCATCTTCTCGGTCGTCGACGCCGTGGTGCTGCGCGGCATGCCGTTCGACGAGCACGACCGCCTTGTGGCCGTCGGCGAGCGGCGCAAGCCCGACCCCAATTTCCCGTCGCGCGCGCCTCAGGATCCCAGGGCGGTTCAGAGCTGGGCGCCGCAGAACTTCACGGACGTCGTCGCTGAACAGCAGGTGTTCGCGTCGATCGCTGGCATCGCCGGCGGCGCGTTCACGCTGCGCGAGCCTGGCACCGAGCCCGAGGAGCTGCGGGCGCAGCGCGTGACCGCGTCGTTCTTCACGGTGCTGCGCGAGCAGCCGCGGCTGGGCCGCGCGTTCGGCGTCGAGAACGAGACCGACGGCCAGGAACGCCTCGCCGTCCTCAGCGACGGGCTGTGGCGCCGGCGCTTTGGCGGCGATCCCGACATCGTCGGCAAGACGATCCCGATCGAGGGCGGCGCATACGAGGTCATCGGCGTCATGGGGCCCGAGTTCGAGTATCCGATTGGATCGGTGCGCCCCACCGAGCTCTGGGTTCCCTACGTCGTCCCCGCCGACGAGCGCATCCGCAACCCGCGGACGATGAGCATCTATCTGCAGGGCATTGCGCGGCTGAAGGCGGGCGTCTCGATCGAGCAGGCGCAGGCCAACCTCGATCAGATCGCCGCGGCGCTGACCGAGGCGCATCCGCAGTGGAACAAGGACACCCTGCTCGGTGTGCGGCCCCTGCGCGACCACATTGTCGGCGCCGAGACGCGGAAGTGGATGATGATGCTGCTCGGCGCCGTCGGGCTCGTGCTGCTGATCGCGTGCGCGAACGTCGCGAATCTGCTGCTGGCCCGCGCGAGCGCGCGCGAGCGCGAGGTCGGCATCCGCGCGGCGATGGGCGCCGGCCGCTGGCGGCTGATGCGGCAGCTGATGGTCGAGAGCCTCGTGCTCTCGGGGATCGGGATGCTGCTCGGACTGCTGCTCGCCTGGTGGGCGGTCGGCGTGCTGAAGGCGTCGATGCCCGAAGGCGTGCCGCGCATCGCGTCCATTGCCGTCGACCTGCGCGTGTTGGGCGCGGCGGCGGCGCTCTCGCTCGTCACGGGCATGCTCTTCGGCGTCGTGCCGGCGCTGCAGCTCTCGCGGCCCGACCTTACGAACGCGCTGAAGGACGGCGCGCGCGGCGCCAGCACCGGCGGCGCGCGCCGCCGCCTGCGCAGCGCGCTTGTCGTCGCGGAAGTCGCACTCGCGGTGATCCTGCTCGTCGGCGCCGCGCTGTTCATCGGCAGCTTCCGCGCGCTGATGAAGATCGACCCCGGCTTCGACGCGCGGAACCTGCTGACCGTCGGCATCCAGCCGCGTATCGAGCGCAACGTCACCGGTGGGCAGCTGCCCGACTACTCACGGCAGGTCCAGGAGATCGTCGACCACGTCGCGCGCGCGCCCGGTGTGCGGTTCGCCGGCGCGATCTCCGGCGGCATGCCGCTCGGCGGCAGCATGAGCATCACGGGCCTGACGATTCCAGGCCGCACGCTCGACGGACCCGACGGGCACATCAGCATCAGGCGCGTCACGCCCGATTATCACGAGGCGATGGGCATGCCGCTGCGCGGCGGACGCCATTTCGAGGCGTCTGACCGAGAGGGCGCGGCGCCCGTCGTAATCATCAACGAGTCGGCGGCGAAGAAGTACTTTCCCGGCGAGAGCGCCGTCGGCCGGACGCTTGGCGTCAATGGCGAGCGCACCGTCGTCGGCGTGGTCGGCGACGTGTATCAGAGCAGCCTCGAAACCGAGCCGCGCACCGAGGCCTATGTGCCGATCGCGCAGGGCCGGACGATCTTCAGCGAGCTCGTCGTCAAGACGACGGGCGACCCGTATGGCGTCGTGCCGGCCGTCAAGTCGGCCGTGCTGGCGGCGATGCCCGACGTGCCGCTGCGCAATGTGCGGACGATGGAGGAGCTGATGGCGCGGCGGACGGCGCAGCGCCGGCTGAACATGCTGCTGCTGGGGCTGTTCGGGCTGCTGGGGCTGGTGATTTCGGCGGTCGGGATCTATGGCGTGATGGCGTATGTCGTCTCGCAGCGCACGCGCGAGATTGGCGTGCGGATGGCGCTGGGCGCGACGCGCGGCACGGTCATCGGCATGGTGCTGCGCAACGCCGGCCTGCTGGTGGCGGCGGGCCTGGTCATCGGCGGCGCCGGCGCCTGGTTCCTCGCGGAGACGGCGAAGAGCTTCCTGTTCCGGATGGACGTCAACGACCCGCGCGCGTTCGCGGCGGCGCTCGGCGCGCTGGCGCTGGCCGCGCTGGTGGCGAGTGTGATTCCCGCCCGCCGCGCCGCGAGCGTCGACCCGATGATCGCGCTGCGATCCGAATAATTGGGGACAGACCCGGATTTTTACTCAGGCTTTACGATCTCGCCAGACCGGTGGCAGGTCAGATGGGATCGCGTACCGAATCGCCTCGCCCGTTCTTAGCTCGGTCAGTGGGTACGCCTTGCGAAGTCCGGCCGGCAGCGTGACGTCGAACGGCTCGCCAATCCGGTAGGCTCGTCCTTCAGACGTCACCAGGTACGCGTTTCGCTCCCAATCAACCTTGACCCGCGACGCCAGCAGGACGAACTCGGCGTCTGCCCTGCCCAGCGAGGCCCCCGTCACGAGCCTGTCCGGCATGGCCGGCCCTTCCAGGCGCATCCGCTCGCTCGCGCGGCGGACGTGGTCTTCGTGCGCCACGATGCGCCTGGCTGCCGCGTCGATGCCGGTGAGCAGAAGGTCGCCGTGCGCCTCGTCGGCGATGAACGCGGACACCGCGCGCATGAATCCACTGGCCGTCAGGTACGTCGAGAAGAGGCCGAGGGGCGTGGCGAGCAGGAACACTGGCAGCGACGCCATGGCCCATCCGCTGCTCTTGATGCCCAGATCGGGATCCGCCCCTATCCCCGCGTTGAAACCGTGGGCCGCTTCCTGCAGGAAATCGAGATATCCCGGAATGCCGACCGCCACGCCCGCAAGCATCGTGGCCAGACCGGACAGCCACGCCACACGATGGAGCGGATACCGTTCCTCGAACGGTCCCCACCAGCGGACCGGCAGGTTGGCGAGGAGGACCGCGAGGGCTGCGCGCATGCGCGAGATTATGTCCGAAGCGTCGGCATGTCGCTTGCGAGAAGCTTCGCATGCCACGACTTGCCCGGCGGCACCAGTGGGCGGAGTTCCAGCATGTCGTCAACCGCGCGAGCGTGCGCGCGAAGCTGTTTCACGCTCCCTCTGACTACGATCTCTTCGTGGGACTCCTGGCCCGGGCGGTTGAAAAGTTCGAGCTGCCGCTGATGGCCTACTGCGTGATGCCAAATCACTGGCATCTTGTCGTGGCCTCGGTAAGTGCTTGTGAGCTAAGCAGATCGATGCAGTGGCTCACGGGCGTTCACGCGATGCGCTGGTGCCGGGATCACCCGCGGCGAGGGCCGGGGCCGGTCTATCAGGACCGCTTCCGATCTATTCCCGTGCAGGCCGGGATCAGCCTCCATCGGGTATTGCGCTACGTCGAGCGGAATGCCGCGGCCGCGCAGCTCACTGCCCGGGCCGAGGATTGGCGCTGGTCCAGTGCCCACCAACGTCTGCAAAACTGCAATGGGCCGAAGCTGCGCGCGATTGAATTACTGCCAACCGAGGACTGGTTTCGGTACTTGAACGAGCCAACTCTCTCGCCTGACATCGCTTATGCCATTCGCCGCAATCTTCCGGTCGGCGATGAGGCGTGGGTACGGAGCAGGCGCGAAGCTCTCGGTTTGCCCGAGCCTCGACGGCGTGGGCGTCCTTGTAAAGCGTAAGTAAAAATTCGGGTCTGTCCCTATTTATATACGGGCTCGACGAACTGATGGTAGGCGTCCTGGTAGCCGCGCGACATCAGCTCCGCCAGAGTCATGCGGCGGTCGGATGCCTCGTCATCCGTGCCGCCGAAGTCGAAAGGGCCGATGGGATTGTAGGACGGGCGGATCACGTAGCAGGCGGTGAAGCGCGCGCGCGCGACGCGCTCGGCCTCCGCCAGGGCGGCCGTCTCGATGCCGCTCAGCACCTCGCCCGACTGGCCGGCGATGTCGGCGGTGACCGCGCGCAGCTGGTGCGGGCCGGCGGGCGGCGGCGCGGCCGAGACGATGATGACCTGCTCGGCGCCGGCGGCGGCCGCCTCGTCGATCAGATGCAGCAGGCAGCCCGGGCGGTCGACGAGGCGATGCGTCTCGCCGCGCCAGTAGCTGTCGGCGGGCCAGACCAGCCGCGCCGGCTCGGTGACCAGCGGCACGGCGAGCGCGGCCTCGAGCGCCGTGACGACGGCCTCGCGCTGGACGCCGGCGAGATCGATCGTCTCGCCCTCGCGCGGCCGGCCGTCGCTGCGGCGCTCGTGGAACGCCGCGCGATGCGGCTCGCCGAGCAGCGTGATGCTGATGTCGCGCCGCGCGTCCACGTCGTGCGCCGTCAGCAGCAGTTCGCGAAAGCCGGGCTGCCCCAGGTTTTCGACGAGCAGCTCGACGTAGCGGCGCCCGAACTCCGACGCCGCGGGGCGCGGCGCCGTCGCGAGGCCGCGCACGAGCTCCCACAGCTGGTGCGTCGTGAGATCGAAGAGCCGGGCGCTCGTCAGCGGCGCCCCGACGACGCGCTGCCAGAAGGCACCCCTCCGCGCCCTTCGGGCGCCCCGGAAGGCGAGCGCCCACGCCGCGACGAGCGACACCATCGTCACCAGCAGCACCAGCACCACGGCGCGCGGCATCACCGTCGGCAGCGCCTCGGGCGCAATCGCCACATCGAGCATCGCGTGGTACGCGCGCGTCGTGGCGGCGGCGGCATCCGTCATGCCCGCAAGCGAGAGCACGAGGCTGGAGAGATAGACGAGGAGGGTGACGAGCAGCAGCAACAGCGGCGCGGCCACGAGCGCGGCGGCCACCAGCAGCGCGCCGCCGGCGATCTTCAGTCCGGGCCGCCACGTGTACGCCCGCGCCAGCGCCGGATGACGCCAGAGGCCGCGCTCCTCGTGCAGCTGCGCCGCCCCGTCGACCGCGGCAAACGCGGCCGACAGCGCGCCGACGCCGTGGCCCGCGGCGATGTCCACCTTCACGCCCGCCTCGCCCAGGGCCTTGAGCACGCCGGCGTGATACGCGCCCGCGGTGCCCGTGCCGCTGAGCACGAGCGCCGTCCGAAGGCGCGGCGAGTAAGCCGGGGCGCTCACCTCAGGCTTCGTCGTGGATGGTAATGAGCTTCGTGACTTCGAACTCGCGGATGCCGCCGGGCGTCGGCACGGTCACCATGTCGCCCTCTTCCTTGCCGGCAAGCGCGCGCCCGATGGGCGACGCAATCGAAATGAGCCCCTTTGCCGGGTCGGCGTCCTCGGGCATCACGAGCTGGAAGGTGGCCTCTTTGCCGTGTTCGAGGACATGGAGCGTCGAGCCGAACCCCGCCTTGTCGCGCGGGATCTTGTCGAGGTTCATCAGCTGGATTTCGGCGACGCGCCCGCTCAGCATGCTGAGGCGCGTTTCGACCAGGCGCTGCCGCTCCTTCGCGGCGTGATACTCGGCATTCTCCTTGAGGTCGCCCAGCTCGCGCGCCCGCAGAATCTCCCTGGGCAGCTCGACCTTGAGCTCGCGCTCGAGAATCGCGATCTCGTCCTGGAAACGCTTGATCAACCGCTCTTTCATTCATCGCGATTCTAACACCCGCAATGCTATTCTCGGGGTCCATGCCCGTCGAGATCACCAGCCGCCAGAATCCGGTCGTGCGCGACTGCCGCCAGCTGGCGCGCGCGCGCGAGGGCGATCGCGTGCTGCTCGACGGCGCGCATCTGCTGGAAGAAGCGCTCGAGGAGGACGTCCCAATCGAGTCGGCCATCGCCAGCCATGACTTCGCCGCGGGCCACCAGGCGCTTGTGTCGGCGCTCGGCCGGCGCACGAACCTCTACCTCGCCGGCGACGACGTGCTGCAGGCCGCCAGCCCTGTCAAAACGCCCTCCGGCATCGTCGCCATCGCGTCGCTGCCGCTGAGCCCTGTCTCCGATACGCTCGGGCAGCAGGCCGCGGGCGCCAGCGCGTTTCGCGCCGCCATGGCGGTCGCGCTCGTCGACGTGCAGGATCCCGGGAACGCCGGCGCCGTCATCCGCTCGGTCGAGGCGGCCGGCGGAACCGGCGTCATCGCCTCCGACGCCACGACCGACCCTCGCGGCTGGCGCGCGCTCCGCGCGTCGATGGGCAGCGCGTTCCGCGTGCCGATCGCGGAAGCCGGCACCGATCAGGTGTTCAGCGACGCGAAGGTCGCGGGCGTCCGCGTCATTGCGTCCACGCTCGATCCTGCGTCGGCCGACATGCGCGACGTGACGTGGACCGAGCCGTTCATCCTGCTCATCGGCAACGAAGCCCGCGGCCTTCCCGCGCCCGTGGCCAATCGCGCCGAGCTGCGCGTGCGCGTGCCGATGTTCGGCCGCGTGCAGTCGATGAACGCGGCCGTCTCCGCGGCCGTCATCCTGTACGAAGCCGAGCGCCAGCGCGCGGCGGCGGCCGAAGGCGCCGGGAAGACCCGCCGTGGCTGACGCACGATCGCTCTTCGGCGATCCCTTCGACTCCGCTCAGGGTGAACCCTTCGACGCTGCTCAGGGCAAGCCCGTCGACGCCGGCCCGTCTCCACTTGCCGAGCGCATGCGGCCGCGCTCGCTCGACGAGTACGTCGGCCAGCACAAGATTCTCGGGCCGGGCCGCCCGCTGCGCCGCGCGATCGAGCAGGACACGCTCGCGTCGATCATCCTCTGGGGCCCGCCCGGCACGGGAAAGACGACGCTGGCGAGGCTGATTGCGTCGGCGACCAAAGCGAAGTTCGTGCAGTTCAGCGCGGTGCTGTCCGGCGTGAAGGAAATCCGCCAGGTGATGGCGGAAGCCGAGGAGACGCGGCGCCGCCTCGGCCGCCGCACCATTCTGTTCGTCGACGAGATCCACCGCTTCAACAAGTCGCAGCAGGACGCGTTCCTGCCGCGCGTCGAAGCCGGCGACATCGTGCTGATCGGCGCGACGACCGAGAATCCGTCGTTCGAAGTGAACTCCGCGCTGCTCTCGCGCTCGAAGGTGTTCGTCCTCGAGTCGCTCGCCGACGACGACCTCGTCACCATCCTGAGGCGCGCCCTCGCCGATGCCGATCGCGGCCTCGGCAAGCGCGAGATTACGGCGGACGATGACGCGCTCGTGGCCATGGCGCGCTACGCGAACGGCGACGCGCGCGTCGCGCTGAACATGCTCGAGATGGCATCGGCCGGCGCCGCCGCCGTGCACGTCACGCGCGCGCGGCTCGGCGATCTCATCGAGCGGCGCAGCCTGCTCTATGACAAGGGCGGCGAGGAGCACTTCAACATCATCTCGGCGCTGCACAAGTCGATGCGCAACAGCGATCCCGACGCGTCGGTCTACTGGCTCGCCCGCATGCTCGAGGCCGGCGAAGACCCACTCTACGTCGCCCGCCGCATCGTCCGCTTCGCGTCCGAGGACATCGGCAACGCAGACCCGCAGGCTCTCGCGGTCGCCATCGCGGCGAAGGAGGCCGTCCATTTCATGGGGATGCCGGAGGGCAATACCGCGCTCGCGCAAGCCGCGATCTACATGGCGACGGCGCCGAAGAGCAACGCGGTCTATGTCGCGTACACCGAGGCCAAGGCAGACGCCGAGCAGCAGCTGGCGGAGCCGGTGCCGCATCATCTGCGCAACGCGCCGACGCGATTAATGAAGGAGCTGAACTACGGGAAGGGCTACCGCTACGCGCATGACGAGGCGGAGGGCGTGGCCGACATGCAGTGCCTGCCCGACGCGCTGAAGGATCGGACCTATTACAGGCCGGTCGATCGCGGGTTCGAACGCGAGGTACGCGCGCGGCTCAGGAAAGGCCCGGCACCTTCCGGAACATCTCGGCCCGCACGGGAAGAATGAACGAGAAGCGATAGTCGCCCTGCATCCGGCCCACCGGAATGCCGACCAGCTCCCCGTCCTGATTGAGCACGCCGCCGCCCGACACGCCCGGATGGCCGTCGGTCAGCGCCGTCACGAGCCGGTTCGAGAGCGTCTGGCCCACGTAGCCCGACGCCAGTACGATGCCTTTCGAGTAGTCGTTGCCGAGGCGGAAGATCGGCGCCGCGAACTGGTACGGAAACGCCATGTTCACCGACAGCGCGGGCAGGTCGGGCGCCGGCCGCACGCGCAGGATCGCCCAGTCGCCGGGATCGACCTCGCTTTCGGCATCGCCGGCATCCACCAGCGTGGCGGCCACATCGCGCCCGTTGATGCGAATCTCGATGTGCTCGATGCGGCGCGGATTCGAGGCGTCGACGCCCAGCGCCACGACCGCGTGCTTGACCGTGACGAAGTAGCCGCCGCCCAGGTATCCGGCGGTGCCGTAGTTGGTGTGGCCGAAGTTGTCTTTTGCGTACAGCTCGACGAAGCTCGCGCTGCGCTCGCGCAGCAGGCTGATCGGCATCAGCCCCATCTCGCTCTGCAGCTGCCGTTTGATCTCGTCGACGAGCGCGCTCTGCCCCGACCCCGACGCCGTCACGACTTCGGGCTGGCGCTGGCCGTTGGTGCCCGACGGTCCGGCCTGCGATTCGCGTGTCCTGAGGATGCCGCGCGCCACTTCGTGCTGCAGCGCCACCAGCCGCGCGTCGTTGTCCGCGAGCTGCTCCGCCATCGACTGCTGCGCCGTCCAGCTGCCAAAGCTGAACGCGAGCGAGGCCAGCGAGAACGTCAGGCCAACGTACAGAAGTGAGCGGCGTAGAGACACGTCGGGCTCCTCCGGTAAAAGCCAAACCACCCCGAGGACCCCGGTCCTCCACCCCAGCGCGCAGGCGCGCCGGGGACCCCGGTTAGGGGAACGGTCGAGCTAAAAGCTTAGTTGTCAGTGAATTACGAGCGGAGTCAACAATAGCAGCCGCCGGAAGGGCTGTCAAACAACTTCGCGTTATGAAACCCGACGGTCTCGCTTCTGGGAACGCGTGCTTCCAGTCGCTCGCTACGTCAGGGCGAGCGGCGGCTCGCCGGCCATCAAATGGAACCGCCGCAGCAGGTCCGTGAAGTGCGGTTCCGCAAGTTCATCCAG
>DATKDT010000117.1:0-9245 GCA_035512575.1 Vicinamibacterales bacterium | reverse complement strand
GTGAGGGCCCGCGAGGTCTTCAACAATCTGGGCGGCAAGGCGCCGCGCACGCTGACGTCGAGCGAGTTCGCGTGCCGATCGCGCCGCACGCTCGAAACGCTGACGAGCCTGCTGCAGAACATCGGCACGGGCGGGGGCCCGACGTCGGTGGTGTTCGTGTCATCTTCGATGTCAGGCCCGACGCGCGACGCGCCGACGACCACCATCGTCGGCGGGCGGGTGGCGAGCATCGGCACGGGCCAGTGTGAGATCGTGGCGGAGAAGTTCGAGGAGGTCGGCATCGCCGCCGCCACGGCACGCGCGACGTTCCATGTGCTGCAGCCCGAGGACCAGATGATTGCGCCCGGCAGCGTCGGCGCGGACGACATCGCGGGCGGGACCATCGCGCTGGTCGCGGCGGGGCTCGAGCATCTTGCGGGCGTCACCGGATCCGAGCTGCTGCGCCTGAGCGGCGACAGGGGCGACACGATCGAGCGCATCCTGCGCCACTCGAACAGCTACTACCTCGCGACGATTGAGGCCGACCCGTCCGACCGCGGCGTCACGCGGCTCGAGATCAAGTCCACCAGGCCCGACGTCACCGTGCGCGCGCGGCCGCGAATCGCGCTCACGAAGCCCAGCGCCGATGCCGGCCGCATGTCGGCGGTCACGCCGCACGACATGCTGCGCCAGGCGCGCGGCTACAGCGAATTCGCGCTGCGCGCCATCGGCTTCGTGTCGAGCAATCCCGGAGATGCGCGGCTGCGCGTCATCGCGGTCGCCGAAGCCGAACCCTCCGCGCGGCTCAACGCCGCGGCCATCGGCCTCTTCGATGCCAACGGGAAGATGATCGGCCAGTGGACGGCGCAGCCCGAGGAGCTCACGGGCCCGACCGTGATGGCGGCGATGCTCGCGGCTCCGGGTCAGTACCGCCTGCGCGTGGCGGCCACCGACGAGGGCGGGCGCGCGGCGACGGCCGACTACGACCTGAACGCCACGCTCGCCACCGCGGGCCCGATCAGGATGAGCGGGCTGATTCTGGGCGTCTCGCGCGAGGGCACGTTCTTCCCGCGCATGATTTTCAGCTCGGAGCCGACCGCGATCGCGCAGGTCGAGCTGCTCGATCTTCCGCGCGGCTCGATGCCGAGCGGCCGGCTCGAGATCGCGCGCTCGCTCAACGGGCCGGCGATCGCGTCGATGCCCGCCGCAGTGACACCCACCGAAGACGCCACCCGCGCGATGCTGAGTGCCGTCATTCCGCTCGGCGCGCTGCCGCCAGGCGACTACGTCATCCGCGCCGTCATCAGCTCTCCCGACGGCCCGTCAGGCAGAGTCATTCGGACGCTGCGCAAAGTCGGTTAATTGCAGAAGTGCCATTGCAGAATGATCATTCTGAAATCAGCAATCTGAAATGAATCTTCAATCTCAGATCATCAATCTGCAATTCACCTGAAACTCCCCCCGTAATTCCCCGCGTGATACAGGAACGAGGCGAGGATCACGGCGGCCTGCCGCAGGTCCTCGCTTCGAATCCGCTCGAACGTGTCGGCGTTCGTGTGGTGCTCGCGCACGTCGTAGCCCGCGTAGTCCTGAATCGGATTGAACCCCGGCACGCCCGCGCGGATGAAGCTCAGGTGATCGGTGCTGCCGATGCCCTGCCTGACGTTACCCGTCGCGCCAAGCGCGACGTGGCCCGTCGCGCCAAGCGGCAGAAACGGCTTCAGCCACGCGTCGAACACCGGCCGCACGCCGTCTTTCCCTTCGAGA
This sequence comes from Vicinamibacterales bacterium, assembly GCA_035512575.1. Lineage (GTDB taxonomy): Bacteria > Acidobacteriota > Vicinamibacteria > Vicinamibacterales > SCN-69-37 > JALYRV01. The sequence continues at coordinate 7,499 of DATKDT010000117.1, read as the reverse complement.
AACCAGCCGTAGATCGGCCCCTTGCCGGGATCGATGTTGAAGTACACGAACAGCTTGTCGCGGGCCGCGGCGTTGGCGTCGCCCGCGAGGTGCCGCGCCACCCACGCGCGCGATCCCAGCAGGCCCTGCTCTTCGCCGCCCCAGAGCGCGAGGCGCAGCGTGCGCTTCGGCTGCAGCCCCGTGGCCTTGAGGATGCGGAACGCTTCCATCGCCGCGGCCACGCCGTCGGCGTTGTCGGTGGCGCCGGGCGCCGCGTGCCACGAATCGAGATGTGCCCCGAGCATGACGACTTCGTCGCGAAGCGCCGGGTCGCTGCCCGGCAGCTCCGCCAGCACGTTGTAGCTGTCGGCGTCGTCGAGCTGCCGCGCCTTGACGTTGACGCGCAGCTTCACCGGAATGCCGCGCGCGATCATCCGCGCGATCATGTTGTAGTGCTCGCCGATGAGCACGACGCGCGTGGACGCCTGCGGGTTGGACGGACGTCCGGCCTGCACGAACAGCGTCCCGTGTTCGCCGCGGCTCGGCAACAGTGTGACCGCCGGCGCGGCGGCGCGGATGGCGTCGGAGGCGGACTGCGTCGCCCGGACAGGTCCTATGATGGCGCCCCCCATGACCGGCGGCGCCTGGATCGGAAGTCCGGTCCGGGCGGCCGGCGGCCGCGTGGCCGGCGGCGGCGCGGCCGGCGGAGGCTGGTCCACCGGCGCCGCGCGATCCCGGCGAATGAATGTGCTGTCGGCCACCATCGCCTGCGGCAGCACGATGCCGCCTTTGATGGCGCCGGCCATCGCTGAAATCTCCGCCGCGCTCCTGCCCGCGGTCACCACCGGCGCCGCGATGACGTCGCCGTCAGTCGACGGCGTCCAGGCTTCGGGATAGCCGGTCAGGGGCATGTAGCGCGGCTCCACCATCTCGACCGCGAAGTACTCGAGCTGCCACCCGCGGCCGAACGGAAACGGCTCGAGCCTGGCGTTCGCCAGTCCCCATCGATCGAGCGTCGCGCGCGCCCACTCCGCGGCGCGCGTGTACTCGAGCGATCCCGTCAGCCTGGGCCCGATGCCGTCCACGAGCTCGGCGAACAGCGCAGGCGCTTCCGATCGCGTCAGGCCTTCCGTGCGAATCCGTCTCACCGCCTCGTCATCGACGATGGCCTGGGAGCCGGCGGCGGCAGACATCAACGCAACGGCGACACACCCAACGGAGAGTCGAATTTTCCACATAGGCACCCTTTTACCCTGCCTTCCGCTGCATTTGACTCCACTGAGCTCGAATTGGGCCTTTTTGCAGAGCCAGTCCGGCCTTTCCGCCCCGGCATACCGTTTGATTGAGAAGACAGCGGCGCGCACGGGGCGCGCCGCCATTTGGAAGGCCGTGACGGGTGACTGCTACCCAGATCAAGCTGCCGAGGACGACCGACGAGCTCCGCGAGTGGGCCGCCCGCGAGTTCCGCATGAGCCGCTACGACCGCGACGAGCTCGTTTGCGGCATCGAGAGCGTGCTGCAGTGGCAGCGTGATCTGCTCGAGCACTCGAAGGCCGACGCCATCCGCGCCATGTCGCAGGGGTTCGCCGAGCGCCTCCAGACGCTGCACGCCGAGCTCAGCGAGAAGGACCATCGCGTCAGCGCCATCTCGCGCTACTTCGAGGACGTCGTCGCCGACCTGAGCGACAAGTCGCAGCGCGATCCGAAGACGCGCCTCTACCGTTTCGACGCGTTCCACCAGCGGTTCGAATCCTACCTCGCGACCGAGCAGCGCGTGCAGTGCATCGGCGTGGGCGTGGTCGACATCAACAGCTTCAAGATCTACAACGACACGCTGGGCCATGCGGTCGGCGATCGCATCATCGAGCGCGTGGCGTGTCTCCTCGCCGAAAAGGTGCGCTCCGAGGACCTCATCGCGTCGGACCACGCGGGGGCAAGCCGCGATCTGCACGCGCGGCTGGGCGGTGATGAATTCTGCTTCGTGATCACCGACCTGCAGCGGCCCGACACCGCGTGCCTCATCGGCAACCGGTACAAGCGCGCCGTGGAAGGCTATGACTGGTCGCGCGAGCACGAGCAGCTGGCCGAGCGCCCGGTGAAAGTCGACGTCGGCATCGTCTGCCTCGAGCTGGGCGCCATCGACCAGCGCCGCGGCCACGGGCCCGAGCTCGCGAGCGCCCTGCTCGATCAGGCCGATCAGCTGATGTACAGCGCGAAGCAGGTATCGGCCCCCTCGGTCTACATCCGCTCCATGCGCGTCGACCAGGGACAGCTGGTCGCGCTCACGGACGAGCGCCCCTGCGGAGAGCTGCGCCGCATCGACGAGGCGGCCGCCCGCATCGCCTGAAGTTGCCCGGGCCTGAAACCGGGTGCTAAACTCTTGAGTTCACACCTGCGGTGGATGTAGCTCAACGGCAGAGCACCGGCCTGTGGCGCCGGACGTTGCGGGTTCGATTCCCGTCATCCACCCCAAATTCAATTGAAGATTGACGAACGAAGATTGACGAAACCAGCTCTTCTCGCACTGGCACTGCTGTTGGCTCCCGCGAGCCCCGCTTTCGCCCAGGCCCAGTCTGTCCAGGGCCCCACCGAGCTCCATGAGCTCGTACTCAAGGACGGCTCTCGCCTGTTCGGCGCCATCGAGCGTGAGGATCAGGCGGAGGTTGTTTTCCGCACACACGCAGGCGCGCTGGTTACGGCCCGGCGCAGTGAGATCGTGTCGCTGCGTCTCGTGAAAGGACGGATCGAGAACGGCGAGTTCCTGCGATCCGACAGCCATCACAGCCGGCTGTTTTTCGCGCCGACCGGACGGTCGCTCGAAAAAGGCCAGGTGTCGGTCGGCGTCTTCGAATTTCTCGCGCCGTTCGTGCAGGTGGGCATCACCGATCGCTTTTCGATCGGCGGCGGCACGCCGCTGATCTTCGGCATCGACGAGGACTTCCGCCCCTTCTGGATCACCCCGAAGTTCCAGGTGCACCGCGGTGAGAACACGCAGGTGGCGGTCGGCGCGCTCCAGATGTTCAACATGAGCGGCGACAGCGGCGGCATTGCCTATGGCGTGGCCACCTTCGGCAACAACGACAACGCCGTCACGGCGGGGGCCGGGCTCGCCTACAGCGGCGATTCCACCGGCGGCGTCGTGATGGTGGGCGGCGAACGCCGGGTCCGCCGCAACATCAAGTTGATCACGGAAAACTACGTCTGGCAGGAGGGTAACGGCATCCTGTCGGGAGGCGTCCGCTTCCTGGGAGAGCGGCTCTCGGCGGACCTCGCGCTGGCGGTCCCCATTGGCGTCGGCGACTTCATCGCGTTTCCCGTCGTCAACTTCGTGTACCTGTTCGGCCCCTCGTCACGCCGTTGAAGCAGTGCCCGAGCGACGGCATGGCGCGGTAGAAATGTTCGACGTCGCCGGCCTCGGCGTCAGCGCGATCGATCTGGTCTACGTCCTTCCGGCGTATCCGGCGCCGGAAGGACCTCTTTCGAAGCTTCCCATCCATTCGCATTTCGTGTCGCCGGGCGGCCAGACCGCGACGGCCATGGCGGGCTGCGCGGCGCTCGGCCTGCGCGCGGCGTTTCTCGGCGCGACGGGCAACGACGCGCACGGCGCGCTGGTGCGCGAGGAACTCGCCCGCCGCGGCGTCGACATGTCGAACGCCATCGTCCTCGACGGGCCGCAGCCGTATTCGATCATCCTCCTGGCGGAAGGCGCGGGCTTGCCCACCGAAGCGCGAAGCGCGAAGGTTGGCGAGCGCATCGTGCTGTGGCGCCGAGAGCCGGCCCGACTCAAGCCCGTTGACCCCACCCGGTTTCGCCTGCTGCACGTCGACGACATCGACATCGATGCCGCCATCGCCGCCGCAACGGAAGCGCGCGAGGCTGGACGGCTCGTCACAACCGACATCGATCAGGTGACGGAACGGACGAAGGAGCTGATTCAGGCGGCCACGCACCCGATTCTGGCCGCGCACGTGCCCGGCGCGCTGACCGGCGAGGCGGACCTGGCGCGCGCGCTCCACCTTCTGCGCCCGCTCAACGCCGGGCCGCTCGTCGTGACGCGCGGCGCCCAGGGGGCCGTCGCGCTCGGCGGCGACGACCTGATCGACGTGCCGGGATTCCAGGTGGACGCGGTCGACACGACCGGCGCGGGCGACGTGTTCAGGGCGGGCTTCATCGCGGCGCTGCTCGAGAGTGCGCCGCTGAAAGACGTCCTGCGGTTCGCGAATGCCGCCGCGGCGATCAGCTGCACACGCCGGGGCGCGATGGCGAGCGTGCCCACGCGCGCAGAAGTCGAACGGCGTCTCGAATGAACCGCCTCTGGCCTCTGGCCTGCTCTAAAGCAGTCCTAATGTTTGCCGCAGCCAGAAGCCGCAGATCGCGGCGGCCAGCCACAGCGGCACGGTCACGGAAAACCGCGCCAGCGCGCCGAGACGGCTGCGCATGACCGCCTCGACCGGAATCCACGCGAGCGACACGATCGCCCACGCGATCACGATCGGCCACGGCTCGGCGACCATGTTGCCGAAGATCGCCGGCAGCACGGCCAGGCCGACGGTCATTAGCGCCCACGCGACGGCAATCAGCAGCAGCAAAGCGGCCTCATGCTAGCAAATCCCGTGTAAACTTCACCCGTGCAGTTGTCGCGCACGGACGACGTCCCGTACGAGCGCTTCTTCGGACTTCGCGAACAGCCGTTCGCGCTGACCACCGATCCCCGTTTCCACTACAAGACCGAGTCGCACCGCCGCGCCTTCGACGAGCTGAAGCGCGGCCTCGAGCGCGGCGAGGGCTTCCTGCTGCTGACCGGCGACACCGGCACCGGCAAGACGACGCTGTCGCGCGCGGTCATCGACGTCCTGGGCGGCCGCACGTTCAGCGCCATCATCAGCAACCCCGCGGTCGCCGACGCCGAGCTGCTGCGCGTCGTCCTCCGCGACTTCGGCGTGGTGTCGCGCGAAGAGATCCGGCGCGGCCGGTTCGAGTCGGCCGACGCCCAGCACCTGCATGAGACGCTCGAGAGCTTCCTGCGGTCGCTGGCCCCGCTGGGCGCCCGTGCCGTGCTGGTCGTCGACGAGGCGCAGGGCCTGGCGCCGCGCACGCTCGAGCAGCTGCGCCTGCTCGGCAACATGGAGGCGGACGGCCGGCGGCTGATCCAGATCATCCTCAGCGGGCAGCGCCGGCTCGAGACGACGCTGGCGGCCGACGACATGACGCAGTTGTCGCAGCGCATCTCGAGGCGCGTGCAGCTCGAGCCGATGTCGAAGGACGAGGTCGAGCAATACATCGCGCACCGGCTGCAGGTGGCCGGCGGCGAGGCGCAGGTCGGCTTCACGCCCGACGCCAGCGCCCTGGTGCACCGGCTCGCGAAGGGCTTTCCGCGGTCGGTCAACCTGATTTGCGATCGCGCGCTCGACGAAGCGCGTGTGGACGCCGCGCCGACGGTGACGGCGGAGCACGTGAGGCGCGCGGCCCGCGCCATCAAGGCGGATGATGCGGAGGCGCTGGAGGCGGCGCCTCGCGGGACCGCCGGCGGGCGGCGGTGGCTGAAGGTCCTGCTGTGGCTGTTGCTGCTGGCGGTGCTTGCGGCCGCCGGATCTGCCGCCTATGTGGCGTGGCGCATCGACCAGGCGCCGGCGCAGCTGCCGGCCGTGGCGCCGGCGCCGAAGCCCGCGCCGCCGGTCATGTCCACACCACCGCCACCAGATCAACCGACGTCCCGCCCCGGCGCGGGCGCATAGCCATTTTCTACCGTGCCGCGCGCTTCTTTCCGGTCTGGGCAGCCGCCGCCGGTTTCCCCTTGGCCGTCTTCCCGACCGTGGCCTTCACCGCCTTCTTCTTGTCGGTGCTGACGCGATCGAGGCTCTTGCGCAGCGCGTCCATCAGGTTGATCACCTTCGGCGGCGCGTCTTCCTTCGTCGCCGTCACTTCCTCGCCGGCGATCTTCGCGTCGATGATGCGGCGCAGCTCTTCCTGGTACTCGTCCTTGTATTCCTCGAGATCGAGCTCGCCCGTCTCGAAGTTCGCGATCACCTGCTTCGCGAGCTTGATCTCGTCGGGCCTGATCTTCGCCGGCACGGTCTTCAGCTCGTCGATCTGATCGATGCCGCGGATCTCGCGCGCATGCCGGAGCGTGTACATCATCAGCGCCTCTTCCTGGGGCTGAATCGCGACGAGATATTCACGCCCGTAGAGCGCGAGCTTGCCGATGCCGACCTTCCCCTTCATGCCTTCGCGCATGACCGCGAACGCTTCCGCCGCGACGCTGCCGTCGGGCGCAAGGTAGTACGGCTTCTCCAGATAGATCGGATCGATCGCCGACGCGTCGGTGAACTGGACGACGTTGATCAGGCGCGTTGATTCGGGCCGCACCTTCGCCATGTCCTCTTCGGTCATGGTGACGTAGCGCCCCTTCTCGAACTCGTAGCCCTTGACGATGTCCGTGTTGGGCACTTCGGTTTCACAGGTGGGGCACCACCGCTTCTGCTGGATGCGGCTCTGACAGGCCTTGTGCAGCTGGTTGAAGCTGATGCTGGCCGCCGAATCGGTGGCCGGAAACACCCGTACCGGGATGTTGACGAGGCTGATCTTGAGAAAACCCTTCCAGGTGGGCCTGGCCGCCATGCGCGCTCTCCTTCCGTGCTCCCGTGCGCCGGGACTCACATTATCGGGCCGACCGGGCCGGGTCTACACAGTTGCACGGTTTTTCCCGAATGGGCCTCCGGACCGGCATTAGGCCGGGGCCAGCACGAGCGTTTCCTGGTCGAGATGCTGCTCCCATTCGAACCCGTTGTGGGCGCGGCAGCGCATCTCGATGTTCTCCACCGTCGCACCCCCGCCAACCGCGTACGGTTGCAGATGATGGAACTCGACACCGTCCGTCGAGCCGCATTTCCTGCCCTCGTCTGCGACGAACGCGCATCGTCCCTGATCGCGACGCCACACCTCGCGCTTCACTGAGGCGGGAATGTAACGGCCCTTCGCTTCCGCTGCGCCCTTTCCTGTTCTCGGTCTCACCACTTGCGCGGCCTTTTGCTTCAACAGCTCGGCGTGCAGCACTTCGAACGCATGCTCGACGATCGCGGCGGGATCGCCGTTCGGCAGCCGATGGCGCATCAGATCCTGAATCTGTTTCAACCGCTCGCGGGCGGCAGCGCTGATCGTCACCTGCAGCTTGTAGTGCTCTGCGGAGAGCGGAGCCAGGACGGGCCGGCGCGACGGTGGCGAAGGAGGCGCGGTGTGGACGTTCGCGGTCGGCAGCGCCGCCACGTCGGGTGCGTCGGCGCTCGGTTGAGCGGGCGAAACGGAGGCTTCGGCCGGCCTCTTTTCCGGCAGTTTGCGGACTATCGAGGGAACCGGCGGCTGCGGATTGGCCTTTGCGATCAGCAACTCAATTTCGCGTTTGGTCTTGTGGCGCGCCTGTTCGAGCAGCAACGCGTGATTGGCCGCCGTCAGGTGTGGAGCGAGCATTCGTACGGCGGTCAGCGACAGCTCGCCGTTCAGGAGGCCTGGCAACACCGGAGCGA
>DATKDT010000116.1:0-26161 GCA_035512575.1 Vicinamibacterales bacterium | reverse complement strand
GAAGCCTAAAATGGAAAAGGTCGCCACAGGATCGGCGACCTGACTTAAGACTAAAGACGGAAGACTGAAGACGAAAGAAAGGGCCAGAGCGACAGCCGCCGCGGCCACCGCTTTCTCTTTAGTCTTTCGTCTTCCGTCTTTCGTCTTAACACTCATCGAAGATGAAGTGTCTCCCTCGGATTGGCCTCGAAGGGAGACCCTCCGTGGAAGTGGCGCCACATCAGGCATCCACCGGCGCCGATCGCGGCTCCGGTGAGGCTCCACGCCATCAGGTTGCGGCCCTGGGGCAGGAACATCGCCACCACGAACGACATCGCCACGATGCCGAGCCCGCCAATCCCCATGACGGGGATGTGCGCCATGTTGATCATGCCGACGTTGCCGGCGTGCTCGGGCGCGCGCTCGCCAAACTCGGTGGCGCCAAGGCCCCGGGGCGACCGAAGCTGCGCGACGGCGAAGCCGATGAGCGCGCCACCGGCGGCTGCGAACACGAACACCGCAAAGATGGAGCCCGCGCCCAGCAGACTTACGACCAGGAGCGCAATGCAGAGGAACAGGGCGACGTTGACGAGACGGCCGGCATCGACGTTCGGACGAACAGTCATAAGGCCTCCTCGGAAAGATCGGCGCATTCTACCGCGTTCCGGCCACCTTTGTGACCACGTCCCAGTGGAAGCGCAGGAAGCGGTACAGCTCGGCTTCGAGGATGCGCTCCTGGTCGCTGTGCGCCCCAAAGCCCTTCGGGCCGTCCTCCATGTCGACCGCCGGGCCGATGCCGTAGCACTGCATCCCTTTCGCCCGCAGATAGGCCATATCGGTGGCGCCCGTGCTCATGGTCGGCAGCGTGACGGCGCCGTCGTAGTGGTCGCGGACCGCCTGCTCGAGGATTTTGAACGGCTCGGAGTCGAGGCGCGTGATCGGCCCTTTCGGACGCGTGTCGCGCGCAGTGAACGCCACCTCAATCGCCGGATCGTCCACGACGTTCCTCACCTGCTCCAGAAAATCCTTCGGGTCCTGATCGGGCAGCATGCGCACGTCGAGCGTGGCGCGCGCGTCCGACGGAATCACGTTGATGCGATAGCCGGCGTTCGAGATGTTTGGCGACGCCGTCGAGCGCAGCATCGCCGCATGGCGCGCCTCGTGCTCGAGGAAGTACTCGTCAGGCTCCGCCACCGTGGCCGGATTGAGCACGGCGCGATACCGCGCGGCCGCCTCCGGCGCGGCAATCGCCGCCAGACGCTCGAAATAGGCGCTGGTCGTCTCGTTGAGACGGATCTCTGGCTTCCAATCCGCGACGCGCGCCACGGCCTTCGCCAGCCGGACGACGGCATTCGTGCGCAGCGGCACCGACCCGTGCCCGGCCGGGCCGCGCGCCGACAGCTCGATGCCGTACGGAATCTTCTCGAGCGTCTGTACCGACGCGAACGCCACCTTCCCGCCCTGCCGCGTCACGCCGCCTCCCTCGGCAAGGCAGTACTCCGCGTCGATCGCCGTGAAGTGCTGATTGGCCAGGAACTGGATGCCGATCCGCGTCGATCCCTCCTCGCCCGCTTCGGCCAGGAAGATCACGTCGCGATCGAGCGGCACGTTCATCCGCTTCAGCATCAGCATCGTCATCAGCGCGGTCGCGACGTTGTCCTTGTCGTCGACGGCGCCGCGGCCGTAGATGTAGCCGCCCTCGCGCGTGGCCGAGAACGGCGGGTGCGTCCACTTCTTGGAGTCGACGTTGACGACGTCGGTGTGCGCCATCAGCAGCAGCGGCTTCTTCGCGCCGCTGCCTTTGAGGCGCGCGACGATGCTGGGCCGGTGCGGTTCGAGGGCGAGCACCGTGACCGGAATGCCCTCCTGCTCGAGGACCTGTTTCAGGTACTCGGCGGCCGGCTGCTCGTTGCCGGGGGGATCGCTCGTGTCGAACCGCAGCAGCGCCTGGAAATGCCGCAGCGTTTCGGCCTCGATGGCCTTCCAATCGATGGGCGGCGCCTGCGCCCGGACAGGCGAAAGGCCGAGTGACAGGGCAAGGGCGGACGCGGCGAGAGCGGCGGCAAAGCGCATAAGCGACATTCTAGCCGCGCCGGCGCGCTGCTGGCGCGCTCACCGGCTGCGGCGACAACTGCGTCGCCCTCCACTCGGCAGGCCGGAAAATCACGCGCCGTCAGCGGCCGCGCTGAGCGGTTGGGCAGGTCCGGCGCGGCGCCGTGCTTGTACATGCGAGCAGAGGTCGCCCGAGCTCCGCGGCGCGGCGACGGACTTGCCCAAGCGCCCTATCGCGCGGCCGTGGGCGCGGCCGCTCGGCGGCCGCACGCAGCCGCCCCGGCGTCAGGCGATGATGCCTTTGCGGACGGCGTAGAGCACGATTTCGGCCGTGTTGTGCAGATTGAGCTTCTGCATGAGATTCGCGCGGTGCGTTTCCACCGTCGACGCGCCGACCTGCAGCAGCGCCGCGGCTTCCTTATTGGTACGGCCCTCGGCCAGCAGCTGCAGCACCTGCTTTTCCCGGTCGGTCAGCAGATGGTACGAGTCGGTGAGGCCGCGCGCCTGCAGCTGGCGCAAATAGTCCTCGACCAGCACGGACGTCACGGCGGGACTGAAATACGGGCGCGCCGCCGCCGCGGCGCGAATCGCCGGCAGCAGGTCCTCGTCGGTCGCATCCTTGACCAGATACGCACGCGCTCCCGCGGCCAGCGCCCGAAGGATGTACGACTCGTCGGTGTGCATCGTCAGGATAATCACCCACGGCGCGGGATCGAGCTTCTGCACCTGCGCGGCCACGTCGATGCCGTTCAACTTCGGCAGGCCGATGTCGAGAATCAGGATGTCGGGATGGTGCTCGGCCGTCAGCTTCACGGCCTCGAGACCGTCGGCGGCCTCGGCCACGACCTCGAGGCCCGGCTCGGTCTCGAGCAGGCTTCTGAGGCCGCGCCTGACGATGCCGTGGTCATCAGCCAGCAAAACTCGCAATGGGTCGCTCCTCCGAGCCGGATCGCACCGGCAGTGCAATGGTCAGCAGCGTGCCGCCGCGCGGCGACGTTCCGATGGTCATGTGGCCGTCGAGCTCGCGCACGCGCTCCTCGATGCCGCGCAGGCCGAGACCGGCCGTCCGCGGCACCGGCTGCATGCCCACGCCATCGTCGGCAATGGTGATGGTGAGCAGCGTGCCCTCCGGCCGCAGCGTCACGTCCACGCGGCCGGCGCCGGAGTGGCGCGCGCAGTTGGTCAGCGCTTCCTGCACGACGCGGTAGATGCAGGTGCGGTACTGATCGGGCAGGCCGTCGAGCGCGCTGTCGATCCGCAGATCGACGGCCAGGCCGAAGCGCCGCGTGAAATCGCGCACGTGCCACTCGAGCGCCGACTGCAGGCCCAGATCGTCGAGCATGCTGGGCCGCAGTCCTTGCGCGAGATCGCGGACGGTTCTGACAATGGCATCGACCAACGCCCGGCTTTCGACGATAGCCTGCGAGAGCGGCGTGTTGGAAGGCATGCGCAGCCGCTCCATTCGGCCGAGCTCCATGCGCAGCGCCGTCAGCATCTGCCCGACATGATCGTGGAGCTCGCGCGACAGCTTGCGGCGCTCCTCCTCCTGCGTGGCGACCAGCTGCTGCGACAGCTGGCGCATGCGGCTTTCGGCCTCCTCTGCGGCGCGGCGCTGCTCCTGCGCGCGGCGCTCGAGAATCCGCAGCCGCAGCACCGCTCCGGCCGCGACGAGCAGCCCGAGCCCGAGCGTCTGCCACAGCAGCCGGTCGAGGGCGTCCTGAATCGAGGCGCGGCGTCCGGCCGCGGCGGCGCGCTCGGCCGCGAGGTTGCGGTCGTTCAGGTGTTCGATTTCCTGCGCGAAGGCAAGCACGGCGTTGCGCCGCGGCAGCACCTCGGCGCGCAGAAAGGCCGCGCTGCGCGTCATCTTCTCGGCGACGGTCCACCCAAACAGCGGGTCGTACGCCTTCCAGTATTCCGCGAGCCCCGCGCGGAGGCCCTCGATCGACTCGCCATCGGAAGACGTCCCGATCAGCTCGCCGAGATGATCGATTGTCTGGAACGTCGACGCGCGTAGTTCCGCAAGGCGGTTGCGGTACGCGAGCGCCCGCGCGGGCTGCGGCTCCAGCAGATAGTCGCGAACGACGATGCCCGACCGCTGCAGATCGGAGCGCAGGTCGCGCAGCCGGCCGTCGACCTGCCGGTGGTAGGCGCTGCGCGCGTCCAGCCGGCTGTAGATGGTCTCGACCCTCGTGGACGCGGTTCTCAGCGACAGCGCCAGCAAGGCCAGCAGGCCGAGAAAGCCAAGGGCGGCGACGGGCCAGGTTCTGAAGCGCATGGGCAGCGAGCACAGCGTATCCCGGCTGGCACCTGGTCCGCATCCCGTAAACACCGGAGGCGGCGCTGAGGCGTTATTCCGGCCCGTCTCCCCCGTCGGCCGGATGGGCAAAGGGGCGCTTTTGGCGTCTACTTACCCTCGGAGGACGAATGGCAACTGAATGGTGGCGGGAAGTCTGGTCGGTCGGCGACGGGCCGTCGAGGACCTACTGCGGCATCGCGCGCACGCCTGAAGGATTTGCCGTCGATGTGTTCGAGGGGGACCACTGCATCGAAAGCGAGGCGTTCGAGTCGCGGCTCGAAGCGGCCTATGCCGTGGACCTGTTCCGGCGCCGGTATGCCGGCGAGGCCAGGGAAGCCCGGACGCCGCTCATGACAGCAACGATGGCCGACGCGCGCTGATCGGGACGCACGCGGCGGAATGGTAACATCCGCCGCATGCGCGTCCACCTCTTTGCCGCCGCGCTGATCGCATCGGCGGCAGCTCTCACCCCTCGTCTCGATTCCCAGGTTTTCGCCCAGCAGCCCACTGCGGCCGCGGCGCAGGTTGCGCCCCGCGCGCTGACCCGGGACGACTACGCGCGCGCCGAAAAGTTCATGGGCTACAACACCACGCCGCTGGTGCTTCGCAGCGGCGTCGCGCCCGTGTGGCTCGACGACGATCGCTTCTGGTACCGGACGCTGACGGAAAACGGGTCGGAAGCGTTCCTGATCGACGCGGCGAAGCGCACGCGCGAGCGCTACACGCCGCCGGCCGGCACGCCGGCGGGCGGACGAGGCGGGCGCGGCGGAGGTCAGGCCACCGGCGCCGAGGCGCGGCCCGAAGTGCTGTCGCCCGACGGCACCCGCGCGGTGTTCACGCGCGATTTCAATCTCTGGATGCGCGACGTGAAGACAGGGGCCGAGAAGCCGCTGACGAAGGACGGCGAGAAGGATTTCGGCTACGCCACGAACAACGCAGGCTGGGTGAAGAACGACCGTCCCGTGGTGGTCTGGTCGCCCGATTCGAAGAAGGTCGCGACGCTCCAGCACGACGGCCGGAACGTCGGCGACATGTATCTGGTCTCGACCGAGGTCGGACACCCGCGCCTCGAGGCCTGGAAGTATCCGCTGCCGGGCGACGAGCACATCTTCACCATCCACCGCGTCGTCATCGACACCGACACGGGTGAGATGGTGCGCCTGTCGATGGCGCCGGATCCGCACCGGTCGACGCTCTGCGATCACGTGGTTTGCGGCGGGGAGTGGGTGGACGTCCAGTGGTCCCCCGCCGCGCCTGCCGGCGCTTCGGGGGACAAGGGCGACCTGCTCGCGTTCGTGTCGACCTCGCGCGATCACAAGCACTCGGCGCTGCGTGTGGCGCAGGCCTCCACCGGCGAAGTGCGCACGGTGCTCGAGGAAGCCGTGGACACGTTCTTCGAGTCGGGCACGGGGCGCGTCAACTGGCGCGTCCTGCCGGCGTCGAACGAAGTCATCTGGTATTCGAAGCGCGACAACTGGGGCCAGCTGTACCTCTACGACCTTGCGACGGGCGCGCTGAAGCACCAGATTACGAGCGGCGAAGGCAACGTCACGCAGCTACTGCACGTCGACGAGGCGAACCGGCAGCTCTACTTCCTCGGCGTCGGGAAGGAGAAGGGACGCGATCCCTATTTCGCGCATTTCTATCGCATTGGCTTCGACGGCAAGGGCCTGCAGCTGCTGACGCCGGAAGACGCCAACCACACGATCGTGCTCTCGCCGTCGCGGCGCTACTTCGTCGACACGTATTCGACGCCTGTGGAGCCGCCGGTGTCGGTGTTGCGCGACATCACGGGCGCGGTGCTGATGACGCTCGAGACGGCCGACATCACGCGCCTGCGCGCGGCGGGATGGCAGCCGCCCATCCCGTTCACGGTGAAAGCGCGCGACGGCGTGACCGACCTGTACGGGCTGATGTACCGCCCGACCCATTTCGATCCGTCGAAGAAGTACCCGATCATCAATCACATCTATCCGGGCCCGCAGAGCGGCAGCATCGGCAGCCGCAATTTCTCACCCACGCGCGGCGACACCCAGCCAATCGCCGAGCTCGGCTTCATCGTCGTGCAGATCGACGGCATGGGCACGCCGTCGCGGTCGAAGGCGTTTCACGACGCGTACTACGGCAACATGGGCGACAACACGCTGCCGGATCAGATTGCGGGCATGCGCGAACTTGCGGCGCGTCATCCGTGGATCGATCTCGATCGCGCGGGGATCTACGGCCATTCCGGCGGTGGGTACGCCACGGCGTCGGCGCTGTTCCGCCATCCCGATTTCTTCAAGGTGGGCGTGTCGCAGGCCGGCAACCACGACAACCGGAACTACGAGGACGACTGGGCCGAGAAGTGGCAGGGGCTGCTGGTGACGCGCCCCGACGGCACGACCAACTACGACAACCAGGCCAACCAGCTGGTGGCGGGACACCTCAAGGGCAAGCTCCTCATCGCGCACGGCACCATGGACGCGAACGTCCCGCCGTACAACACCCTCGTCGTCGTCGACGCCTTGATCAAGGCCAACAAGGATTTCGATCTGATCATGTTCCCGAACCGGGGCCACGGCTTCGGCTCGGAACCCTACATGGTGCGCCGCCGGTGGGACTACTTCGTGAAGCACCTGCTCGGCGCGGATCCGCCGAAGGAGTACGAGTTCAGACAGGGGCGGTGAAGGACGGAGGGTTACCGGCTGCCAGGCCCGCCCGAACGGCCTCGTCCTCGCGCGGGCGGCGGCGTGACGCCGGTGCCGTGCTTCACCACCTTGCGCGCCTTCATGTCGTAGACGTCGCCGGGTGACAGGACGTAGTACGGCTTCTCCCACGGCTGATACGGGCGCGTGTTGTCGTGGATCGCGACCCTCCACTTCCCCATCACCTCGAAGGTGTCGCCGGTGACGATGATGGCTGTGCCTTCCGAGAGGCCGATGCCCAACAGTTCCGGATACTTCTGGATCACCGGGATGAGATCGTCCCACCGGTTGCGCGCGTTGATGTGCTGATCGATGGCCGTGCGGCGCAGGAAGTTGAAGCCGCGCTCGTGCTCCGGCTCCGGCGTCATCATGATCTGCGGCCCGGCAATCGCGCCGCGCACCAGGTAGTCGCCCTGGATGGTGGCGCCCGCGGAGCTGCCGCCAATCACGCCGCCGCGCGCGAGCACGTTGTGAAATTCCTTGTACGTCAGCGTGTTCGCGTACGAGTCGACGATGTTCCACTGGCGGCCGCCGTTGAACCAGACGCCGGTGGCCTCGCGCAGATGCGCAACGAACGCCTCGGTGCCGGCCACCTTTGGATCGTGCGTGTGGAGCATCGTGACCTGCTTGACGCCCAGCCTGAGCCACGGCGCGATGACCTGCTGCTCGTCATACGGCCGGACCGAGCCGTCCGCGGCGCGGTTGCCGCCGGCCGTGGGCACGACAACGATCTTCGCGTCCGCACCGCCGGCAAGCTCGATGAATTTCTCCTGGATGCCGGTGCCGGGCATCGAGCCGCCTCCGACGATAACCAGCGTCCCTCTAGGAGGGCCATAGTCCTGACTTAAGACTAAAGACTGAAGACTGAAGACGAAAGAAAGGGCCAGAACCAGCGGCAGCGGAATCGATCGGCGCATGGCGGGCAGTCTAGCGTAGAATCCGCGCGATGACGCTTACCCGGCGGGGCTTCGTGAAAGGGACGGCGGCTGGCGCGGCGTGGCTGTGGGTCGGAGGGGGCTCCGGCGCCGGCGGCAGCCAGGCGATGGCCGGCGGTCAGACCGCGGCCGGCGGCGCGAATCCAGGCGCTCGTGTCGACGGCGCCAAGCTGCGCGCGCGCATCGAAGCGCTCAGCATGTTCGGCCGTCCGGCGGGCGGCACGTTCGCCGACGGCGTCAGCCGCGTCGCGTATTCCGAGGCCGACCTCGCCGCGCGGCAATGGCTGATGCAGGAGATCCGCGGCGCCGGCCTCGAGCCGCGCATCGATCCCGCGGGCAACATCTTCGCGCGGCGCGACGGCACCGACGCCGCCGCCCCGCCCATCGTCTTCGGCTCGCACATCGACTCGGTGCCGAGCGGCGGCAACTTCGACGGCGACCTCGGCACGCTGGCCGCGCTCGGCGCGCTCGAAGCGTGCGACCGCGCCGGCATCCGCACGCGCCACCCGCTGGAGATGGCCGTGTGGGCCGCCGAGGAAGGCGTGGCGTTCGGGCGCGGGCTCGCGTCGAGCCGGATCGTCGCCGGCGACATCGCGCGGGCTGACATGGATCAGATGTGGAACGGGCTGCGCCGCGGCGACGGCGTGCGGATGCTCGGCGGCGATCCCGATCGCATCATGGACGCCGTGCGGCCGAAAGGCGCGCATCACGCGTACGTCGAGCTGCACATCGAACAGGGCGGCACGCTCCACACGTCATCCACGCAGATCGGCGTCGTGCAGGGGATCGTCGCGATCCACCGGTACCGCGCCGTGATTACCGGCTTCAGCAATCACGCGGGGACGACGCCGATGCCGCAGCGGCAGGACGCGTTCGTCGCAGCCTCGCACCTGGCGATCGCGGTGCGCGAAATCGTCACCGGAGAGCCTGGCCGGCAGGTTGGCACCGTGGGGCACGTGGAGGTCGAGCCGAATGCCCCGAACGTGATTCCCGGCGTGGTGAGGCTCACCATCGAGCTGCGCGATCTCTCCGAGGAGAAGCTGCGGCGGCTGGCGGACGGGATTCAGCGGCGGGCCGCGGCCATCGCGACAGCGACCGCGACGCGAATCGCGATCTCCGACCTGAGCCGCAATCCGCCGGCGTTCGCCGAGATGGCCGTGCAGGACGTCATCGAGCGCGAAGCGGCGGCTCTCGGGTTGAGCGCGGCGCGGATGCCGAGCGGCGCCGGCCACGACGCGCAGATGATGGCGCAGATCTCGCCGATGGGCATGATCTTCGTGCCCAGCGTCGGCGGCATCAGCCACTCGCCGAAGGAGCTCACCGGCTGGGCGGACTGCACGCGAGGCGCCGACGTGCTGCTGCGCACGGTGCTTGCCCTGGACGCCTGAAGCTCGAGCGTGGCGCAGGAGGGCGGGCGCCGCGCATCGGCGGCACTTTGCTTGCAGAGCTCAGCTGCGGTGAGGTGTTCCGATGAATGACGAAGAAAAGCTGGCCGCCGACGAGGCCCGCAAGCTGCGGCAGCACGAAGAGGTCAAAGGCGAAGTCCGGCAGAAGGTCCACTCCGAGATTTCGCGCGAGGCGGACCAGACGACCGCGGGCGATCACGATCGGGCCGAGGTGCTGGCCGACTCGCTGAAGCACAAGGCCGTGCAGGAGGTCGCCGACACCGAAGCGACGCTCTCGCGCACGCGGACGATCGCGCGATTCTCCCAGGTGGTCGACTACGTCTTCTACCTGATCTACGGCATCATCGCGCTCGAGATCGTGCTCGAGGCGTTCGGCGCGCGCGAGGGCGCCGGCTTCAAGCAGTTCGTCGACACGCTCGCCTACCCGCTGCTGGCGCCGTTCGAAGGCCTGATGTCGGATCCCGGCCAGGGCAACTACCGGTTCATGCTCTCGTACGTCTTCGCGCTCATCGCGTACTTCCTGCTGCACCTGGCCGTGAAGGGGCTGCTGCGGCTGTTCGTGCAGAAGAAGACGACGGTGTAGGCGCAGGCCTGAAGGCCTGCGCTACCGCCCGCCGGCGCCGCGCTCGACCCTCCAGATGTTGTTGGCGTAGACGAACGCGATGTGCGTCCCAGTCGGGACGCGAGCGATAGGCGAAGAGGGAGGGCGTCGAGCCATGCTCCGGCCCACTGCAACTTGCGCGCCTGCCCGCGTCAGTGCAGCGACGCCCTCTTGACCACGCCGCCCTCCACCTCCGACAGCGAGTTCGAGACGATGAACGCGTTCTTGTCGATCGCCTTGATGATCGCCTTGACCTTCCCGATCTCGAGGCGCGTGACGACGCAGTAGAGGATGTGCTGTTCGGAGCCGCTCATGCCGCCGTAGCCGCGGTACACGGTGACGCCGCGGCCCAGCGACTGCGTGAGGTCGGCGCGAATGGCATCGGCGCTGGCCGACACGACCGTGATGGCCGTGTATTCCTCGATGCCGTGGATGACGAAGTCGAGGGTCTTGGCCGCCGTGAAATACGTCAGGATCGAATAGAGCGCCGACTCGACGCCCAGCACCGACATCGCCACCAGGAACAGCACGACGTTGAAGCCGAGGATGACGTCGCCGACCTTGAGCAGATGACTGCGCTTGCTGATGAGCAGCGCCGCGATCTCCGTGCCGTCGAGCACGGCGCCGCCGCGCATGGCCAGGCCGATGCCGCCACCCAGGAAGAAGCCGCCGAAGACCGCCTCGAGCACGCGGTCGCTCGTCACCGCCGGGAATTCGAGGAAGGCCAGCGCCGCCGCAAGCCCCGCGATCCCGAGCGCGCTGCGCACGGCAAACACCGGCCCGATCACGCGCCAGCCCACCGCCACGAACGGCAGATTGACCACCGGCAGCCAGATGGCCAGCGGCAGCGCCGTGACCTTGTCGAGCAGCATCGACACGCCCGTCACGCCGCCGTCGATCAATCCGCCGGCCAGCAGGAACCCCTTCAGGCCGAGGCCCGCGGACAGGATGCCCGCGACGATCAGGACGGCGTTCCTGAGCTCGCGCAGCTTTGGGCGGATGGTCAACGTCAGAAGTGTAACGCGTCGCGCCTCAGATCCCCTTCTCGCGGTAATACGCGATCAGGTCCTGCGCCGCGGGCGCCGCGCCGCCCGCCTGCCTCACCATCGTCGTCACCTGCCCGCGGTGGTAGGAGGCGTGATTGACGACGTGCTGCAGCATCGTCCAACGGGATGACTCGGCGGCGACGCCCGCCATATTGCGATACGCGATGCGCTCGTTGACGCGGTCGCTGTCGAGGGCGGCGACGTACGCGCGCATGCGCGTTTCGAGAGCCGTCCAGGCGGCGCCGAGCGCAGCCACGTCGGGAAAGTCGTTCACGTCGAGCGGCGTCGACGGCGACACGCCGTGCCAGCGTTCGAGCCACACCCACTCTGCCGAATAGATGTGCACCGCCGTGTCGCGGATCGAGGCGAAGCTGCCGCCGCGCGGCCGCACATACTCCTCCTGGGGCAGCGGGTCGAGCGCGGCCAGCATGCGGTCGCGGGCCCAGTACTGATAGTCGACAAGATGCAGCAGTTCGGCCTGCGTCATGACGCGCTCAGTGTAAACCGGGCCGGCGGGCCGGCGTAAAAGGTAGAATCGACGTCCGCACATCCATGCCAAAACACATCGCCGTTTCCGTCCCGGCCGCGCCGGGCGACCGTCATTTTGCCGCCATGCTGGCCCTGTTCGTCGGCAGCGGCGCCGCCGCGCTGATCTATCAGGTCGTCTGGTTCCAGATTCTTTCGCTGGTCATCGGATCGTCGACCGTCTCGCTTGGCGTGCTGCTCGGCACGTTCATGGGCGGGATGTGTCTGGGCAGCCTGCTGCTGCCGCGCTTCGTGTCGGCCGTGCACCATCCGCTGAAGGTCTACGGGCTGATGGAGATTGCCATCGGCGTCATCGGCCTGCTCGTACTCGCCATCGTCCCCCTCATCGGCAGCCTGTACACGGCATGGGCCGGCACGGGCATGTTCAGTATGCTCCTGCGGTCGATCGTCGCGGCGATCTGCCTGCTGCCGCCGACGCTGCTGATGGGCGCCACGCTGCCGGCGGTCGCGCGCTGGGTCGAGACGACGCCCAAAGGCGTGTCGTGGCTCGGCTTCTTCTACGGCGGCAACACGGCAGGCGCGGTCATCGGCGCCCTGCTGGCCGGCTTCTACCTGCTACGCGTGCACGACGTGATGATTGCGACCTTCGCGGCGGTCGCGCTGAACGCGCTGGTCGGCGCCGCCGCGCTGCTGCTGGCGCGGCGATCGCCGTATGCCGCCGCGCCCGAAGGCACCGAGCAGGTGCGTGCCGTCAATCCCTGGCCGATCTATGTCGCCATCGGCATCTCGGGGATGACGGCGCTCGCGTCGGAGGTGCTCTGGACGCGGCTGCTGTCGCTGCTCTTCGGCGCGACGGTCTACACCTTCGCGCTCGTCCTGGCGGTGTTTCTCGGCGGCCTCGGCATCGGCAGCAGCGTGGGCGCGCTCATCGCGCCGCGGCTGACGCGGCCGCGCCTGGCGTTCGGCTGGTGCCAGCTGCTGCTGGTCGTGGGCATCACGTGGACGTCGTTCGTGCTCTCGGGCTGGATGCCGTTCTGGCCGGTAAATCCCTCGCTCGCGACGAGCCCGTGGATCAATTTCCAGCTCGATCTCGCGCGCTGCATCTTCGCGGTGCTGCCGCCGGCCATTCTGTGGGGCGCGAGCTTCCCGCTGGCGCTGGCGTCGATCGCGGCGCCGGGCCAGGACCCCGGCCGGCTCGTCGGACGCCTCTATGCCGCCAACACGGTCGGCGCGATCGTGGGCGCGCTGTTCGCGAGCCTGCTGCTCGTCGCCTGGATCGGCACGCAGAAGTCGCAGCAGGTGCTGATCATCAGTGCGGCGCTGTCGGGCGTCATCGTGCTCGCGTCCGAAAAGGCCCGGCGCGCGACCCTGGCCTCGCAGCTGATGCCTGCCGTCGCGGTGCTGCTGGCGGTGCTGCTGGCGCGGACGGTGCCGCCCGTGCCCGGGCTGCTCATCGCGTACGGCCGCTACGCCGCGACGTGGATCGGCCACAACGAGATCTTCTATTCGGGCGAGGGTCTCACATCCTCAGTGGCGGTCTCGCGCACGCCCAACGGCGTGCTCAATTACCACAACGCCGGCAAGGTGCAGGCCTCGAGCGAGCCGCAGGACATGCGCCTGCAGCGCATGCTTGGCCACCTCACGACGCTGCTGCCGGCCAACCCGGCGTCGGTGCTCGTCATCGGCTGCGGCGCGGGCGTCACGGCCGGCGCGGCCAGCATCGATCCGGCGGTCACACACCTCAAGATCGCCGAGATCGAGCCGCTCGTGCCAGAAGTCGTGTCGCGCTTCTTCAGCGACCACAACTTCAGCGTCATCACCAATCCGAAGACGACGATTCATCTGGATGACGCGCGGCACTTCATCCTGACGACCGACGAGAGGTTCGACGCGGTGACATCCGACCCGCTCGACCCCTGGGTCAAGGGCGCCGCGAATCTCTACACGGAGGAGTTTTTCGAGGCGGTCAAGGAACGTCTCAATCCGGGCGGCGTCGTGACGCTGTTCGTGCAGCTGTACGAGAGCACCTCCGACGCCGTGAAGAGCGAGGTGGGCACGTTCCTCAAGGTCTTCCCCAACGGCAGCGTCTGGGCCAACACGATCGACGGGCGCGGCTACGACATGGTGCTGGTGGGCAGCGTCGAGCCGCTGCGCATCGACGTCGACGCCGTGCAGCGGAAGCTCGAACAGCCCGAGTATGCCGTCATGGCGCAGTCGCTGCGCGAGGTCGGCATGTTCTCGGCGGTCGACCTGTTCGCCACCTATGCCGGCAACGCCACGGAGCTGGCGCCGTGGCTGCGCGACGCGCAGATCAACCGCGACCGCAACCTGCGCCTGCAGTACCTCGCCGGCATGGGCCTGAACCTCTATCAGAGCGACGCGATCTACCAGGACATGGTGCGGCACGCGGGGTATCCCGAGCAGTTGTTCGTGGGGTCGCCGGAGACGCTTGCGCGCCTCAGAGAAGCGGTGTGGCGATCACGGGGACGGTAGGATCAAAGGCGCCTTGAATTGTAAATCGTAAATTGTAAATAGCATTGTCCATTGAGCTATTGCGCTGTTACACGGACGGCCGATAGACAATAGCCCGATAGACAATGCAATGGCCCAATAGCCAATGCTATTTACAATTTACAATTTACATTGAGGTATCCCTGAGTCCTTTAATCCCTGTGCCTGTCGTACCACAGCCCGAGGTGTTTCCGGTTTCTGAGCACGGCCGGGCCGCGCACGGCAAGGCGCAGCCACTCGCGCATCATGCGTTTCGGGCCGAGCAGGCGGAACTTCCGGCCTGACGTGATCACCCTCGGCCGGACCATGGCGAAGCGTCCGACCTTCTTGAGGGCGCGCGCGACGTGGATCTCCTCCGACGCGAAGTAGCGCTCGTCGAAGCCGCCCGCGGCGTCGAAGGCGGCGCGCGTCATGAACATGAACGCGCCGCCCGGCATCCGCAGCACGATCATGCCCCACTGAAACGGCGCCCACGCGGCTTTCGCCCATCGCGCCTCGCTTGCGGGCAGCGCCGCGGCCGCGCCGCCCGCCACCGCGCCGCCGGCGACCGCCTCAACCGACGCGCGCAGGGTCTCCTCCGGCACGATCGTGTCGGCGTCGACGAAGATCAGCATGTCTCCCGAGGCGGCCGCCGCGCCCGCGTTCCTCGCCGCCGCAATCTGCCGCAGCCTGACCGGCACCACGCGCGCACCCGCCGCCCGCGCGACCTCCCCCGTCCGATCATCCGAGCCGTCGTCGACGACGATGAGCTCGAAGGCCGGAACAGGTGGGCCGAGCGCGCGAAGACCGCGCGTCAGCGCCTCGAGCGTCGCGCCAATCAGCGCCTCCTCGTTGTGCGCCGGAATAACGACGGAGATCAACGGCGGCGGCGCATTATGGAAGCGCCGACGTGCAATGCGCGCAGCGTGTGGCGCTGAGCGGAATCGTCGACAGGCAGAGCGGACAGTCTTTCGTGGTGGGTCCGTCCGCCGACGGCTCGTTCTTCATCCGGTTGTACGAGCGGACGATCAGGAAGATGACGAACGCGACGAGCACGAAGGTCACGATGTCGTTGATCACCTGCCCGTAGGCGATGACCGGAATGCCTCTGGCTTTGGCGTCGAGGAGCGACGCCGGCACGCCTTTCGACGCGTCGAGCAGGTAGAAGAGGCTGGCGAAGTCGATGCCGCCGATCAGCAGCCCGAGCGGCGGCATGATCACGCCCTCGACCAGCGAGCCGATGATCTTGCCGAATGCCGCGCCCATGACGAGGGCGACGGCCAGCTCGATGACGTTGCCGCGCGCGATGAAGTCCCGGAATTCTTTCAGCATGCTCGGGAGTCTACTCCAACGGGCGGCCCGCCCTTCTCCAGGCGCGCATGTGGCCCGCCAGCAGGCTCACCCGGCGAAACCCGCGGAGGCGCAGCAGGCCCTTCGCAATCCAGGCGCGGGGACCGTGTCCGCAGTACACGGTCATCGGCGTGTCGCGCGAGACGCCAAGACTCGATGCCCGCGTCAGCACCGCCCAGTACGGCAGGTGGCGCGCGCCCGGGACGTGGCCGCTGTCGTACTCGCGCCGTGAACGGACGTCGAGGATCATGCGCGCAGTGTCAGGCCGCGCTCGCGGTGAGAATGACCGGCCCGGTGGCCGTAATCATGAGGGTGTGCTCGTGATGCGCGGCCAGACTTCCGTCGCGCGTGCTGATCGTCCATCCGTCGTCGTCGGTGACGACCGACTCGCCGCCGGCGCTGATGATGGGCTCGATCGTCAGCACGAGACCTTCGGTGAGCACATCGGTCTGCCAGCGATTGCAGTAGTTGGGCACCGACGGCTCTTCGTGGATGGTGCGGCCCACGCCATGGCCTGTGAGGCTGCGGACGACAGTGAAGCCGGCGCGGCGGACTTCACGGTCGACGGCGCTGCCGATGGCGTTGACCTTCACGCCGGGGCGGGCGACGGCCAGCGCGGCGTGGAAGGCGGCCTCGGCGCACGCCGCGAGACGGGCGCCAAGCGCATTGCCGCCGCCGGCCACGATCGTGCGTGCCGCGTCGGCGACGTAGCCGTCCTTCTCGAGCGTGACGTCGAGCTTCACGACGTCTCCGCGCGCGATGCGCCGATCGCCGGGGATGCCGTGCACGACTTCTTCGTTGACGCTGATGAGCACCGTGCGCGGGAAACCGTAGATGTCGGCCGGCGCCGATCGCGCGCCGTGCTCGACGACGATCGCTTCGGCGATCGCGTCGAGCGCGCCCGTCGTGATGCCGGGCCGCACTTCCGCCGCCATGGCCTCGAGCGCCATCGCCACCACGCGCCCCACTTCGCGCATCCCATGCAGATCGGCCGGCGACTCAATCGACATCCTGGCATTGTACGCGTGGAGCGGCCGCAACTGCGATCGGCGCGACGTTCTTCGGGCTCCGCTTCGACGTCCGGAAAAACGCAGCTCCGGGCCGAGCGAACTTGCACGCGTGGGGCCCCGAGACCCACGCGTGAGCAGGCCCTCCGCTGCGTTTTACCTGAGTTGACACGGGCGTCTCAGAGTCGCGCTCAGAACATCGCGCCGAATCGCCGAGCGGCCGCTGGCGCGTCACGCGCGTGCGGTTGCGGCGGCCGCGCTGAGCGCTCGGGCAGGTCCGGCGCGGCGCCGTGCTTCAGGCTCGGATCGATTTACCATTTACAATCCGCACCCCGAGCTCCGCGGCGCGGCGACGGACTTGCCCGAGCGCCTTATCGCGCGGCCGCCTAGCGCGCTACCGCGAGCCGCGCGCGTACGGCTCCGCTGGCGTCGGCGCGCACTGCGGCGGCACGCGCGGCTCCTTCGGCCCGTCCACATCGTCATTCCGCACCTTCAGGTGCTCGATGATGGCGTAGCGCTGGTCGGGCGTCAGGTACGGGCCGACGGTGCCGTTCTTCGCGTGCGTGCCCGCGGCGGGGTTCTCGACGTACTCGCGGCTGAACTCGTGGCCTTTGTTGCTGTTGCCGTCCTTCGACGTGTCGAGCACCCAGTACGGCTCGCCCACCGCGGCCAGACCGAGCTTCGCGGTGTCAAATTCGCGGCTGCCGACGCGGAAGGTGGCCGGCCGCTCCTCGACGGGCGACAGCAGGTCGTAGATCGTGGGCACCGAGCCGTTGTGCAGGAACGGCGGCGACGCCCAGATGCCGGCGAGCGGCCGCGGCTTGTACGCGGGCAGCACCTGCGGCATGTCCAGGATGCCGAAGCCGTCGCGGTCGGCCTGCTCCGCCGCCGTATAGCGCGCGTCGGCGTACGCGTTGTCGCGGATCATCGTGCCCAGATAGCTCAACGCGGCGCCGACCTTCAGCCTCGCCGGATCGATCGCCGCGAGGGCCCTCTCCAGGTCCGTGCCCTGACTCGCGATCCGCTGCCGCAGATCCGCGACCTCGCGCGCGGCGTCCGGAGACTGCGGGCCTGCCGACAGCGCGGCAATGCGCGCGTTCCACGCGGCGGCCTGGCGCGTGTTCCAGATCTCCGCCGTGCGACGCGCCACGCGCTGCAGGTCCGCCTGCGTGAGGCCGGTCCTCCGGATGTCGACCGTCGCCTTGTCGAAGTTCATCGCCGTGTTCGGATCGGTGCCGACGTCGTCGACGCAGACCGTGCGCATCAGCCACTCGGGCTCCTCGGCCGTCTTGAGCGGCGAGTTGAGTGCCTTGATCTCGGGCGGCGCGATGTGCGGGCCGTGGCAGCCGACGCAGTACTCGTTGAACAGGCGCTTGCCTTCCTCCGCCTTCGGCCAGTCGATCGCGCCCATCACCTGCTCGTTCCAGGCCGGCGGCTGCAGCGTGCGCAGCGTGAGCTCGATCGTGTGCAGGTTCTCGAGCAGCGTCGACGAGCGGAACCGCTCGTGCGCCGGCAGCGGCTGCCCGTACCGGTTGACCAGCGTGTACTTCGCGCCCGTGCCCATCGACTCGCCGATGTTGCGCGCCATGGGCTGGCTGACCGACGCGTTGTACTGCACCCAGTCGAACTTCCAGATGTTCCACACCGGCGGATAGTTCACCGGCGCATTCGCCACGTGATAGTTCTGGGCGCCGAGATGGTCACCAAAGACGGTGTTCGAGATGCGCGCAAGCGCGTCGGTGCGGCCGTAGCCTTCCTCGGTCGGCACGAGCTTGTGCCATTTCTCGGTGATGCCCATGGCGCCCAGCTGGCGGAGCACGCCCATCATCTGGCGATGCAGCGTCAGGCTTGCGCTCAGATCATGGTCGCCGAGCACGTTGCGGGCGAACCGGCGGAACTTCAGCGGGTTGAAGGCCGTGCTGGCGATCGACGACATCAGCGTCGGCACGAAGTGACCCAGATTCGAATCGGTGAACGCATGGATGGCCGATCCGCCGTCGATGCGCACGGCTGTCGTCCTGCCGTCGCGGGTGACGTTCAACTGCCCGGTGTGGCAGGCCGCGCACGTCAGGTCGAGCATCTCTTCGTTGAGATCACGATCGAAATGCTTCGAGAAGCCGACCGGCAATCCGTCGGGATTCCTCGACGAGAGGGCGTCGACGACGAAGCCGTAGCGGCGCATGAACTCGGGCTCGGCCAGCCGGCGTTTGCTGAGGGGCCGCTCCAGGTGGACGAACCAGCTGTAGCGCAGATCCTTCAGGCCGGCGCCCTGCGCGGTGTAGTAGTACGTCTGCCTGGCGTCCGCCTCGGGGTCGCTGCCCCAGCCCTGCTCGGCATAGACGAGCCCGGCAACCTGCTCGGGCGGCAGGGTGCCGTGGTTTCTATGCGTGCGGATGACCGTGATCAGCGCGAGCAGGAACACGCCGAGCAGGAGGACGCCGAGCAGCACCCCCAGGAACTTGAACACCGTGCGCACACGCAAACCTCCGGGCTCCGTCATCGTCTGCTCCTGTGTGTTCTCGAGGCGCGCCTTGCGGCTCGACGCTTCGGGCGACCAGCGCGCGCGGTTGATGCTGCCGATCGGCCGGCTGTCGGGGGTCGAATGCTCGGTGACGTCGATGTAGGCGGCCTGGCACTCGGCGTCGGGCAGAATCGAGTTGCGCTCGAGGGTCAGCCGTGCCACCGCGTGGAACGGCGCCTCGGATTCCTTCCACTCGGGCACGGCGTTCTCGACCCAGAACGTCGCGTCCTGCACCTTGCCGCCGTGCGTCATGCGGCCGGCGTCGAGCAGCTGCAGGCCGAAGTCGAATGACGCGGGCTCTGGATCTTCGGTGAGGTGCCGCTCGAGCTCGTCGCGGAGCACGTTGTCGCCCGTGCCGAGCGGCCGCCCGCGATTGGTGTTGCGCGGAATCGCCGAATACTTGATGGCCTCGTCCTGCCCGTGCAGAAACGGCACGTTGCTCCAGAAGCGCGTCTGCTGGTACGGACCCTGCGGCGGCCTGGTCTGCGACTTTCCGAGCTTCGCAATCTTCAGGATGGCCAGCTTGTCGCGGAACGGGAGCTTCAGGAATTCCCAGCGCTGCCCGAGCGCGCCGGCCTTCACGCGCATGCGCATGAACGCCGCGAAGTCGTGCGCGTTGTTGATCGGGAACACCGGCGCGTTGTTCATGGTGTAGTCGTGCCGGATGTTTCCCGCGGCGCCAGCGCCGCGTGGTGCGGCGCCGGAGTCCGGCGCCTCGATCCAGAACGACATGGCGCGCACGTCGGCCTTGGTGTCGGGCAGGACGGTCGACGCGGCATTCGCGAAGCGCACCGTCGCGGCATAGACACCGGGCTTCGCAAACACGCCGCGCGCCAGCCGCGCGCGCAGAGGGGGATCCACAATCGTCTTCTCGAGGTCGAAGACCTCGAACGTCGCGCGGCAGCACACGCCTTTCGTGTGCGTGCCGCGTCCGAGCGCGCGGCGCTGCTCGGCGGCGAACCGCTTCTGCACCACGAGGAACGCGCGGGTGAGCTCGGCGATGTCGGCGTCTTCGCCGGGCGGTTTCTGCTCGAAATTCATCTGATTATCCAATCGCGGCCAGGACGGCGGCGGCCGCCTTGTAGTCGGACGTCTCACGCCCCTCGGTAAACCACTCGCAGATCGGCGCCAGCACGGCCCGCGCTTCGGCGGCCCGATCCGACGCGGCCAGCCGCCGCGCGAGTGCCGTCGCCGCGCGCAGCTCGAACGACTTTGCCTGCCGGTTGCGCGCGACCTCGAGGGCGGTGCGCAGGCTTTCTTCCGCGGCCGCCTCGTCACCCTTCATGTGCAGCAGCTCGCCACGCATCCGGTGCAGCTCCGACAGGAAGCCGTGCTCGTAGGTGCGCTCGGCGTGCGCAAAGCCTTCGTTGACGGCCGCGAGCCCCTCGTCCGCGCGGCCGTCGCGCGCGAGCGCGTCGGCGAACAGCGACAGGAACATCGTCCGCGTCAGCCCCGAGCGCAGCGCCTGCAGCGCGTCGAGCGCCGACCGCAGCTGCGCGACGGCGCCCGGTGTCCGCCCCTGCAGCGCCATCGCCGACGCCTGGAAGCCGCGCGCCCACTCCGCTTCCTGCGGAAAGCCGTACTCGGCGCAGAGCGCGACGATCTCGTCGCCGAGCGCGATCGCCTCGGGCGCCTCTCCGCGGTACAGATGGATGCCCTGCGCCACGATGAGCGCAAAGACCAGCGTGACCGGCTGACGCTGCGAGCGGCCGAGCGCGACGGTTTCACGGCTGCGGGCCAGCGCCTGATCGGGATAGCCCAGCGCCCAGAGCGGCCGCGCCGACATCGAGCGCGCGATCATCCCGGGATCGACGCCGAACATCGCGTTGTAGAGGCCGTGTTCGGCCGGCACGTGGCGCTCCCGCGCGCGCTCGAGCTGCTCGTGCGACTCGACGAAGTTGCCGATGAACTCGTTTGACACGCCCGACACGTGGTCCACCGCCATCAGGTACGGCGCCTGGCCCGACGTCTCGGCCTGCGCCATCAGCGTCTTCGTGTCGGCGGCCACCTGCTCGAGATCGCCGCGAATCATGCGGAAGAACGTCAGGTTCCAGAGCACCGGAAAGAGCTCGGGCGGATCGTGCAGCTCCTGGCAGATCTGGCGCGCGCGGGCGAACGCCGATTCGAGCTCGGGCGCCGCCCATCCCTTGACCGCGCGCAGGCACAGGCCGCGCACCATCTGCAGCCCGAGCTCGAGCTGCTTGCGTTCTGCGCTGTCGGGCATGCCGCGCAATCCCGATATCCCGCGGTCGGCCAGCGCCAGGCCTTCGCGGAAGCCGAAGAGCGATACTGCGCGCTGTGCCGCGACGAAGAAGTAGCGCGCCGCCGCCGCGAAGTCACGCGCGCCCTCGAAGAGCACCGCGAGGCGGCCCGCCACCACCTCCACCTCGTCGCCGTGATGTTTGACGAGCGCCGCCGCCACCGCCGCCGACAGCGCGGAGCGGCGCGTGGGCTGCAGCGATCCGAACAGCACGTTCTGGTAGAGCACGTGCACGAACTGGTAGTGCAGCGTCAGCGTGCGGTCGGGAAACTCGTGCTCGTCGCCGCGCCGCACGAACACGTGCACGCGCTCGAGCGCCTCGAGCCGCTCCTCCACCTCGCCCGGATCCATCCCGGCCGCCTCGCCGACGGTCGCCGAATCGAAGTCACTGCCCTGCACCGCGGCCGCCAGCAGCAGGCGGCGATCGGCATCGTCGACCTGCTCGATCTTGCGGGCGATCATCCCGCGCACCGATTCGGGCAGATCGCGCGAGGCCGCGGGCACGCCCCCGGCGAGCAGCCACACGCCGCCCTCCTCGATGATCGTGCCCGTATCGCGCAGATAGCGGATCAGGTCGGCCATGAACAGCGGGCTGCCCTCGGTCTTGTCGTGAATGGCGGCGGCGAAATCAGGCGGGAACCGGTTTGCCGGGAACTGCAGAGCGAGGTACCGCTCGATGTCCTCCGGCGCGAGGAAGCGGAGCTCGATCTCCTCGAAGAGCCCGCGCGACTGCAGGTCGCTGCGGATGCCGAGGAACGGGTGCTTCGCCAGCGCCATGTCGGACGGCCGGTAGTTGGTGACGACGAGCAGCCGCATGTCGGCGAAGCGCGCGGCCAGATAGTTGAGCATGTCGATTGTCGACACGTCGGCCCAGTGCAGATCTTCGATGAAGATGACGAGCGGCTGCCGCTTCGACAGCTCCTGCAGCAGCGCGGCCAGCTCGCGCTTCATCCGCTCCTGCGACACGGCCGCGCCCGGCTCGCGCAACTCCGTGATCAGCGTCCCGCCGTCCGAGTGCGTCGCCACCTGCACATACCAGGTCGGCGCGACCGTCTTGATCGTGGCGGCGATCGCCGCGCCGCCGCTGCCCCGCATCAGGCTGTCGAGCACTTCCAGAATCGGCAGGTACGCTTCGGCGCCCGCAAGGCTCTCGGAACACCGGCCTCGCGCGATCATGGGGCGATCGCCGCGCCGCGTGAGGTCGTTGAAGAACTCCTCCACCAGGCTGGTCTTGCCGATGCCCGGCTCCCCCGTCGCCGCCACGATGAGGCTGCGCCCGCTCTTGACGCGGCCGTACGCGCGCAGCAGCTGCCCGCGCTGCGCGTCGCGCCCCACCGTGATCTTGCCCGCCGCCGCGGGCATCGCCGGCGGCAGCTCGAACGCCACCGTCGTGGCGTGCGCCGCGGCCAGATGCTTCTCGACGTCGCGGGCCGAGGGACGCTTCGCCGGATCCTTCTCGAGCATGCTCGAGACCAGATCCTCGAGCGCGCGCGGCACGTCGGCGCCGGCCGCCGACATCGGCGGGGCCGTGTCGGTGATAATGCGCGCGATCAGCGCCATCGACGTCGGCGCGGTGAACGGACGGCGTCCCGCCGCCATTTCGTACAGCACGACGCCGAGCGAGAAGATGTCCGCCGCCGGTCCCGCCGTGCCGCCCATCGCCTGCTCGGGCGACATGTAGGCCGGCGTGCCGAGCAGAATTCCCGGCACGGTGCGCAGCTGAGTCTCGAGGCCCTCGCCCGCGGCCTCGATCTCGACGTGCCGCGCCAGGCCGAAGTCGAGCACCTTCACGAGCCCGTCGCCGCGGATCATGATGTTCTCGGGCTTGACGTCGCGATGGACGATGCCCGCGGCATGCGCGGCCGCCAGCGCCCGCGCCACCTGCATGCCGATCTCCGCCACCGACTCAGGGGCCTGCCGCTCGCCGAGCCGCGCGCGCAGCGTCGCGCCGTCGATGAACTCCTGCACGAAGTACGGATGCCCTTCGGGCGTGTCGCCGACCTCGTGGATGATGACGATGTTGGGATGGTTGAGCGCGGAGGCCGCGCGCGCTTCGCGCATGAAGCGCTCGGCCGACACGATGCGCCCGTCGCCGGTCATTCGCATGACCTTCACGGCCACGGGCCGGTTGAGCCGGGTGTCGAAGGCGCGAAAGACCTCGCCCATGCCGCCTTCGCCGAGCCGCCCGTCGAGGCGGTAGTGCCCCAGAGTCGTGTTGTCCAAGAGTGTGGGGCGAAATATAGCAGAGTCCGGGCCCACGGCTGAGGTTATACTCCCGGCCATCCCATGAATGACCAGACCGGCCCGGCGCCGCTGTCCTGGTGCGACGCCCTCGAAGCCGAGTTCCAGGCGCTCTACGGCGTGCCTGCGCTGGGTGACGATGCGCCGCGCGATCCCGAGGCGCGCCTGCGCGCCGTACACGCCCGCATCCACGCGCAAGGGCCCAGCGCCGTCTGCCTGTCGGGCGGAGGCGTCCGCAGCGCGACGTTCGCGCTCGGCGTGCTGCAGGGGCTCGCGCACGTCGGCGTGCTGCGGAAAGTCGACTACCTGTCCACCGTCTCCGGCGGCGGCTACATCGGCGGCTGGCTGACGGCCTGGCTCCACCGCGCCGGTCCCGGCGGTCAGGCGGAGGTCATGCGGCAGCTCGACCCGGAGCAGTCCGGACAAGTGGGCTCGCTCGACACCGAAACGCCCGTCGACCGCGTGCGCCGCACCGCGCGCTACCTCGCCCTGCAGGGCGGCGTCGTGTCGGCCGACATGTGGACGCTTGTCACGACGATGGCGAGGAACCTGTTCCTCAACTGGCTGGTGCTGCTGCCCCTGCTGGCGGCCGCGCTGCTCGTGCCGCACATCTATTACGCGATCGTCCATGCCATCGAAGTGAACACGCCGCCGGCAGCGGTCTGCGGCTGGGCGCAGCTGCGGCCCGGACCTCGCTGGTTGCTCCTTGCCGGACTCGCCGGGTTTCTCATCTCCTCGTCGTACGTCGTCCTGACCTTCATCGGCGCCGGGGGCACATCGTCGCAGGGCCGTTTTCTCTCACTCTTCCTCGTGCCGGCCGTCGTCGGCGCGGTGGCCGCGACGCTCTTCTGGTCGGCGACGCCGTGCAATCTCGATGCGCGCCTGATGGTGGGTCTTGCGGCCGGCGTGCCCATGGCCGGATGGCTTGTCGTTGCCGCCGGGCGCCGGTTGTCGACCGCCGCATCGACGGGCGGCAACGTGCCGGGCATTCGTGTGGGCCCTCGAACGTTGCTGGGCTCCATCGTGGCCGGCGCCGTCCTCGGTGGCGGCGCGTATTGGTTTGCGATGACGCCGTTCGGGTTCGGCCACGAGCTGCAGGAGTTCTACGCCGCGTTTGCCGTCCCGATCCTGCTGGGCCTGACGGTCGCCGCGATGATGCTCTTCGCGGGCATCGCGAGCACCGAGCAGGACGATGCGGCGCTCGAGTGGTGGAGCCGGTGCGGCGCGTGGCTGGCGATCGCGGCGACGCTGTGGGTGGCGGCCGGGGTTCTGGTGTTTTACCTGGCTGAGGTCATCGAGGCGGGCGTCCACTGGGTGGCGCGCGTCTCGCCTCTCGATCACTGGTCGTCGTCGGCCGGCGTGGCTGTGCTGGCTCCGCTTCTCAGCTCGCTCGCGGGGCTGGCGATGCGGAACAGCAGCGGCGGCGGCGCGAACCGGCCGTCGACGCTGAAGCGCACGCTGGAATCCTTGGCCCTTCCGCTCGTGATTGTCGCGCTGCTGTCGACCATCGCCTGGGCCGATCTGCGCGCGCTCACGTCGCTCGAGTATCACCTGCCGACGACACATCCGCGCGGCGCCGGCCTTGGCGAGGTGCTGCTGCTGTTTGGCGCGCTTGCCGGATTCGCGCTCCTCATGAGCCGCCTGATCCCGGCCAATCGCTTTTCGCTGCACGGCATGTACCGGCAGCGTTTGATCCGGACGTTCCTCGGCGCGTCGCGGGCGGATCGATCGCCGAACGCGTTCACGGGATTCGACTCGCACGACGACCTGCGCGTGCACGATCTGCGGGACGTGCGGCCCCTGCACATCATCAACACGACGCTCAATGCGATGCAGTCCACGCATGTCGGGCGGCACGAGACGAAGGCGGAGTCGTTCACGTTCAGTCCCCTGCACGTGGGCAACCGCTTCCTCGGCTATCGGCCTGCGCCGCAGTACGGATCGGACGGCGACGGCAGGGGATCGGGCCTGTCGCTGGGGATGGCGCTGGCGGTGTCGGGCGCCGCGGCCAGCTCCGCGATGGGGATGTATTCGACGAAGGCGCGCGCGTTCCTGCTGACGCTCGCCAACGCGCGGCTCGGGCTGTGGTTCGGCAATCCGCAGAGCGCGAAGACCTGGCAGCGCAGCGAGCCGCCCGTCGGCGTGGAGCCGATCGCGCGCGAGATGCTCGGCCTCACCACCGACAACAATCCGTACGTGTACCTGTCGGACGGCGGCCACTACGAGAACCTGGCGCTGTGGGAGATGGTGGCGCGCCGCTGCCGCTACATCGTGGTCTCGGACGCCGGCTGCGATCCGGAGTACAGCTTCGGCGATCTGTCCAACGCGGTGCGGCGCATCCGGCTCGACCTCGGCATCCCGATGCTGTTCGGGCCGCTGACAGAGACGCGCGAGGGCCAGGGCCGCACCAATCAGCACGGCGCCATCGGCACGATCAAGTACTCGGCGATCGACGGCCCTGGCGCGCCCGACGGCACCATCCTTTATCTGAAGGCCACGCTGTCGGGCGACGAGTCCGTGGACGTGCGGAATTTCGCGAGCGCCGACCCGCTCTTCCCGCACGACTCGACGAGCGATCAGTTCTTCGACGAGGCGCGCTTCGAGAGCTATCGCGCGCTGGGCTATCACACGGTGCTGTCGGTGACGGCGGGGCTGAGGGATCTCGACAGCGTCGAGCAGCTGTGCACGGTGGCCCGAAAGACGCTCGCGCCGGCCAGGCCCGCGGCCTCGGCCGCGGTCTAGCTACCGCAGGGTCACGGACCAGAGCTGGACGTCGTCGTAGGATGTAACAAATATCGAAGCAG
>DATKDT010000115.1:0-7012 GCA_035512575.1 Vicinamibacterales bacterium | reverse complement strand
GAGCGGCGATGGCTGCGGCACGTCATCGAGAGCGGCACCTACCGTCCGCCGCTCGATCCCATCGATGAAAAGGGCCTGCTCGATCGGCTGACGATCGTGGAGGGCTTCGAGCGCTTCCTGCACCGGACGTTTCCAGGCAAGACGCGGTTCTCGGTCGAGGGGCTGGACATGCTCGTGCCCGTGCTCGACGAGGTCATCGCCGAGGTCGCCAGCGCCGGCACCTGCACCGTGCTGATCGGCATGGCGCATCGCGGCCGCCTCAACGTGCTGGCGCACATCCTGAACAAGCCGTACGCGCAGATTCTCGCCGAGTTCAAGGATCCCGTGCGCTCGGCCGCGCACTCCGGATCGTTCGTCGGCGACGTGAAATACCACTTGGGCGCCAGCCGCGCCATCAGGGAGGGCCAGGAGGTCGACATGCATGTCGCCATGCCGCCCAACCCGAGCCATCTCGAAGCAATCAACCCGGTGGTCGAGGGCATGGCGCGCGCGGCGGCCACGAGCAGCTCAAAGGCCGGCCCCCCGTCGTTCAATCCTGATGAGGCTCTCCCGATTCTGATTCACGGCGACGCGGCGTTTGCCGGCCAGGGTGTCGTGGCCGAAACGCTGAACCTCTGCAGGCTCGACGGCTATTACACGGGCGGCACCATCCACATCATCGCGAACAACCAGCTCGGCTTCACCACAGATCCTGCCGACGCCTTCAGCACGCTCTACGCGAGCGGCGTCTCGCGCGGCTTCAAGATTCCGATCATTCACGTGAATGCCGACGATGTGGAGGCGTGCATCGAGGCGGCCCGCATCGCGGTGGCCTACCGTGTGACGTTCAAGCGCGACTTCCTCATCGATCTGGTCGGCTACCGCCGCTATGGCCACAACGAAGGCGACGAGCCGGCGTTCACCCAGCCGACGCTGTACAAGAAGATCAACGCCCAGCCCAGCGTGCGCCAGCTGTGGGCCCAGGCGCTGGAATCGCGCGGCGTGATCGAGGCCGGCGAGGCCGATCGCATGCTCGAGGCGCAGCTGCAGGATCTGCAGGCGACGCTCGACGCCCTCAATCCCGAGCGCGATCTCGTGGAGCCGCACGTCGAGCTCGCGCCCCCGGGCGCCGCCGCGCGCGTGAAGACCGCCGTGCCGCTCGACCGGCTTGCCGCGCTGAACACGGCGCTGCTGCGCGTGCCAGGCGGCTTCACGCCGCACCGGAAGCTCGAAAAGACGCGCGAGCGCCGGCGCCGGATGCTGGACGATCCCGACGCGCGCACGATCGACTGGTCGGCGGCCGAGGAGCTGGCCTTCGCCAGCATCCTCGAGGACGGCACGCCGATCCGCCTCACGGGCGAAGACGTCGAGCGGGGCACCTTCAGCCAGCGCCACGCCGTGCTGCACGACGCCGAGACCGGCAAGACGCTCGTGCCGCTGCAGTCGCTGCCGCAGGCGAAGGCGTCGTTCGAGATCCACAACAGCCCGCTCTCCGAGAATGCCGCCGTCGGCTTCGAGTTCGGCTACAGCGTGCAGTCGCCCGGCACGCTGGTGCTGTGGGAAGCGCAGTACGGCGACTTCATCAACGGCGCGCAGGTCGTCATCGACGAGTTCGTGACCTCGGCCCGCTCGAAATGGGGACAGGAGCCGTCGCTCGCGCTGCTGCTGCCACACGCGCACGAAGGCCAGGGGCCCGATCACGCCAGCGGCCGGCCCGAGCGCTTCCTGCAGCTGGCCGCCGACATCAACATGCGCGTGGCCAACTGCACGACGGCCGCCCAGTACTTCCACCTGCTGCGCCGCCAGGCCATGCTGCTGCACGACGACCCGCTGCCGCTGATCGTGCTCACGCCGAAGGGCCTGCTGCGCCACCCCGCGATGGCCTCGTCGCCGCGCGATCTCGCCGAGGGCCGCTGGCAGCAGGTGATTGACGATGTGGACGCGCGGACGCGGGAGCAGGACATCCGCCGGCTCGTGCTGTGCAGCGGCAAGGTGGCCATCGATCTGCTGACGAGCGACCGGCGCAAGGAATCGCCCGGCGTGGCCATCTGCCGCGTCGAGCAGCTCTATCCGCTGCCGGTCAACGACATCCGCAAGGTGATCGAGAGCTATCCGGCGCTGGACCAGGTGGTGTGGGTGCAGGAAGAGCCGGAAAACTACGGCGCGTTCGAGTTCGTGCGGCCGCACCTGCAGGCAATCGTGTCGGGCCGCTACAGCTTCAGCTACATCGCGCGGCCGCGCAGCTCGAGTCCGGCCGAAGGCTCGGCGGCGCGCCACGCGCAGAATCAGGCGCTGCTGATCGCGCAGGCCTTCAAGGTCACGGACAGGAAGCCCAGCCATGCCCGCTAACATCGTTGTTCCCGAAATGGGCGAGTCGGTCGTCGACGCCCGCGTCGCCAAGTGGCTGAAACAGGAAGGCGATGCGGTGTCGGTGGGCGAGCCGCTCGTCGAGCTCGAGACCGACAAGGTCGACGTCGAAGTCGCCGCGCCGCAATCGGGCGTGCTTTCATCGATCGCTCACGACACCGGAGCCGACGTCAAGATCGGAGACGTGCTCGGGACGGTCAGCGAGGGCAAAGGGCAGAGGGCAGAGGGCAAAGGGAAAGAAAGGGTAGAGGGGAAAGGGAAAGGGAAAAAGGAAGAAGTGGCCGCGACGCCGGCGGCGCGGCGGCTGGCCCGGCAGGAAAATGTCGACCTGTCGGCCGTGAAATCCGAAGGCCCGCGCGTGACGCCGGACGACGTCAAGTCGGCGCGAACCGAACCCACCAAACCCACGCCCCCACCATCCACCGTACCCACCCCGAAGCCACGTACCCACGTACCCGCCACAGGCGAGCGAAGCGAGCAGCGCGTGCGCATGTCCAAGCGCCGCGCCACTATCGCGAAGCGGCTGCTCGAAGTGCAGTCGTCGGCCGCGATGCTGACGACGTTCAACGAAGTGGACATGACGGCGGTGATGCAGCTGCGCGAGCGGCGCAAGCAGGCGTTCAAGGAGCGCTACGGCGTGTCGCTTGGCCTGTCGTCGTTTTTCGTGAAGGCCGCGATTGCCGCGCTGCGCGAGTTCCCGCGTCTCAATGCCGAGATTCAGGGCGACGACATGGTGCTCAAGCACTATTACGACATCGGCATTGCCGTGGGCGCCGAGGAAGGGCTCGTCGTGCCCGTCCTGCGCGACGCCGACCGCCTGTCGTTCGCGGACATCGAACAGGGCGTGCGCGACTTCGCCGCGCGCGTCAAGGACGGCACGCTTTCGCTCGACGATCTGCGCGGCGGCACCTTCACGATCACCAATGGCGGGGTGTTCGGCTCGCTGATGAGCACACCCATCCTGAATCCGCCGCAGGTCGGCATCCTCGGCCTCCACGCCATCAAGGATCGTCCGGCTGCCGTGGACGGCCGCATCGAGCTGCGCCCGATGATGTACACCGCTCTCACGTACGACCACCGCATTGTCGACGGCTCGGACGCCGTGCGGTTCCTGGTGCGGATCAAGGAGCTCGTCGAAGATCCCGCACAGATGCTGATTGAAGGGTAGGTACTGAGCCGTGAGTCCTGAGCCCGAAGTCTCGCGCATCATCGACCAGCTCGAGCGCATCATGTGCGCCGACGCCTGGTACGGCGAGCCGGTGGTGTCGATCCTGCAGCGCACTCCATTCAGCCGGGCGAACGCGAAGCCGGTCCGCGGCGCGCATTCCGTCCGCGAGATCGTGCGACACATGTCGGCGTGGACCAATGAAGTCAGGCGTCGCCTCAACGGCATGCCGGCTGCGACGCCGAAAGAAGGGGACTGGCCGAAGGCGTCGGGCAGGGGCGAAGCGGCCTGGGCGAGCGAAATCGACGCGCTGATCGGCGCGCACAACGCCCTGATCCTCGATGTGAAGGCCCTCACTGACGGTCAGCTGTCGACACCCATCCGCGATCCGCGCAACCGCAAGACCGGCAAAGGCGTCACGCGCTACGTCCTCCTGCACGGCCTCGCCCAGCACCACGCGTACCACGCGGGGCAGATCGCCATTCTGTCGAAGCCGTAATCGGTCCGCCGTACTATCATCTGCATATCGTGGCCAGCAGTTACACAGCCAAAGACATCACCGTCCTCGAAGGCCTGGAGCCCGTCCGCAAGCGCCCCGGCATGTACATCGGGGGCGTCGGCTCCACGGGCCTGCATCACCTGGTCTGGGAGATTCTCGACAACTCGATCGACGAGGCGATGAACGGGTATGCCTCGTCCATCAACGTCACGCTGCATGACGATGAGTCGTCGCTCACGATCAGTGACGATGGCCGCGGCATTCCGGTGGACAGGCACGCGCAGACGAAGAAGAGCGCGCTCGAGGTGATCTTCACGACGCTGCATGCCGGCGGCAAGTTCGAACACGGCAGCTACAAGACGGCCGGCGGCCTGCACGGCGTGGGCGCGTCGGTGGTCAACGCGCTGTCGAAGGAGCTGGTCGCCACGGTCAGGCGCGACGGCGCGGAGTGGGAGCAGAAGTTCAGGCATGGCGTTCCCACCGGCCCGGTGAAGAAGACGGGCGCCGCGCGCGGCACGGGCACGACGGTGTTTTTCAGGCCGGATCCCACGATTTTCCCGAGGGTGGAATTCGACCCGGCGGTCATCCGCGAGCGGCTCGAGGTCGCCAGCTATCTGCATCGCGGCGTCAAAATCACGTTCGACAACGAGGCGGCCGAATCCGGGCAGCCGAAGCGCGAGGTTTTCCAGCACGAAGAGGGCCTCAGCGACTATCTAAGGAAGATCCTCGTCGATCGCGCGTCGAAGCCGGTGCACGAGGCGCCGTTCGCGCTGACGCGTGAGCACGAGGAAAGCGGCGTGCGGCTCGACCTGGCGTTCCAATGGACGCTCGGCACCGACGAGCACCTGCGCAGCTACGTCAACGGCATCCCGACCGGATCGGGCGGCACGCACGAGAACGGCTTCCGCGCCGGGCTGGGCAAGGCCGTGCGCAACTTCATCGACACCCACAACCTCACGCCGAAGGGCGTGACCATCACGGGCGACGATATCCGCGAAGGCATCGTCGGCGTGCTGAGCGTGTTCCTGCAGGAGCCGCAGTTCCAAGGGCAGACGAAGGATCGCCTCAACAATCCGGAAGTCACCGGCATTGTCGACGCCGTCGTGCGTCCCGGTCTCGAGGGCTGGCTCAACTCCAACATCAGCACGGCCAACGACATCGTCGCGCGCATCATCATGGCGGCGCGCGCGCGCGAGGCGAGCCGCGCGGCGCAGGCCGAGGTCGTGCGCAAGTCGGCGACGTCGACGCGGCTGACGCTGCCGGGCAAGCTGAGCGACTGTTCGGCTCCGGGCCGCGAAGACAGCGAGATCTTCATCGTCGAAGGCGATTCGGCCGGCGGGTCGGCCAAGCAGGGGCGCGACCGCGCGCGGCAGGCGATTCTGCCGCTGCGCGGCAAGGTGCTCAACGCCGAGAGCGCGTCGATTGCGAAGGTGCTCGAGAACAAGGAGCTGGCCGATCTGGTCACCGCGCTCGGCTGCGGGCTCGGCAAGCACTTCGACCTGGCGAAGCTGCGGTACGGCCGCGTGATCATCCTGGCCGACGCCGACTCGGACGGCCATCACATCGCGACGCTGCTGCTCACGTTCATCTACCGGCACATGCCGGAGCTGATTGCCAACGGGCGCATCTATCTGGCACAGCCGCCGCTCTATCGCATCGACATCGGCAAGGACACGTACTGGGCGCTCGACGAGGCGCACAAGGAGGACCTGCTGAAGCGGCACGGCAACGGCCGCGGCAAGGCGGACATCACGCGCTTCAAGGGGCTCGGCGAGATGATGCCGAAGGTGCTGTGGGAAACGACGCTCAACCCGCGGACGCGCCGGCTGCTGCGCGTGGAGATCACCGATCAGATCATCACGGATCGCGTCATCAACGAGCTGATGGGGAAGGATCCGTCGGCGCGCTTCCGCTTCATCATGGAGCGGGCGGAGGAAGCGCAGGAGCTGGACGTCTGAGCCCGCGCTGAGGCGGGGCTATCGTACCTAGCGCGGCCGTGGCGGCGCCACACAAAAGCGAGTCCCGGCCGAGGTCGAAAGCCGCCGTACCGGGTTACACTAATTACTCGGCCGGCTCCCCCCGACACTTAACAAGACGATGACTACGCTGATTCCCGTTTTCCGCGGGCGTATGCTCCGTGTGTGCGCCGCCCTGTTGATGGCCGCGTCCGCGGTCCTCGGCGCGGCCTGCGCGGCCTCGCCCACCGACCCGGGCGGCACCGACAACGGCGGCTCGGCGCAGGTGAACTACACGGCCCTGGGCGCCAGCGACGCGCTGGCGATCGGCGCGAGCGTGTCGTGCCTGCCGTTCATTGACTGCCCGGCCGGCACCGGCTACGTGCAGATCATCGGCCGGCGTCTCGCCGACGGCGGCAAGCCCGTGAACCTGCTCAATCTCGGCATCCCGGGCGCCGTGCTCAGCCCGCGCATTCAAGTGATCTCGCAGTCGTATGGCCCACGCGTCGACTTCAACTTCCTGGAACGCCAGCTGCCGTTCGTGTCGCGCAACTCGACGGTCGTCACGGTGTTCGCCGGCGGCAACGACACGAACGTGGTGGCGCGATCGGTCAGCGGCGCGTCGAACGGCAATCCGCGCGGCTATGTCGACGATCAGGTGCGGCAGTTCGCGACGGAGATGGCGGCGCTGGTCGAAGGCATCCGCGCCCGCGCGCCCTCGGCGCGCATCGTGATCGCGAATCTGCCGAACTTTGCGGGCACGCCGTTCACCGACGGCTACACGCTGGATCAGCGCCGGACGCTGCAGCAGATCTCGGTCGGGTTCTCGCGAGAAGCCATCAATCCGCTTGCGGCGAAGTCGAACGTCGCGGTGGTTGATCTGCTTTGCGAGGAGCGGTTTTATGCTTCGTCGAACTTCTCGCCGGACGGGTTTCATCCGAACGACAACGGCTACGCCATCATGGCCGAGATGATGCTGTCGGCCATTCGCTCGACGAGCTATCCCGCGCCGAGCGCCAGCTGCGGCCGGATGTCGATTGTTCCTTC
>DATKDT010000114.1:0-29450 GCA_035512575.1 Vicinamibacterales bacterium | reverse complement strand
TGGCGGTGAGGCAGGGATTCGAACCCTGGGTACAACTTTAAGGTCGTACAACGGTTTAGCAAACCGCCGCTTTCGGCCACTCAGCCACCTCACCGCGCGGACCTGATATTGTCGCACAAGGCCGAAGGTGCCAGGGGCGTTTCGATGGTGACCCCGAGTGTTGCGAAGAACCTGTCATTCCTCGACCGCTACCTGGCGGTCTGGATATTCGTCGCGATGGGCATCGGCGTGGCTGTCGGCTACCTCTTTCAAGCCGGCGTCGAACGGTTCAACGCGGTCCTGACCGTCGGCGAGCATACGAACCTGCTCATTGCCGCCGGGCTCATCCTGATGATGTACCCGCCACTGGCGAAGGTGCAGTACGAACTGATGCCCAGGGTCTTTGCCGACTTCAGGATCCTGGGGCTGTCGCTGGTGCAGAACTGGATCGTCGGCCCCGTCCTCATGTTCGGGCTGGCGGTGGTGTTCTTTGGATGGATGGCTCCGGCGCTGTTCGGACCCGACCCTCGCTGGGGCGCCTACATGGTGGGACTCATCCTCGTGGGCATTGCCCGCTGCATCGCCATGGTGCTGGTCTGGAACCAGCTGGCCCGGGGCAACAGCGAGTACGCCGCGGGCCTGGTCGCGGTCAACAGCGTGTTCCAGATCCTCACGTTCGGTCTGTACGCCTGGATCTTCGTGACCGTGCTGCCGCCGCTCTTCGGACTGCCGGGGATGGCCGTCGAGGTGAGCATCGGCGAGATCTTCAGCAGCGTGATGATCTACCTGGGCATTCCGTTCGCCGCCGGGATCCTCAGCCGCGTGATTCTCGTGCCGCTGAAAGGGCGCGACTGGTACACCCGCGTCTTCGTGCCGGTCATCTCGCCCATGACACTGATCGCGCTTCTGTTCACGATCGTCGTGATGTTTTCGATGCAGGGTGAGCGAATCGTGTCCCAGCCGCTGGATGTGCTGTGGATCGCCATTCCGCTCACCACCTATTTCGCGGTCATGTTCCTGATCAGTTTTTTCATGGCCTGGAAGATAGGCGCGGATTACTCGCGGGCCGCGACGCTGGCCTTCACGGCCTCTGGCAACAACTTCGAGCTGGCCATCGCGGTGTCCATTGCGGTGTTCGGCATCACCTCACCAATCGCGTTCGCCACGGTCGTGGGCCCGCTGGTGGAGGTGCCGGTCCTGATCGGGCTGGTCCACGTGAGCCTGTATTTCCAGCGCAAGCTCTACGGCGGCAGGGTCAGCACTGAAGAATTCGCCTGGCCGGACCGACAAAATTGAAAGCGAACCTACTGTACTGTGCGCGAGCCGCGGCTCGCCTGGGCGCTGTTCATGAGCCATAACTACATGTCCATCAATCATTTAGGTGCCGTAATAGGCCGTGGCACCGAACTTGGACTGACGCACTCCCGAATGGCCCGCACCTCCGCCTCGTCGCAGGCAGGCTTCACGCTGATCGAGATGATGCTCGTGGCCGCGCTCATGATCGTCATCGCCGGCATTGCCCTGCCGAACCTCCGGTCGACGACGGAAACGTACCGCCTGTCGACCGCCGCGGTCGCGGTCGCGAGCAAGGTGCATCAGGCGCGCACGAACGCCCTCAAGCGGAACCGGCCGTCGTGGGTGCTCGTCGACGGCACCGCCCGCACGGTGCAGGTGCAGTCGGTCGACGCGACCGGCACGATCAATATCGGCGGCCCCGAATTCATGCCGAGCGGCATCGTCTTCGCCAGCGGCGCCGGCACGGTCACGCTGACGTTCGACTCGATGGGGCGCCCGGTCAATCCTCCGCAGACCATTCAGCTGCTCTATCCGGGATCGGGCCTCGGGCTGAGCCGCACCGTCACGGTCACGTCGACGGGCCGCGTGACGAACACGAGTCCATGAGAGAAATGCCGATGCGGACCTCGAATCGCCAGGCCGGATTCAGTCTCACGGAGATGCTCGTCGCCACGGCGATCGGCGCGTTCGGCCTTGTCGCCGTGGCCGCGCTCATCGGGCACGGGATTCAGCTGCAGGCCAACGCGCGCTCGTCCTCGCTGGGCGTCAACCTCGCCGTCGCCGAGTTCGAGCGGCTGCGCACCCTGCCGCCGGCGGCGCCGGAACGGGCGGACGGCGGCAGCCTTACGGCGAACACGGCCAGTCATTTTGTCATTCGCGGCCAGACGACCGTTCGCTGGG
This sequence comes from Vicinamibacterales bacterium, assembly GCA_035512575.1. GTDB lineage: Bacteria > Acidobacteriota > Vicinamibacteria > Vicinamibacterales > SCN-69-37 > JALYRV01. Next base: position 27,275 of record DATKDT010000114.1, on the reverse strand, counting down.
TGGTTGCCGACGGGCCGGCATGCGGCCCGCCCGTCGTGGGTGGCCCGGTCGCGTGCGCCAAGAGCATCACGGTGAGGGCGATTCCCCGCAGCACGCTGGCGGCGGCGTCGACCGTTCAGGGACTGGTGTGGCGATGAACGAACGCGGCTTCTCGCTGGTCGAAACGCTCGTGGTCACCGTCGTGCTGCTGCTCACGCTCGGCATTGCCACACAAATTTTCGTGCAGGGCAACGCCGCGTACGCCACGCAGCGCGCCTACGACGACGCGCGGAGCAATGCCGCGGCGGCGCTCGACATGATGGTGCGGCTGCTTCGCAGCGCCGACATGATCGTTCCGGATCCGGACGGCAACCTGGCGGCCGACAGCATCCGCATCGTCGCCGACTGGAACCCGCGCAACGGCACGGCCGACCCGTACGAGGACGTCCGCTTCACGACCGCCGGAGGCATTCTGTTCAAGCAGGAGCCGGCCGACGCGGCGCCCGTGGCGTTCGCCGAACGGATCGCGTCGATTGTCTTCACGTATCGCAACGGCGCGGGCACGCTGCTGGCCACGCCCTGGACGGCCACGCAGGCCCAGCTCGTGCTGGTACAGGTCACGGTGCGTAGCACGCCCATCAACGGCCTGTCGGTGACCATGACGTCGTCGGCATCAGTGAGGAGGCGCGAATGAGATCGGCCCAGCGGCTCGGCGGCGAACAGGGCGTGGCGCTCGTTTTCGTCCTGATCATGCTCAGCGTGATGACGATGATCGGGCTGGGGATCACGGGTATCGGCATGGTGGCGACGACCGTGACGGTCAATGCCGGTGAAACGGCCGGCGCGCTTGCGATTGCCGACGCGGGGCTGTCGCATGCGCGGCGGCTGATCCTGTGGCAGGAGTGGACCTCGCTGAACGTGTTTCTGCAGAACGCCGGAGGCGTAGCGTGCGACGGCGACGAGCTGTCGGCCGTGCCGGCGGGAGCGCCGGCCGGCTATCCCGCGCTGGCGAGCGATCTGATTCCCGCGGCGGGCGTCGCGTTCGGCGGCGGCACGTATCAGGTGTTCGTCTGCGACGATCACGTCACGGACACGGATCCGACGACGGGCTTGCCCGACTTGAATCCGAACAACGACGCCAACCGGCGCATCCTTGTGCGGTCGATCGGCGTGGGCGCCAATGGCGCCACGGCGACCGTCGAGCAGCTGTTCGGCACGACGGATCTACCGGCCGTCATCGTCAACGGCAACACGCTCGTGACAGGCAACCCGGATTTCATGGGCGCGGCCGGCGCCATTCACAGCAACGGCTCGATGGATCTCGCCGGCAATCCGTGCGCGCAGCAGTATTACAGCTCGACGGACACTATCGGCATCGGGGGCGGATCAGTCGGCGGCGGCGCCGGCTGCACCAGCGGCGGCGTCGACGCGCGCCCAGGCTCGCCGCCAATCAACCTGCCCATCATAAATCCCGATACCTACAAGCCGCAGGTGACCTTCTGGATGGAAAGCAACGGCACGTGCTACAGCGGCGCGACCGGCCTGGCCATTGTCTGCCCGGCCGGCTGGTCCTTCAACGCGGGCTCGACTACCTGGTCGTCCAACACCCAGCTCGCGGCGGGCTCGTATTGGGTCAATGGCAACGTCATTCAGGAAGGCAGTCCGGGCAGCTCTGCGGTTCCGCGGCCGGTGACGATCCTGGCGAAAGGCTACATCGACATCGGCGGCAGCCCGTCGACGACGCCGGCCCTCACGGTGAATGGACTGGGCGCGAACCCTGTCGGTCTCACGGCGGTTGCCGGCACCGACGTGCGGATCCGCGGCAACCACTCCGGATTCAACGGCCTGTACTACGCCAATCACCAGCTCGACGTGACGGGTGGATCGACGATCGCGGGACAGCTTCTGGCGCTCAACGCCGCCGACACCACGTATCCGATCGGCGCCAACGCGGGCGCGAATCTCGTGCAGCTGAATGCCGCAGGCCAGATGGTCATCTCGGGCAATCCCACCATCAACTTCTCCGGCAGCGGCGTCCAGGGCCTTGCCGCCCTTCGGTGGCGCGAGTGCCGCACGGGCGCGAACGTCGCGGATCCCTGCGGGCCGCTCTTCGGGCTCTAGGCTTCGCTCAGCGTATCCGCGCTAGCCGCAGCAGCCCGGCAGGCAGCACGCCGCCGGTTTCACATCGAGCCCGGCGACTTTCGACAGCTTCTTCCGATCGGTGCCCGCGGACGGGACATGGCCGACCGCGTGGAGCGCCGCATCGACGATCGCCCCGGCGAGCCGCTCGGCCGGCGGCGCGAGCCGGTAGTGAATCCACACGCCATCGCGCCGCGTCTCGACGAGACCGCTGCGCCGCAGATACGCCAGATGCCGCGAGACGGTGGGCTGCGGCAGGCCCAGCGACTCGTGGACGTTGCACACACACACCTCACCGGCGGCCAGCAGGGCGAGTATTCTCAGCCGGGTGCGGTCGCCCAGCGCCTTGAAGAGGTTCTCCAGGCGGTCGAGCTGGTCGGTGGCCATGGCGCTATTATATTCGCCTTGACGAATGGATGGGAGGGTTATATATTCGCCTTAACGAATATATAGCGCGGGCCATTCCGGCCCGCCGGGGAGAAGTATCGATGAGCGCACTCAAGGACACGGTGAAGGCGAAATATGGCGAGGCTGCGCAGGCGGTGATTGACGGCGCGGAGAAAGCGTCGTGCTGCAGCACGAGCTGCTGCGGCGGCACGGCGGCGGGCACGGTCGACCCCATCACCGCCGACCTCTATGACGAGGCCGAGACCGCCGGCCTGCCGGGCAAGGCCGTGGCGGCCTCGCTCGGCTGCGGCAACCCCACGGCCCTGGCCGAGCTCCGCCAGGGCGACGTCGTGCTGGACCTCGGCTCGGGCGGCGGCATCGACGTGCTGCTGTCGGCGCGCCGCGTCGGACCCTCCGGCAAGGCCTACGGCCTCGACATGACCGACGAGATGCTGGCGCTCGCGCGCGACAACCAGCAGAAGGCCGGCGTCACCAACGTCGAGTTCCTCAAGGGCGAGATCGAGAACGTGCCCCTGCCGTCCGGCTCGGTCGACGTCATCATCTCGAACTGCGTCATCAACCTCTCGGCCGACAAGGACCGCGTGCTGGCCGAGGCCTTCCGCGTGCTAAAGCCCGGCGGCCGCTTCGCCGTCAGCGACGTCGTGTCGCAGCGCGAGGTGCCCGACTCCATCCGCCGGAGCATGGAGCACTGGATCGGCTGCATCGCCGGGGCGCTCGACGTGCACGACTATCGCGCGAAGCTCGAGCGCGCGGGCTTCGAGGACATTTCGTTCGAGATCACCCGCGAGTATGCGTCCGACGAGGCGGGCAGCTTCCTCGCCACCGACGGCGTGTCGCCCGAGGATGCCGCCGCGGCCGACCGCGCGTTCGCAAGCGCGTTCATCCGCGCCACGCGGCCCGCGCAGCGATAATGAGGGCATGACGGATCCCCACGCCCGACGCCCGGGCGTGCTTTTCCTGTGCGTGGCCAACGCCGCGCGCAGCCAGATGGCCGAGGCGCTGGCCCGCTCGCTCTATGGCGATCGGCTCAGCGTCCAGAGCGCCGGCAGCATGGCCACGCGCGTGCATGACGTCGCCGTGGCGGCCATGAAGGATCGCGGCATCGACATCAGCGCCGCGCGCTCCAAATCGGTCGACACGATCGACCCGGCGTCGGTCGACGTCGTCATCACGCTGTGCGCCGAGGAGGTCTGCCCGATCTGGCCCGGACGGATCGAACGCCTGCACTGGCCGCTGCCCGATCCGGCCGCCCCCGGCGACGACCGCCTGCAGCGCTTTCGCGCCACGCGCGACGAAATCGAGCGGCGCCTGATCGAACTCGGCCGGGAGCGAGGCTGGTTGACCGAAGACCGCCGGCCCGACGCCACAAGCCGATAGAATCGTTGGCGTGGCCATCCGCCGGCGCAAACTCTGGATCACTGTTGCCGCCGTCGCCCTTGTCGTGACGGTCGGGCTCCTGCTCGCGCAGGATCAGGAGTCCATCCACGTCCAGAGCGCGTACGCGGCCGAGGACCCCAGGTTTCCCGCCTATGTCGCCGCGATTGCCGGCAGCCCCCTCACGCGGGGCGGCCGCTTCGAGGTGCTCACCAACGGCGTTCAGATCATGCCCGCCATGCTCGCCGCCATCGAGCAGGCGCAGCAGCGCATCGTCTTCGAGACCTACGTCTTCACGGACGGCGAATACGCGCGCCAGTTTTCGGCGGCGCTGGCCAGGGCGGCCGAACGCGGCGTGCGTGTCTATCTGCTGCTGGACGCAATGGGCGCCAAGGGCATCGGCGACGCCAACGAAAAGCTGATGACCGACGCCGGCGTGAGCGTGGCCTGGTTCAATCCGCTCACGTTCCGCCAGATCGAGGAGATCAACGGCCGGACGCACCGCAAGATCCTCGTGGTCGACGGCAGGATCGGGTTCACCGGCGGCGTCGGCGTCGCCGACCACTGGGCCGGCAATGCCGACGCGAAAGACCACTGGCGCGACACGCAGATCCTGGTCGAGGGCCCGCCCCTCCGCTATCTCGAAGCCTGCTTCTACGAGAACTGGATTGAAAGCGCCGGTGTCGTCATGCCGGTGATCGAAGAGCTGCCCGATCTGCGCGCCGACGTCGCGGACCACGAGATCCTGTCGGTGCCGGTGTGGAGCTCGCCGGTCGGCGGCCACAACGGCGTGAAGAAGCTGTATCTGCTCTCGCTCGGCGCCGCGCGCCGCACGGTCGACATCCAGACGCCCTACTTCGTCATGGACGGCTCGACGAAGTGGTCGCTGCTGCAGGCGGCCGCGCGCGGCGTGCGCGTGCGCATGCTGCTCGAGGGCGAGTTAACCGACGCGAAGCCGGTGAAGTACGCAAGCCGCTTCGGCTACGAGGATCTGCTCGCCGCCGGCATCGAGATCTACGAGTACCAGCCGACGATGATGCATGCGAAGGCGATGATCGTCGACGGCGTCTGGTCCATCATCGGGTCCTCGAATCTCGACAACCGGTCGCTGGAGCTCAACGACGAGAACAACCTGGGCATCGCCGACCGCGCGTTCGCCGGCCGGCTGCTGCAGGACTTCGAGATCGACCTGACGCGGTCGAAGCGCCTCACGCTCGAGCAGTGGCGCGAGCGCCCGTGGCTGCACAAGGTCAGGGAGCGCTTCTGGAGCGCGTTCGGGGAGCTGTTCTAGCCGGTGGCTACGCGCGTCCGCTTCGCCCCGTCGCCAACCGGCTATCTCCACGTCGGCGGCGCGCGCACCGCGCTCTTCAACTGGCTGCACGCGCGGCAGACGGGCGGCACGTTCATCCTCCGCATCGAGGACACCGACGCGGAGCGATCCTCCAGGGAAATGGTCCAGGGCATTCTCGACGGCCTGCGGTGGCTCGGTCTCGACTGGGACGAGGGCCCCGAGGTCGGCGGGCCTCATGAGCCGTACTTCCAGTCGCAGCGCCTGGAGCGCTACCGCGAGCTCGCGCGCGAGCTGCTGTCGAGCGGCCGGGCTTACCGCTGCTTCTGCGCGCCGGACGAGATCAAGGTGAGACGCGAGCGGGCCGAGGCGGCAGGCGGCGGATGGAAATATGACCGCCTCTGCGCTTCGCTGCCCCAGGCCGAGGCGCAGGCGCGCGTCGACGCCGGCGAGCCGCACGCCCTGCGCTTCATGGTGCCCAGCGGCACCACCGGCTTCGACGACACCGTGCACGGCCGGATCGAGTTCGCCAACACCGACATCGAAGACTTCGTCGTCCTGCGTTCCGACGGCTATCCCACGTACCACCTCTCGGTCGTGGCCGACGATGTCGACATGCAGGTGTCGCATATCGTGCGCGGGGACGATCACATTTCGAACACGCCGAAGCACGTGCTGATTTTCGAAGCGCTCGGGCGGCCCGTGCCGGCGTTCGCGCACGTGCCGCTGATTCTCGGCACCGACAAGAAGCGGCTGAGCAAGCGGCACGGCGCCACCAGCGTGATGGAGTACGCGCGGCAGGGCATTCTGCCCGAGGCGCTGTTCAATTTCCTCGCTCTGCTGGGATGGTCGCCCGGCAACGATCGCGAGATCTTCGACAAGGGCGATCTCATCGAGGCGTTCTCGCTCGGGGGCATCAGCGGCGGCAATGCCGTCTTCAATCCCGAGAAGCTGGAGTGGTTCAACCAGCAGCACATGCAGCGGCTGCCCGATGAAGAGATTGCGCGCCGCATCGAGCCGCTGCTGCGCGAGCGCGGGCTCTGGCGCGACGGGTTCGACGGGGCCGAGCGGCCATGGCTGCTGTCGCTCATCGAGCTGCTCAAGCCGCGGGCGAAGCGGCTTCACGACTTCGCGGACGAGACGCCGTATCTCTTCAACGAGGACGTCGTGTTCGACGAGGCGGCGGTGGCGAAGCATCTTGGCGCGGCCGACGCGCGCGCGACCCTTGCCGCGCTCGCCGAACGCCTGAGCTCGACTGAGCCGTTCGACCGTCAGACCCTCGACAGTGTCGTGCGTGCGTTTGCGACCGAGCGCGGTGTGAAGGTTGGCGCCGTCGTTCATCCCGCGCGCGTCGCGCTCACCGGCCGCAGCGTGAGTCCCGGTCTGTTCGAGGTGATGGAACTGCTGGGTCGCGACAGGACGGTGTTACGCCTGAGTTCGGCCGCCACGCCTTCGTAGCCCATCCATTTCCGGCCTTCGCGGCACACAGGTTGCACCACAACCGTGGCAGCGGAGGGTGAATAAAGTGGCCAAGGAAGATCGCGGATTTGCGTCGATGGATCGCAGCAAGCAGCGGGAGATCGCCAGCAAAGGCGGCAAAGCTGCGCATCAGAAGGGCACTGCCCACGAGTGGACGAGCGAAGAGGCGCGCAACGCCGGCCGTAAGGGCGGGCTTGCCAGCCATGCCCGGCGTCGCGAGCGTCTCGCGCAGCAGGGCACAGTCGACACCACGACGCCGGTGCTGGCGGAATCGAGACCCGGCGGGCCGGCCTCGCAGGATTCCGGTCGCGGCGGCGGCGAGCGCGAAGAGTTCTAGCCGGAGACTGGCGCGGCCTCGATCAATCGAGGCTGCGCCAGAGATACCAGCACGCCACGGATCTGTACGGCCGCCAGGGACGCGCCAGCGCGACCATCCGCGCGGGTGACGGGTGCTTGCGCAGCCCATACAGCGCGCGCATCGCGCGCTGCACGCCGACATCGCCGACCGGCAGAATGTCGGGCCGTCCAAGTCTGAAAATCAGGAACATCTCCGCAGACCACCGGCCGATGCCGCGCACGCGCGTCATCACCTCGATTACCGCCTCGTCCTCCAGTGTGTCGAGCGCCTCCAGTGCCAGCGATCCGTCTGTGACCTTCGTTGCCAGATCACGCACGCTCGCGACTTTCGCCCGGCTGAGGCCGCACGCGCGGAGCCGATCCTCCGCGACCGACAGAATCCCCTCCGGCGTCGCGCGCCCGGCCGCGAGCGCCTCGAGCACGCGGCCGTGAATGGTCGCCGAGGCTTTCGCCGACAGCTGCTGCGACACAATCGAGCGCACCAGCACCTCGAAACGATCCCGTTCGCCGGCCGACGTCAGGCCGCACGGGCCGAACCTCTTTACAAGGCGGCCCAGCGCCGGATCGCGGCGCATCAGGTGACGTCTGGCCTTCGCATAGTCCACCGGCATGGCGACCCGATTGTAGAATGGGCGGCGATGCGCAGACTCTGTTCAGTTGCTCTGATACTCCTCTCGGCCGCGGCCCTTGCCGCGCAGACGCCCGCGAAATGGGACGTCAACGAGCCATTCGGCCCGGCCACGCCTGTGTCGTTCGACACCGACGAGGGCACGTGGATGAATCTCGACGTCAGCCCCGACGGGCGGACGCTCGTCTTCGACCTGATGGGCGACATCTACGTGATGCCGGCCGGGGGGTCGGGCACCTCGCAGGCCAGGCGCCTGCTCGGCGGCCCCGCGTTCGAGATGCAGCCGCGCTTCAGCCCCGACGGCACGCGCATCGCGTTCTCGAGCGACCGCGGCGGCCTCTGGAACATCTGGACGATGGACGTGAACGGCGGGGACCTGAAGCAGGTCTCGCGCGAGCAGCGCTGGTTCATCAACAGTCCGACATGGGCGCCCGACGGCCGCTTCATCTTCGCGCGCCGGCACTTCGTGTCGACCCGGTCGCTCGGCGCCGGCGAAGTGTGGATGTACCACGCGAGCGGTTCCGACGGGCTGCAGGTCACCGAGAAAGTCAGCTTCCAGAAGGACCAGGGCGAGCCGGCGATTTCGCCCGACGGGCGCTACCTCTATTACAGCAAGGACGTCACGCCGGGCCAGAACTTCGAATACAACAAGGATCCGCACGGCCTCATTTACGCGGTCATCCGCCGCGACCTGCGGACGGGGCAGGAGCGCACGTTCGTGGCGCGTCCGGGAGGGTCGATTACGCCGAGGCCGTCACCCGACGGGAAGCACCTTGCGTTCATCCGCCGCGTCGATCTGAAGAGCCACCTGTTCCTGAAGGATCTGAACAGCGGGGAAGAATGGTCGATTTTCGATCGACTTGACAAAGACCTGCAGGAAGCCTGGGCCGTGCTGGGCGTGTACGCGCAGTACGCCTGGTCGCCCGACAGCCGCTTCATCTATATCTGGGGCGAGGGGAAGATCTGGAAGGTCGACGTCGCGAAGAAGGCGGGCGTGCAGGTGCCGTTCACCGCGCGCGTGGAGCAGTCGCTCAACACGCCCGTGCGCTTCCCGGTGGTCGTGCATGCCGATCGCTTCCAGGTGCGGATGCTGCGCGACGTGTCGGTGTCGCCCGACGGGTCCACCGTGGCGTACAACGCGCTTGGCCGGCTGTACGTGCAGAAGATCGGCGCGGCCGAGGCGGCGGTCGCCGCCGGCGGCGGCAGCGACCTGTCTGCGGCGTGGATCGTGTCGGCGTCAGCGTTCTCGCCCGACGGCCGCTCCATCGTCTACGCGGCCTGGCACGACACGGAAGGCGGCCGCATCCGCGTCAGCGGCGTCGATGGCTCGAACACGCGCGACATCACGAAGGAGCGCGGCCACTACACCGATCCGTCGTTCTCGGCCGACGGCCGATGGATCGCGTACCGCAAGACGGGCGGCGATCTGACGCGCGGCATCACGTTCGGCCTCGACAGCGGCCTGTACGTGGCGCGCGCCGACGGCTCGGGCGAGCCGAGGCTCGTGCGCGAGGGCGGCATCAATCCCCGCTTCAACAAGGACGGCACGCGGCTGTTCTTCAACGACGGCCGCAACAACAACTTCGTGCTCGCGAGCGTCGATCTCGACGGCAGCGACGAGCGCGTGCACCTGCAGTCGCCCAACGCGACGTCGATCGTGCCGTCGCCCGACGAGCGCTGGGTCGCGTTCATCGAGCGCTTCCAGACCTACGTCGCCGAATTTCCTGTGACGGGACGCACGGTCGACATCGGTCCGCGCACCGGCGCGTTCCCCGTCGCCCGCATCTCGCGCGACTCCGGCTGGTACCTGCAGTGGTCGCCCGACAGCACGCGCGTCTACTGGACGCAGGGGCCTGAGCTGTTCACGCGCGAGCTCTCGCGCACGTTCACGTTCCTTGGCCAGGGGCTCGAGAAGGCGGACGAGCCTGAATCGAAAGGCAGGCCAATCGGCTTCATGGCGCAGGCCGACACACCGCAGGGCACGCTGGCGCTCACCGGCGCCCGCATCATCACCATGGCCAACGGCGGGCGCGACTCGCAGAGCGTCATCGAAAACGGCACGATCATCGTCGATGGCAACAGAATCACGGCGATCGGGCCCGCCGCCTCCGTGAGCATTCCGGGCGGCGCCAGGCGCATCGACGTCGCGGGCCGGACGATCATCCCGGGCCTCATCGACGCGCACGCGCACGTCGGCGGCGAGAGCAACGGCATCCTCGCGCGCCACAGCTGGCCGCTCATGGCCAACCTCGCGTTCGGCGTGACGACGATGCACGATCCGTCGAATGACACGGAGACGGTGTTCACCAACGCCGAGATGATTCGCGCGGGCCTCAAGATCGGCCCTCGGCTCTTCTCGACGGGCACGATCCTGTACGGCGCCGAAACACCGTTCAAGGCTGTGGTCGAGAACTATGACGATGCCCTGTTCCATGTCCGGCGGCTGAAGGCGGCCGGCGCGATCTCGGTAAAGAGCTACAACCAGCAGCGGCGCGACTCGCGGCAGATGATCATCAAGGCGGCGCGCGAAGAGCAGATGATGGTGGTGCCGGAGGGCGGATCGCTCTACTACCAGAACGCGACGCACGTGCTCGACGGCCACACGAGCGTGGAGCACAACATTCCCGTGCCGGTGCTGTACAAGGACGTGCTGACGGTGTACGGCAGGAGCGGCGTGGCGTACACGCCGACGCTGGTCGTCGGGTACGGCGGCCTGAGCGGCGAGTTCTACTGGTATCAGGAGTCGAACGTCTGGGAGAACGAGCGGCTGCTGCAGTTCGTGCCCCGGGACGTCATCGTGCCCCGATCGCGCCGTCGCGCCATGGCCGCCGAAGACGACTACAACCACATCCTGCTTGCGAAGGGCGCCAAGCAGCTGATGGACGCGGGCGCGCTCGTGAACATGGGCGCGCACGGCCAGATGCACGGCATTGCCGCGCACTGGGAGATGTGGATGATGCACCAGGGCGGGATGAGCAGCATGGAGGCGCTGCGCACGGCGACGCTGAATCCCGCGCTCACACTGGGCATGGAGAAGGACCTCGGATCGATCGAGGTTGGCAAGCTCGCGGATCTGGTCGTGCTCGATCGCAATCCGCTCGAGAACATCCGGCACACCGAGGGCGTGCGGATGGTGATGATCAACGGGCGGCTCTACGATCACGACCTCAACGAAATCGGCGCGCGCGAACGGAAGAGGGCGCCGTTCTGGTGGGCCCGCTAGGTTCGGCCCGGCCGCGTGGCGAACGTCGAAAAGTGAAAGTTTTCCGCCCACTGCCCGCGCGCGTCACGAGCGCGCTGTCGATCCTGATCCTGGCGGCGTGGGCGGGTGTCAGCGGCCTGCTCGTCTACCGCTCCTACATCAAGGCATCGGCCGCGAACCTGGCCACCGATCTCGCGCGCTACGGGTCCGAGGCGCAGTGGCGCGGCATCTATTACCGCGGCGAGAAGATCGGCTTCAGCGTGGGCCAGGTCGTGCCCACCGACTCGGGGTTCGAGCTGCAGGAAGACGGCCGCCTGCTGATGGCGCTGCTCGGCGCCGACACCGTGGCGGTGCTCAAGACCACGGCGCGCGTCGACCACGCGTTCGTTCTGCAGTCGTTCGAGTTCTCGCTCGATCCCGGCACCGGCCCGACGCGCATCCTGGGCCGCGTCGACGGACTGCGGCTCGAGCTCACGGTCGCGACGGCGACCGGCAGCCGCACGGAAACCCGCACGCTTCAGGAGCCGCCGACGCTCGCGCTGAATCTCGGGCGGCGGCTTGCCGCGGCCGGCCTGAAGCCCGGCGCCCGCCACGAGATCCTCGTCTTCGATCCAGCCACGCTCAGCAACGCGCCGATGACCATCATCGTCCGCGACCGTGAGCTGATCCGGCTTGCCGGACTGCCGCTGCCGGTGTTCAGGCTCGACATGCAGTTCGCCGGCCTGAGCGCCACGTCGTGGATCACCGAGACCGGGGAGGTGGTGCGCGAGGAAAGCGCGCTGGGCATGCTGGTCGTGAAGGAAGAGCGGGACGTCGCGCCGCGGATGGCGGTGTCGGGCCGCGCGCGCACGGATTTGATCGGGACCGCGGCGATCGTGCCGGCGATACGGCACCGCATCGACGATCCCCGCACGGTACGCCGGCTCGTGCTGCGCCTGACCGGCGCGGAGCTGCCGCCGGGCGACCTCGACGGCGCGGGGCAGCGGGAGCTGCCGCGATCCGGAAATGCGCAGGTGATCGAGCTGCGCGATCCGCGCGAGCTCGAGCCTGGCGCGCTCGATTCCGACGCCGCGCGCTATCTCGCGCCGGAGCCGCTGCTCGAGAGCGACGCGCCCGAGATCATTGCGGAGGCGGCGCTGGCCGTCCGCGGGTCCGCCGATCCGCGCGAGCAGGCCGAGCGCCTCGTCCGCCACGTCAACGCGCTGCTCGACAAGAAGCCCACGGTCAGCATCCCGTCCGCGAGAGACGTGCTGCGCACGAAGATCGGCGACTGCAACGAGCACACGGCGCTGTATGTCGCGATGGCGAGGGCCGTGGGCATTCCGTCGCGGATTGCGGTGGGCCTCGTCTACCTGAACGGCGCGTTCTTCTATCACGCGTGGCCCGAGGTGTACCTGCGGCAGGCCGGCGGCGCCCTGTGGCTGCCGGTCGATCCCACGCTGAATCAGTTTCCGGCCGACGCCACGCACCTGCGCGTGGCGCGCGGCGGCCTCGAGAAACAGGTGCTCGTGCTGCCGCTGATCGGGCAGCTGCGGATTGAGGTCACCGAGATGCAGCTGGCCGAAGGCGCGATTCCCATCCTGGTCGGCGCCGCGCCGGCTCCGATCACCGCCGTTCCGCTGACGGTCGAGTCGGCCGAGGCGCGTGAGGGCTGCGGCTGCTGGAGAGTTCGATGATCGAGATCCAGGATCTCGTCAAACGCTACGGCGCGTTCACCGCCGTCGACGGCGTGACGCTCGACGTGCAGCCGGGTGAGATTCATGGTTTCCTCGGCCCCAACGGCGCCGGCAAGACGACGACGATCCGGATGGTGGCGGGATTGCTGAAGCCGACGGCGGGGCGGATTCTGGTGAACGGGCACGACACGGCCGCCGAGCCGGAGCTGGCGAAAGCGTCGCTGGGCTTCATCCCCGATCGGCCGTTCGTCTACGAGAAGCTGACGGCCGGCGAGTTCCTGCGCTTCCACGCGGGGCTGTACGGCCTGGACGGCGCCGGCATCGACGGGCGCGTGAAGGAGATGCTCGCCATCTTCGAGCTCTCGCGCTGGGAGCACGAGCTGGTCGAGAGCTTCTCGCACGGCATGAAGCAGCGGCTCGTGATGGCCGCGGCGTTCATGCATCGGCCGAAGGCCGTGCTGGTGGACGAGCCGATGGTGGGTCTCGACCCGCGCGGCGCCAGGCTGATCAAGGACGTCTTCCGCCGCATGAGCGCGGCGGGCGTCGCGATCCTCATGAGCACCCACACGCTCGAAGTGGCGCAGGAGATGTGCGATCGCATCAGCATCATCCTCCAGGGAAAGATCATCGCGCACGGCACCGTCGAGGATCTGCGCGCGCTGGCCGGGTCGCCCGACGAGCAGCTGACGCCCGTGTTCCTGAAGCTGACCGGCGGCAGCGGGCTGCAGGAAATCGACGACATCGTGTGACGCCCCCATTCCGGGAAGCCCCCTTTCCGTTTCTGCTCACGCCCGCAGTCTGGGCGTCGCGCAATCGCGCGCGCCGGCGGCAGCGCGGCGATCGCACGCGCGCGGTGCTCTTCGGAGGCGTGGCGCTCGGCGTCGGCAGCGTCCTCTTCGCCGGCTCGTACTGGCTCACGTGCCAGCTCGCCGGCTTCGCCGAGCTCGGCGACTATCTGCTGCGGCTTGGGCTGTCGTGGCTCTTCCTGACGTTTCTCTCGTTCCTGGCATTCAGCGGCGTCGTGACGTCGCTCTCCACGTTCTTCCTGTCTGAGGATCTGCGCCTGCTGATGGCCGCGCCCATCGCGCCGCGCCGGCTGTTTCACGCGCGCATGTCGCGGACGGTGCTGCAGGCGTCGTGGATGGTCGTCATCTTCATCGCGCCGATGCTGGCGGGCGTCGGCGCCGCAAAGTGCGCGGGGGCCGGCTACTACGCCACGGCCATCCTCACCATCGTCCCCTTCGTGGTGATTCCCGTCGCGCTTGGCGCCGGCCTGACGCTGCTGCTCGTCAACGTCTTTCCGGCGCGGCGCGCGAAAGACCTGCTGATGCTGCTGGGCCTCGTCTTTGCCGGCGCGCTCGTCATGCTGCTGCGCTTCGTGCAGCCCGAGCGGTTGCTGAAGGTGGATTCGCTGCCCGACATCAGCGCGTTCTTCGCGACGCTGCAGTCGCCCATCACGCCGATGCTGCCGTCGTTCTGGGCGGGCGAGGCGCTGTTCGCGGGTCTGATGGGCGGGAGGGATCTGCTGCACCTGGCGGCGCTGTGGTCAACCGCACTTGGCCTGATTGTCGTGATGCGGATGGCGTACGGCCGCTGGTTTTTCAGCGGCTTCAGCAAGGCCCAGGAGGCAAGAAAAGCTCGATTCACGAGATTGACGATTCTCGGAGGGATTGTGGGCGCGCTGCCGCTCGCGCCGCCGCGCCGGCATCTGCTGATCAAGGATCTCAAGGTGTTCCTGCGCGATGTCAGCCAGTGGTCGCAGCTGCTGCTCCTGCTGGCGCTCGTGGTCGTCTATCTCTACAACTTCCGCGTGCTCGATCTCGACCGCATTCCGTACATGAGCGGCGTCATCAGGAACTTCTACGGCTTCCTGAACCTCGGGATGGCCGGCTTCGTGATGGCAACCGTCGCGGTGCGGTTCGTGTTTCCGGCCGTGTCATCCGAGGGGGCGGCGTTCTGGATCATCCGGACGTCGCCGATCACGCTGCGCGACTTCCTCTGGTCGAAGTTCTGGACGGGCTTGTTGCCGCTGCTCGTGCTGGCCGAAGTGCTGACCATCGTGGGCAATCGCTTCCTGGGCGTTGATGGCTTCCTGCAGATCGTCACGGCGGTGGCGGTCGTCTTCATCAGCTTTGCGCTGGTGGGTCTGGCGACCGGTCTTGGCGCGCGGTATCCGCGATTTGCCGCTGAAAACATCAACCAGGTGGCAGGCTCGTACGGCGGCGTGTCGTTCATGATCACCGCCGTGCTCTACATTGCGGTGATGATTGCGCTGCTCGGCTACGGCTCGTCGCCGTACCTCTGGGCGCTCTCGCGCAACCGCGCGATGCGCGACGGCGACGTAACGGCCATGGTGATCGGCTTCAGCGCCGCGGCGCTCCTGAGCGTGGCGATGTTCGTCCTCTCGATGCGCGGCGGGGTCAAGGCGCTCGAGGAGATGGACCACACGCCGGCATGATTCATAGAGTCATACTTGACATATGAATGATTGAATCATAGGATTCCCGCATGGCCCGCACAACCGACACCCTGACCGTCGCCGACGAGATCTGGGTGGCCACGGCGCTGCTCCACCGGGAGCACCCGGATCGGCCCGATTTCACCCTGACCGAGATCGTGCAACGGGCCGGGCGCGAAGGCGTTTCGCCAGAGCACCGTGCGGGACTGCGCCCGCATGCGTCGAGACATTGCGTGGCGAACGCCGCACCGAGCCCGTCGGTGCACCGGATGCTCGTCGAAACCGGCAGGTCGACGCGCCGGCTCTTCCGCCCTGGCGATCCGTTTCATCCGGAGCGCAGCCGAGGCAAGACCCGTCCCGACCGGGACGATCTGCCGGAGGCCTATCGCTATCTGCTCGAGTGGTACGCGCGTGAATGGGCGCCGGCGTCCACTGAGGACCCCTTGCTGCAGATGTACGGAACGTGGAAGGACCTGCTCGACGGCAAGAGTGCCGACGACTACGTCCGCGAGTTGCGTGAGGGCTGGGATTGACGCGCGTCTTCTGGGACACGAACCTGTTCATCTATTTGTTCGAGGGTGGCGCCTTCGGACCCGCGGTGAGCCGGCTGCGCGAACGCATGGAGAGCCGCGGCGACGACCTGCTGACGTCGGCGCTCACGCTGGGCGAAGTCCAGGTGCTCCCTCTGCGTGCAAGCGCCCTCGAAGCCCAGCGCGCCGAAACGGCCGTGAGCAGCGTCGCGACGATCATCCCTTTCGACGAACATGCGAGCCGCATGTATGCCGCCATCCGGCAGGACCGCTCGATCAAACCACCCGATGCCATCCAGCTCGCATGCGCCGCGGCGGCCAATGTCGATCTCTTCATCACCAACGACGACCGGCTCTCGAACCGCCATGTTCCCGGCGTGAAGTTCATCACATCGCTGGAGCGGGCGTTTCTGTAATAGCATCCGCTCCCATGAGCTATCTCACACGCAGGGAGTGGAACGCCCTGGTCGCCGGCGGCCTGGTGACGGCGCCGCTGGCCTGCCTGCGGGCCGAGTCGGGCCAGCCGGCGCGGTCGGTTGTGGCGGGCGTAAGGCTCGGCGCCCAGACCTACAGCTTCCGCGACAGGCCGCTCGAGCAGGTGCCGGCGGCATTCAAGGCCGCCGGCCTGAGCTTCTGCGAGCTCTGGTCGGGCCACGCGGAAGCGGCCGCCGTGCCGCGCGACACGCCGCGCGAGCAGCGACGCGAGCTGCAACGGACGTGGCGGCTCAGCGTGCCGCTGTCGCACTTCGAGGGAATCCGCGCGGCGTTCGCGGATGCGGGCGTAACCATCACGTCCTACGACGTGCCTTATCAGGACACCTGGAGCGACGAGGAGATCGCGCGCTCGTTCGACATGGCAAAGGCGCTTGGCGTCGCCGTCATCACCTCGTCAGCGGTCCTGTCCGTCGTGCCGCGCATCGCGCCGCACGCGGAGAAGGCCCGGATCAAGGTGTCGTTCCACAACCACTCGAACATTCGCCCGAACGAATTCGCGACGCCAGACGACTTCGCGGCGGCGATGAAGGTGTCGCCGATGATGGGCGCGACGCTCGACATCGGCCATTTCACCGCCGCGAACTTCGACGCCGTCGCGTACCTCGAGCAGCATCACGATCGGATCAACGCGCTGCATATCAAGGATCGGAAGAAAGACCAGGGACCGAACGTGCCCTTCGGCGAGGGCGACACGCCGATCGTCGCCGTGCTGCGCCTGCTGCGCGACCGCACGTGGGACATCCCTGCGCACATCGAGTACGAATACCGCGGCACCGACGCGGTTGCCGAGGTCACGAAGTGCTACGACTACTGCCGTAAGGCGCTGGAGACGCGATGACCCCGAAGGTGAAGCTCTCCGTGATGATGTTCCTCCAGTACTTCATCTGGGGGTCGTGGTTCGTAACCATGGGCACGTACCTGACGCAGACGCTGGGCTTCTCCGGCGCGCAGGTCGGGCTGGCGTACGGCGCGACGGCGATTGCGGCACTGGTCTCGCCATTCTTCACGGGCATCATCGCCGACCGCTTCTTCGCATCAGAGAAGCTGCTGGCGCTGCTGCATCTGGGCGGCGGCGCGCTGATGTATTTCGTGTCGCTGCAGACCGACTGGGCAACCTTCTATCCGCTCCTGATCCTGTACGCGCTCTTCTACATGCCGACGCTGTCGCTGACCAACGCGGTGGCGTTCCATCATGTCGAGAACCCGGCGAAGGACTTCCCGATCATCCGCGTGCTCGGCACCATCGGCTGGATCGCCGCCGGCATCATCGTCGGCAAGGTGCTGCGCGCCGATGCGCTCGCGGTGCCGATGCAGCTGGCCGCCGGCGCCTCGATCGTGATGGGCCTGTATGCGTTCATGCTGCCGCCGACGCCGCCGCGGGCCGCGGGCGCGCCCTTCTCGACGAGAGACGCGCTCGGCCTCGATGCGCTCGGCTTGCTCCGGAACCGGTCGTTCGCGGTGTTCGTGCTCGGCTCGTTCCTGCTGTGCATCCCGCTGCAGTTCTACTACGCCTTCACCAATCCCTTCCTGAACGAGATCGGCGCGCCCGAGCCGGCGTTTATCCAGACGTTCGGCCAGATGAGCGAGATTGCGTTCATGCTGATCCTGCCGGCGCTGCTGCTGCGCTTCGGCATCAAGTGGATCATGGTCATGGGCATGGCGGCGTGGTCGCTGCGCTATCTCGCGTTCGGCTTCGGCAACGCCAGCGACGGCATGTGGCTGATCTACACGGGCATCATCCTGCACGGCGTCTGCTATGACTTCTTCTTCGTCGCAGGCCAGATCTACACCGACGAGCAGGCGGGCCCGAGAATCCGCGCGGCGGCGCAGGGCTTCCTCAACTTCGTCACCAACGGCGTGGGTTACTTCATCGGCGCGTTCGTCTCGGGCCGCGTCGTCGACGCGTATCTGATGGCCGACGGCACGCACGACTGGCGGCAGATCTGGATGGTGCCGGCCGCCGGCGCCGCGGTGATTCTGGTGCTGTTCGCGATTGCCTTCAGGCCGGGACGAGCCGTGCCTCCGGCGCCCCCGGCGGGAGGGCCGGCGCGGTCGTAAGGGACGGCTACGGGACGATCGAGAAGCGTCGACGCCGCCCTGGCCGATAGAGCGAGAAGTGGCGCCGGTCGAGCGTGAAGATGTCGTTCAGGTTGTCTCGCTCCGCCACGCGCACGAGCGCGGCGTCGGACAGGTCCATCGGCAGGTCGCGATATTTCTCCATCAGCTCGCGCATGCGGGGCGCGTCCAGGTCGTCGAGACTGCTGAGTGTCAGCCCGCCGGTTTCGACACGGCTCCAGAGGGCTTTCTGACCGGGCCACGAACCGCGCAGCAGGTACATGGCTTCGGTGAAGGCCGGCCAGACAGTCATCAGCGGTCGGCGAATCTGCTTCAGCGCCGTGACGCAGTCGTCGTGCGCGGGATCGCCGCGATCGAGCAGGGCGACGAGCGGGCCGGCGTCAACGAGCACGCCGGGTGTCCGCACGGACGAGGTCGGCAAACTGATCGCCCGTCGTGCGACCGGTATCGCGGACGCCGAGGTTCACGATCCCGAGCACGTCGGCCCACGCGTCGTATGGGCCTTCGGCCGGCGCCTCGTTCTGCGCCTCTTCATAGCGGGCGATGGCCTCGCGGACGACGTCGGATCGCGACAGCTTCCGCCGCTTTGTCAGCCGGCTCAGCGCGCGCTCGGTTTCAGGGCTCATCCGGACCGTCAACGCCATAGGCACCTCGTATTACAGAAAAGTATTACAAATCAGGCGGGTCGTCAAGCCCGGTCAGGCCCAGTACGCCGTGCCGGCCGGCTCGGTGATCAGCAGGGGCTTCAGAAAGACGATCGCCTTCTTCAGCCCCTCGTCGGCCGACATCAGGCTGTCTTCGTGTTCGATGCTGATCACGTGGTCGTAGCCGGCCATGCGCAGGTTGCTGACGAGGTCCTTCCAGAACAGCGCGTCGCTGCCGTAGCCGACCGTCCGGAAGATCCACGCCCGTTCCATCTCGCGCGTGTAGGGCTTGCCGTCGAGCACGCCGTTGCGCATGGTGTTGGCGGTGTCGACGCGGCAGTCCTTCGCGTGCACGTGGAAGATCGACCCCGCCAGCGCGCGGATGGCCGCGGCGGAATCGACCTGCTGCCAGATCATGTGGCTGGGGTCGAAGTTGCAGCCGATGACCTTCGGCGCGATGTCGCGCAGGCGCAGCATCGACTCGGGGTTGTAGGCCACGAAATTCGGGTGCATTTCGATGGCCACGCGCACGCCGGCTGCGCGCGCCGTCGTCGCCGCCTGCTTCCAGTAGGGCGTCACGCGCTCGCGCCACTGCCACGCCAGCATCTTCGAGAACTCGGGCGGCCACGGCGACACGATCCAGTTCGGCTGCTCCGATTTCGCGTCGCCGCCGGGGCAGCCGCTGAACGTGATGACCGTGTCGACCTCGAGCTTCTTCGCCAGCTGAAGGGTGCTGACGAACACGTCGTGATCGGCCTGGGCGCGTTTGGGCTGCGGATGAATCGGGTTGCCGTGGCAGCTGAGCGCGCTGACGATCAGCCCGCGCCGCTTGATGGCCTGCCGGAACGCCGTGAGCTTCTTCTCGCTCGCGAGCAGCTCCTCCGGCTTGCAGTACGCATCGCCCGGATACGCCCCCGTGCCAATCTCGACCGCCTCGACGCCGAGGTCGACGAGATAGTCGAGCATCTCCTCGAACGGCTTGCTGCCGAACAGAACGGTGAATACGCCTAGTTTCATATCGTTCACTCTCGCGACAGTGCGCTCGCTGGCCCGGACGCGCGGTATTTGCTCCGCCCTCCTGTCGGCCTGACAATAACGGATTATCAGGCAGTCAGGCCTCCCAAGTCGGGCGTCGCAAACACCGCGCATCCGGCCGCGCTCGCGCTGTCACGCGCAGGAGCGATGGCCAGTGTCTCTCAGCGACGGCGTTAAAAAGACGTCGGAGAGACCGGCCGTTCTGTGCCGGGCTCGACTCTCCCCGACGGCGCTGAGAAACACTGGACATCGCTCCGAGCATTTCCGCGCTCAGACGCGGACCCACCGGCGCGTCGTCGAGGCCTTCTCGATCGCGGCCATGACCTGCTGGTTGCGCAGGCCGTCCGCGAAGCTGGGCGACGGCACGCGTTTGTCGGCCATCGCCTCGAGCAGGTCGTAGAACGTGTGCGTGAACGTGTGCTCGTAGCCGATGATGTGCCCGGGCGGCCACCAGGCCTTCATGAACGGATGCGACGACTCGGTCACCAGCACGCGCCGGAACCCGCGCACGGACGCCGGGTCCGACTCGAAGTACACCTCGAGCTCGTTCATGCGCTCGAGATCGAACGCGATGCTGCCTTTGCTGCCGTTGATCTCGAAGCGATTCTGATTCTTGCGGCCGCGCGCCATGCGCGTGGCTTCCATGGTGCCGATCGCGCCCTCGTCGAATCGCATCAGCGCCATCGCCGCATCGTCCACCGTGACGCGGCCGCGCTTCCTGCCCTTGCCGGGCAGGGGACGCTCGCGAATGAACGTTTCGAGATGACCGGCAACCTCCGTGATCTCGCCGACGAGAAAGCGGGCGAGATCGATCGCATGCGCGCCGATGTCGCCGAGGGCGCCCGATCCGGCCTTGGTCTTCTCAAGCCGCCACACCATCGGGAATGACGGATCGGCAATCCAATCCTGCAGGTACGTGCCGCGGAAGTGCCGGATCTCGCCGATGCGGCCCTCGTCGATCAGGTGCTTCGCCAGCATCACCGCCGGCGCGCGGCGATAGTTGTGGCAGATCATGTGGACGACGCCGGCCTTTTCGACGGCGGCGAGCATGCGGCGCGCCTCGGCGACGGAGTTGGCGAGCGGCTTCTCGCAGATCACCGCCTTGCCGGCCCGCGCGGCCTCGATGGCAATCTCGGCGTGCGAGTCGCCCGGCGTGCTGACGTCGACGAGATCGATGTCATTGCGCCGCACCACCTGCCGCCAGTCGGTGGCGGCTTCCTCCCAGCCGTACGTGCGGGCGGCGCGCTCGACGTTGGCGGCATTGCGGCCGCAGATCACTTTCAGGCGGGGCGTCAGCCGCGGCGAGAAGAACGGCGCCACCTGGCGGTACGCATTGCTGTGCGCCTTGCCCATGAAGGCGTACCCGATCAGCGCGACGTTGACGACGCGGCTCATCACGGCGTTCCGTCGATCAACCCGAGCTTGCGGAGCGCCGCGTCCGGACAGCCGTTCCACTCCGCGACAAAGACGTTGCCCATGAACTTCAGGTCCTCCATGCCCATCTTGCTCGTCCAGAAGCCGGTGGCGGTGAGATCGCGGAAGCTCCTGAAGAACGCGAGGCCGTGCGACTGGTCGGGCCGCGCCGGCTCGAGCCCCGAGATCTCGTCGAGCACCTGGCGGCGATCGGCGTCGGCCGCGGCCACGAAGGTCTTGTTGAAGCGCGCGTTGCACTCCTGATCGAGCCACGCGAGCCCGCCGCGCATCGGCACCTGCCGCGCGGGCTGGTCGACCATCATGAAGTCGATGAACTCGGGCACGCCGGCGTCAATCGCGCCGCCCGACCGCTCGTCCTTCGGGATGATCGTCTCGGCCAGCAGCACGACGGTGGCGTACTCGAGCGCCGTGAAGAACGCCGGCTTGAAGGCCGGCGCGGCCGGCCGGCGCGCCTGCTGCGTGCGCTGCTGCGCCGCGAACGCTTCGGCTTCCGTCCACACGAACCCCGCCGCCACCGGCGCCGATCCGAGCAGCTGCAGCACCTTCCGCCGGTTCATCGTCGTCATCAGATGTTCCCCTTGCGGCGCTCGTCGAGGATGTAGTCGCTCGTGCGCCACGCCAGCGCGAGAATCGTCCACGTCGGGTTCTTGTCGGGCTGCGAGACGAACGGGCCCGCGTCGGCCACGAACACGTTCTTTACGTCGTGCGCCTGGCAGTGCGCGTTGACGACCGAGGATGCCGGGTCGTGGCCCATGCGCGTGACGCCGAGCTCGTGGATGATGCGGCCGCCCGCGTACAGGCCGTACCCGCTTTCGGCCGTCGGCATCGGCGACATCGGCGTGCCGCCCATCTCCGCGATGATGGCGCGGAACGTCTCGTTCATGTGCTTCGCCTGCCTGATCTCATGGTCGGTCCACTTGAAGTGGAAGCGCAGCACCGGGATGCCGAACTTGTCGACCACGGCGGGATCGATCTCGCAGTAGCTGTGCTCGTTTGGAATCATCTCGCCGCGTCCGGCGAAGCCGACGGTGGCGCCGTAGAACCGGCGATAGTCGTCCTTCAGCTTCTTGCCGTAGCCGATGCCGGGCGGCGGCGTGCCGGATCCCTGCATGCCAGCGTAGAGATGGACGTTGCCCATGAAGCCGAAGCCGGGCATGCGGCGGCCGCCGCCCACTTCGATGTGATAGCCGCGAGGGAAATCCAGCGTGCGGTTGTCGAGCCACCAGGGCATGTAGAGGTGCATGCCGCCGACGCCGTCTTCGTTGTGCGGCGGCATGTCCATCATCGCGGGGATGAATCCGGTCAGGCCGACGCCCGTGCTGTCGGTGAGGTACTTGCCGACGTTGCCGGTAGAGTTGCCGAGGCCCTGCGGGAACCGCGGCGACTTCGAATTGAGCAGGATGCGCGCCGACTCGCACGCGCTTGCGGCGAGCACGACCACGCGCGCGCGGACGCGGTGCTCGCGGCCGGTGTTCTTGTCGATGTAGACGACGCCCGTGGCGAGCCCGTCGGCGCCGACGGTAATCTCGCGCGCCATCGCGTCGGTCTGGATCGTCAGGCGTTTGGTCGCCATGGCCGGCGGCAGCAGCACCGACGGCGACGAGAAGTTGGAGTGCGTGGAGCAGCCGCGGTTGCACTGGCCGCAGTAGTGGCACGCCATGCGTCCGTTGTGCGGCTTCGTGATGACCGACATGCGGCTCGGCACGCACGTCACGTTCAGTCTGTCGGCCGCGTTCTTCACGAGCAGCTCGTAGCAGCGCGGCTTCGGCGGCTCCATGAAGATGCCGTCGGGCTCGTTCGGCAGGTTGTGGCTGTCGGCGATGTTGGTGCCAAAAATACCGATGAGCTGGTCGACGCGGTCGTAGTACGGCTTGATGTCCTCGTACGTGATCGGCCAGTCGTCGCCGAGCCCGTCGAGCGACTTCCGGCGGAAGTCGTCCGGGCCGAAGCGCAGGGAAATCCGGCCCCAGTGGTTGGTGCGGCCGCCCAGCATCCGCCCCCGGAACCAGTCGAACGTCGTCCCCGGCGCCCGTGTGTAGGGCTCTCCCTCCAGCGAGAAGCCCCCGAAGCAGGCGTCGAATTCCCCGAACTCCTGCTTCGGCGTGGCCGCCCCGCGCCGGGGAGAGTCGTAGGACATCTTGAACATGTAGGCGTCCTTGACGGGATCCCACATGGGGCCGGCCTCGAGCATCACGACGTCGGCGCCACCCTCGGCGAGCACCTTGGCGGCCATCCCGCCGCCCGCGCCCGAGCCGATGATGCAGACGTCGTAGATCTTCGGATTCTCGATGATCTGCACAGCGGTGGATTGTAGAACGGAAACGTAATAGCATCCGGCGGCAGGAACTCCTATGGGCATCACACGCCGCAAGTTCGTCACGACCGCCTCGGCCGCCGGGGCAGGGCTGCTGATCGTCCCGCGCCACGTGCTCGGGCGCGGCTACCAGGCGCCAAGCGACCTGGTCAACTTCGCGACCTGCGGCATCGGCGGCATGGGCCGCGTCAACACGCGCAACGTTGCCAGCCACAACTGGGTCGCCGTCTGCGACGTCGACGCCCGCCTGATGGACAGCTCCCTGTCCAATTTCGACCGCGACGCCGAACGCGAACGGAAGAACAGCGACGACGCGCTCGCCAAGGGCGAGACGGCCCGCGCCGACCGGTTCACGAAGGTGGCCGCCGACATCGACCGCATCAACACGGTGCACAAGCCGCGGCTGCAGAAATACGCCGACTACCGCGTGATGCTCGAGAAGCAGAAGGACATCGACGCGGTCATCATCGCGACGCCCGATCACATGCACGCGCCCATTGCGCTTGCCGCGATGCAGGCCGGCAAGCACGTGTACGTGCAGAAGCCGCTCTGCTGGTGCGTCAGCGAGGCGCGCGCGCTGGCGAAAGCCGCCGCCGCCAACCCGACGCTCATGACGCAGATGGGCAACCAGGGCCACTCGAGCGACGACGCGCGCCTGGGCTACGAGTACATTCGATCGGGTGCGATTGGCGACGTCACGGACGTGCACGTCTGGACGAACCGCCCGCTCGCGTTCTGGCCGCAGGGGATCCCACGCCCGGCGGGACCGCTGCCCGAAAACCCGGATCGGCCGCTCGGATGGAACGTGCGCGCCGTGAACCAACGCATGGCGGCGGCGATGGGTCTTGCGGCCGTGCCCGAGGGTCTGGACTGGAACCTCTTTCTCGGCGTATCGCAGGAAGTGCCGTATCACCCGGTGTACCACCCGTTCAACTGGCGCGGGTGGGTGGACTGGGGCCAGGGCGCGCTCGGCGACATGGGCGCGCATCTCATCGACCATCCGTTCTGGTCGCTCGAGCTCGGCATGCCGACGTCGATTGAAACAGTGTCGACGCCGTTCAATCGCGCGTCGTATCCGCTGGCGACGACGACCTATTACAACTTCCCGGCGCGCGGCAGCCGGCCCGCGGTGAAGCTCACGTGGTACGACGGCGACATGAAGCCGCCGAAGCCCGAGGAGATGGAGGGCGAAGAGCTGAACGGCGAGGGCGGCATCCTCTACGTTGGCACGAAGGGCAAGATGACGCAGCTGACGTACGGCCTGCAGCCGCGGCTGCTTCCGAAGCCGCTGCACGACGCGACGCCGGCGCCGCCGCAGCTGCTCCCGAGAATTCCCGGGCAGATGAGCGGCGGCCACGAGATGAACTGGATCGAGTCGATCCAGGGTAAGCAGAGACCGTCTTCGCCTATCGAGTACTCGGCGCGCCTGACCGAAGTCATGCTGCTCGGCATCGCCGCGCTGCGTGCCGGCACGAGAATCCACTACGACGCGGCGAACATGCGGATCACGAACACGCCGCCGCCCGACGGACCGAACTACAACGATCTTCTTACTCGCGAATACAGGACGGGTTGGTAATGCGCACACTCATCGCTTTTGCGCTGGCCGCACTTTCGCTCAACGGCTCCTTCGAGTCCACCACGCCCAGGCAGGCCGCGGCGCCGTTCCTGGGCCAGTGGAACATCACCGGCACCGGCGACAACACCGGCGTCGTGTACTGGCTCGACGTGAAGCGCGAGAACGGTGCCGTCAAGGGCCGCTTCCTCAACCGCTTCAGCAGCCCGTACGATCTCGCCAACATCAGAGTGGAGAACGGCGAGCTGGTGTTCTGGAACACGCCGCGGGCCCAGCAGCAGCAGCCCTCACCGGTGTGGCGCGCGAAGGTCGTCGACGGCAAGCTGGTGGGCACCACGACCACGCTGCGGCGCGACGCCGATCCCGCGGTGATCGAGTGGGTGGGCGTGCGTCCGCCCACGTGGCCGGCCGGGCTCAACGCGAACGGCGAGCATACCTACGGCGCCCCCATCGCGGTGTTCGACGGCACGCTCGACGCGTGGGACGTGCAGCACAAGCAGAGTCCGATGAACTGGTCGATCGTCGACGGCGCCATGACCAGCGCCGAGAAGGGCGGCAACAATCTCGTCTCGAAGCAGATCTTCAGGGACTTCAGGATTGAAGCCGTGTACGCGATCGCGCCCAAGAGCAACGGCGGCATCTACGTGCGCGGCCGCTACGAGCTGCAGCTGATCGACGACGCCGGTCAGCCGGTGACGCCCCAGACTCACATGGCGATCTACGGGCGCACGCCGCCCGCCGTCAACGCCAGCAAGCCGGCCGACGAGTGGCAGACGATGGAGGCGGTCGTCGTGGGCAACCGCGTCACGGTGACGCTCAACGGACAGCGCGTGCACGACAACGCGGTGCTCGAGGGGATCACCGGCGGCGCGCTCGACGCGGACGAAACCGAGCCGGGCCCCATCATGCTGCAGGGCGACCACGGCAAGGTCTCGTTCCGCAAGGTCGTCGTCACGCCGATCACGCGCGCCGGCTCCTAGTAATTCCGTCCGCCAAGGCGCGGTTTGTGCACTACAACTCAGCAATGAAATGGGTAGTGGTGCTGAACCGGCGATCCGGCACGGCACCGGACGACACAGCGGTGGCCGAAGCTCTGCAGCGGGCGGGTGTCGACGCCGACATCGTGCCGGTGCCGTCGGCGATGGGGGCCGGAAGTATCGACGATACGGCGGCGCAGTATGACGTGCTCGTTGCCGCCGGGGGCGACGGGACGGTCTCGACCGTTGCCGGCGCCGCGGTGAGGGCCGGCAAGGTGTTCGGCGTCATTCCGTGCGGCACGCTCAATCACTTCGCGCGCGACGCGAGGATCCCCCTCGATCTCGACGAAGCCGTCGCCGTGCTGGCGGCCGGGCGCACGCGCCGGCTCGACGTCGGCGTCGTCAACGATCGGATCTTCATCAACAACGCCAGCATCGGCGCGTACCCGCGCATGGTGTGGGAGCGCAACCGCGCGCGGAAGCGCGGCCTGCCGCGGCCGCTGGCGGCCGGTCTCGCGGTGGCGCGCACCTGGTTCGATCTTCGCAGTGTGGCCGCGCGGCTGACGGTCGATGACCGCGAGCTCGTGCGCTCCACCCCCTTCATCTTCATCGGCAACAGCGCCTACGACGTCGAAGGCACGGCCATCGGAAGGCGGCCGACGATGACGGACGGAAAGCTGTCGTTGTACATGGCACCGCGCTTCGGGCGGGCCGATGCGCTGCTGCTGCCGCTGCGCGTGCTGCTGAAGACGCTCGAGGAGCACGAGCGCTTCGAGTCGTTCGAGGCCGCCGCCATCTCGATCGAGACCTCGAACGCCCGCATCGGCGTGGGCATCGACGGCGAGGTCCGCATGCTCGACGCCCCGCTTCGGTTCAGCGTGCGCAGCGACGCGCTGGAGACGATCCTTCCGGAGGCGCGGGTCTGATGCGGACGCTCGTCCATGTCTCCGACCTGCACTTCGGCCGCATCGATCCGGCGGTGGTGGAGCCGCTGCGGCGCGCGATGCTCGCGGCCGGTCCGGATCTCATCGCGATCTCGGGCGACTTCACGCAGCGGGCGAAGCGATCGGAGTTCGCCGCCGCGCGCGCGTTTCTCGACTCGCTCGAGCCGCCGAAGCTGGTCGTGCCGGGCAATCACGACGTGCCGCTGTGGAACGCCGCCGCGCGGTTCCTGACGCCGCTGTCGCGCTATCGCCGCTACATCAG
>DATKDT010000113.1:0-33888 GCA_035512575.1 Vicinamibacterales bacterium | reverse complement strand
TCGCGATGCCGACGTCATTCTGCAGGGCGATCGCCTCGCCGAACGCGGCCATCGCCGCCTCGTCGCGCTGGCCGTTGGCCTCGAGACGCCGTGAGATGCCTGTCGCGCCGCCGTACAGGCTGATGACCGCCGGTGACAACTTCTCCTGGATAGCCTGGTTCACGAACAGTACGCCGGTTTCGCGCGCGCCGCACGGCCACTTGTGGGCGCTGCCGCTGTAGAAGTCGGGTCGGATCTCGCTGAGGTTCACGTCAAGCACGCCAAACGACTGCGCGCCATCGACCAGCGTCAGCACGCCGCGTTCGCGCGCGACCCGGCAGATGTCCGCGGCCGGGAGCAGGTCGCCCACCGTGCTCGTGACGTGGGTCAGCGCGACCAGCCGCGTGCTGGACGTGATGGCCTTCGTCACCGCCGACACGTAGTACTCGGCGCCGGGGTGTGGATTCGGCTGCGCGAGTGTCGTCACCGCGAAACCGAATCGCTCGCCTTTCTGACGCCACGCATTGAGATTGCTCGGATGGTTGTCGGCGAACACGATCACCTCGTCGCCCTGCTTCAAATCCAGGCCGCTCGAGACGAGGTTGTTGGCTTCGCTGGTGTTTCGCGTAATCACCAGTTCGTCCGGCGACACGCGCAGGAACGCCGCCAGGAGCGTGCGACTGGCCTCGCGCGCCGGGCCCAGACTCGCACGGTTGGCGGGCGACGGGTCCCGATCGACGTTTCGGCTGAGGCGCTCGAGCGTGTCGATCACGCGCCGCGACGAGGGACAGAGGTTCGCCGCGTTGAACATCGCCAGCCCCTCGGCCATGACGAACTCGCCGCGCACCCGTCCCCAGAAGGCTTCGTCTTCGTTCTGGTCTCCTGCAAACGACGGCCGTGCCCGCGCGGCCGCGGGCACCAGGGCGGCCGATCCGGTCAGCGCCAGCAGGCGCGTGAAGTCACGTCGCGTCCACGTCATGGAAGGCCGTCCTCGAATGAAGTCATATCCCGTAGCCCGCGAACCCGTCGATTGGCATGTCTAGCGCCGGCAGCACGGCTTCAACGACCGCCGGGCACAGGCCCGGTCCGCTATCCTCGTCGACGAGCCGCCGCACCGTGGCGGCGTCGAGCCGGCCGCGATACGGACGGTCGGCCGACAGCGCGTCGACGCGATCCGCGACGGCCAGGATGCGGGCGTCGCGCGACAGCTGGTCCCCTTTCAGGCCGCGATGATACCCCTTTCCGTCGAGCCGCTCGTGGTGCGCGCCGGCATCGCGCGCGAACTCGCGGAACACCGGCACCCGCGCCAGAATCTGCTCGCTCCAGTACGCGTGCCGCTCGATGACGGCCCACTCCTCGGGCTCGAGCGTGCCCGGTTTGTCGAGGATGCGGTTCGGCACGCCGAGCTTGCCGATGTCGTGCAGCAGCCCGACGCGCCGCAGGCGCACGCGCTCGGCCTCGGAGAGTCCCAACTGCTCGGCGATGAACACCGCGACGCCGGCCACGCGCGCGGAGTGCTGATAGGTGAAGGATGACTTCGCGTCGACGACGAGCGCGAAGGCGGCGGCAATCAGGTCGAGACGGCCGGCGTCGACCGGCAGCGCGCGCTCTTCCGGCTCCGCGGCGCTGACGGCGGCCGGCAGATCGGCGGCTTCCAGGTCCCCGGCCAGCCCGGCATCCCTGGCAATGTGCGCGGCCACGCGAACCAGTTCCGGATCGAACCAGCGGCCGCCGCGCGCCTCCACCACCTCCAGCGCCGCATCCGGCCCCCGCTCGTGCCAGAAGATTTCGAGCACCTGCGCCAGGTTGACGATGCGCGCCTCGAGCGGAATGCGCTCGCGCGCCGCGCCGTCCGGATAGCCGCCGCCGTCCCAGTGCTCGTCCATCGAGCGGACGGCCTGCCACGTCCGCTCGGGAAACCCGAGCGTGCGCGCGATCTCGGCGCCGCGATCGCATCGGAGCTGAAACAGCTCGCGGCGCGCGCCCGGCCCTTCCCACGCCAGCTTCAGCAACCGCCTCACGCGGCCGCCAGTCGAAGGCTCGTGCGCCGTTGCGGCCAGGCCGTACGCCAGCTGCTCGCGCCAGCTGCGCCAGTCGCGCAGCCACACGTCACGCTTGGCTTCCTGATCGCTGCCGCCGAACAACTGCGACACGCGCGCGGCATTGCTCGAACAGCCCGCGTCCTTGAGCAGCAGCGCATAGAAGAGATCGGACTGCTGGCCTGCGGGCAACGCAAGCTCGCGCGCGATGCGCATACCGATGAGGCACGCGCGTGCCGAGTGGCCTCGCGGATGTCCCTCGGTGAGGTCGAGCGCGTACGACAACCCCGAGAGCACTTCCGACAGCCTCACGGCGCTGGGGTGTTCGATATCGGAAAAGGCGGCAAACGCCGTCACGCGCGCCATTGTAGCGGCTACACTACGGCGGTCGTATCCCCAGCATCGTCAACCACACCGGCCGAGCTCGCCCGCCCGGTGTCTAATGCTCATCGCACTCCGATGGCCAGATCCTTACTTGCCCTGACGCTTGTCACCGCGGCCGCCGCCGCGCTGGCCGCGGCCCAGTCGCCGTCGCCCGCGGCCGGGCCCACGGTTCGCCTCAGCGGGCTCGTCGAGGCCGAGATGTCGGCCGCCATTCTCGTGCCGCGCCTGTCGGGCCGCGATTTCGGACAGCTCACCCTGATGAAGCTCGTGCCGGGCGGGACGACCGTGGCGGCCGGCCAGCCGCTCATGGAGCTCGACCCCCAGGAGCAGCTGCGCGAGGCGTTCAACCGCCGCCTCGAGGTGAACGACCTCAACGGACAGATCGATCGCACCGAGGCCACTCAGGCGGTGCAGCGTTCGCAGGACGACACGGCCATCATTCAGGCGCAGAACGACGTCGAGCGCGCGAAGCTCGAGGTCGCGAAGAACGAGCTCATTCCTGCGATCGACGCCGAGAAGAACAACCTGCTGCTCGAGCAGGCCGAAGCGCGGCTGAAGCTGCTGCGCGAAACCTACGACCTCAAGCGCACCGCCGCCCGCGCCGATCTGCGCATTCTCGAGATCCGGCGCGATCGCGCGCAGCTCGCGCTCGAGAATTCCGAGCGCAACGCCGAGCTGATGATCATCCGCGCCCCCTTTGCCGGCCTCGCCGTGCTCAAGACGATGTTCCGGGCCGGCACGATGACGGAGTTCCAGGAGGGCGATCTCGTGCGCACCGGGCAGGCCGTGCTCGACGTCATCGATCCCGGCCGCATGCGCGTGCGCGCCCGCATCAACCAGGCCGACATCGCGCGCGTCGTCCCCGGCCAGCGCGCGAAGGTGCGGCTCGACGCGTACCCCGGCCTGGAGTTCGACGGCGAGGTGCGGCAGATCGCGCCGCTTGCCGTACCCAGCCAGCGCAACCCGAAAGTCCGCACCTTCACCGCCGTCGTCACCATCCAGGGCTCGCACCCCAACCTGCTGCCGGACCTGACGGCCTCGGTCGAGCTGCTGCCCATGCCCGGAGGATCGCGATGACGCTTTCCCGGCGTCAGGTAGCGGCCGGCGCCTCGGCCGCCGTGATCCTTGCGCTCACCGCCATCGCCTCGGCATCGCGCAACGGCGCGCCCGACGTGCCGATGGCCGACGTCACCATCGGCCCCTTTGTCGATCTGGTCGAGATTCGCGGAGAGATCCGGCCCTTCAAGTCGCTCGTCGTCACGGCGCCGAGCGACGCGGGGCAGCTGCAAATCATCCGTGTGGCGCGGGACGGGGCGCCCGTGAGGGCGGGCGACGTGCTCGTGGAATTCGACGCGTCGACGCCCCGGCGTGAGATGGCCGATCGGATGACGGAGCTCAGGCAGCAGCAGGCGCAGGTCGATCAGGTGCGCGCCGAGGCGCGCATCGCGGAGGAAGGCAACGCGACGACGCTGCTGAAGGCCGATTACGACGTGCAGCGGGCGCGGCTCGATCTGAGCGGCGGAGAGTTCCTGCCGCGGCTGGATCTCGAGCGCGCGAAGCTGGGGCTGGCCGACGCCGAGCAGCGGTTCGTGGAGATCAAGCGGAAGATCGAGGCGGACAAGACGGCGGCCGAGGCCAACATCGCGCGCGCCGGCCGGCGCGTCGAGCGCATCCAGATGGAAATCGACCGCCGCCTGCGCGCGCTCGACAACCTGCAGCTCAAGGCCCCGGTCGACGGCGTCGTCAACATCATGCTCAACCCGCGCATGATCTCGCCGTCGCAGCCGCCCATGCCCTTCCGGCCGGGCGACCCGGCGTGGCCGGGCGCGCAGCTAATCGAGCTGCCCGACTTGACGTCGGTGCACCTGCAGGCGCGCGTCGAGGAGTCGGATCGCGGCCGCGTGCAGGTGGGCCAGCGCGCGACAATTCGCGTCGACGCCCTCCCGGATCTCGAGCTCGAGGCGACGCTCTCGGACATTTCCGTGCTGGCGCGCCCGGACTTCACCACCGGCTTCCCGCCCGGGCGGAATTTCGACATGAAGATCTCGGTCGAGAAGACCGACCCGCGCCTGCGGCCGGGCATGAGCGCCACGGCACGCGTCGCGGTGGGCCGCATCGACAACGCGACGCTCGTCCCGGCCGGCGCCGTGTTCACGGTGGACGGCCAGGCCGTCGTCTACAAGCTGACGGGCCGCTCGTTCACGCCGGTGGTCATCCAGGTGGTCAGGCGCGGCCGCGAGCTCGTCGCGGTGAGGGCAGGCGTGGCGGCCGGCGACCGCCTCGCCCTCGTGGATCCGACCGCCGTTGACGAAGGGGGCGCGCGATGAGCCGCAGGCTGGTGCTCGCCATATCCATCATTGCCGTCGCCGGGGCACTCGCCGCCGCCGGCATTTCCACCGCGACGTCGCTGACGGCCCGGTCCGATACGACGCCCACCGCGCGCGCGGCCAGCGGGTCGCTCTCGCTCGATGTCACGACGGTCGGCGAGCTGCGGGCGACGCGGATGACGCCCGTGTCGGCGCCGCCGGTTGGCGGCCAGCTGCGCATCCTCTCCATCGTGTCGACCGGCCAGCGTGTCGAGCCGGGCGATGCCATCGTCGAGTTCGATCCGATCGATCAGCAGTTTGCCCTGCAGACCGCGCTGTCGCAGCTGGAAGAGGCCGAGCAGGAAATCGTGCGTCTCAAGGCCAACGCGGCGGTGACGGCGGCGCAGACGCGCGTGGATCTGATGACGGCCGGGTTCGACGTCCGGCGCGCCGAGCTCGACATTCGCGGCGACGCCGACCTGATTGCCGCCAACGAGCGCCGCAAGCGCGAGCTGACGCTCGAGGAGACGCGCCGCCGCCTTGCGCAGCTCGAGGCCGACGAGAAATCGCGCGCGCTCACGAGCGCGGCGCAGATGGCGGTGCTGCAGGAGCGGCTCAACAAGGAGCGATCGGACGCCGAGCGCGCCCGGCGCAACATCGACAGCCTCGTCGTGAAGGCGCAGATGCCCGGGTTGGTGGTCGTGCGCGAGAACCGCGATGCGAGCGGCGGCTTCTTCTTCAGCGGCATGACGCTGCCCGAGTTCAAGGCGGGAGACACGACGGGCGCCGGCCGGCCCATTCTCGACGTCTTCGACATCTCGGGCATCGAAGTGCGGACGCGCATCGACGAGCACCAGCGCGACAACGTCGTGGCCGGCCAGGAGGCCACGGTGACGTTCGAGGCGTTTCCGGGGCTCGAATCGGCGGGCACGGTGGTCAGCGTGTCGAACCAGGCCATGCGGTCGATGCAGGGGCCAAGCCCGATCCGCCAGTTCGACGCCGCCGTTCGCCTGACCGAGGTCGACGATCGGCTGCGGCCGGGCACGTCGGTCCGCGTCCAGCTCAAGGGACGCACGGTCGACAATGTCGTGTACGTGCCGCGCACGGCCATCTTCGAGCACGACGGCAAGCCCGTCGTGTACGTGCGCGCGCCCGGCGAAACGCGCTTCAGCGCCACGCCGGTCAAGGTCACCTACCGCACTGAGGCCCACAGCGCCGTGGAAGGGATCGGCGCCGGCACCGAGGTGTCGCTGGTCAATCCGGAGAAGAAGCCGGGCGGAGCCGCGGCGCCGGCCGCGAGCGGCGGGCGGGCGGGAGGGCCGCGATGAGCGAGCGCCGCCGCCCGCTCGACCTGGGTCCGGAGATCAAGCAGGGCTTCGACAACCTCCGCGCGCACAAGCTGCGCTCGGCCCTCACCATGCTGGGCATGATCTTCGGCGTCGCCGCGGTGATCGCGATGCTCTCGATCGGCGCAGGGGCGCAGCAGGAAGTCATCGCTTTCATCGAGCAGCTCGGCGTGCGCAATGTGATTGTCGAGGCGCGGGAAGCGCCCGACAGCCAGACCCTGCAGCGCGTGCGGCGGCTCTCGGCCGGCCTGACGTTCGGCGACTATCGCGCGATGCGCGCCACGCTCGAGGGCGTCGACCTGGCGACCGCGCGCAAGCGCATCGTGCCGTCACAGGTGCTGCCGAAGCCACAGGCCGAGCCGCCCGCCGTCTTCGGCGTCGAGCCCGAGTACCAGCGCATCGCAAACCTGCGCACCACCGCCGGCCGATTCTTCACCGGCGAAGAGAATCTCCATGCCGCGCCGGTCGCGGTGCTCGGTCAGGCCGCGGCCGCCTCGATGTTCGGCGCCGACAGCCCGATCGACCAGCACGTCAAGCTGAACGACCAGTGGTTTCAGGTGATTGGCGTCGCCGGCCCGCAGATGGCCGCGCGCCAGGAGGTCGAGGGCATTCCCGCGATCGACCGCAACAACCTCGTCTACGTGCCGCTGCAGGCGGCCATCCTGCGGCTCGAGGAATCGCAGAGCGCCATGCGCGACGAGATCGACGGCATTTATCTCGGGCTGTCGCAGACGGCCGACGTCAGCGCCTCGGGCGCGATCATCCGCGGCCTGCTGGACGCCTCCCACCGCGGCGCCGGCGACTTCACCGTGATCGTGCCGGCGGAGCTGCTCGCCGAGCAGCAGCGCACGCGCCGGCTCTTTCAGATCGTCATGGTGTCGATTGCCGCGATCTCGCTGCTGGTCGGCGGCATCGGCATCATGAACATCATGCTGGCGAGCGTGATGGAGCGCACGAAGGAGATCGGCGTGCGCCGCGCCATCGGCGCCACGCGCCGCGACATCATCCGCCAGTTCCTGGTGGAGACGACGCTGATCACGATGACCGGCGGCCTGATCGGCGTTGTCGTGGGAATCCTGCTGTCGCAGTTCGTCGCCTATGCGGCCGGCTGGTCGACCATCATCAGCCCGGTCTCAGTCGTGCTGTCGTGCGCGGTGTCGGTGACCGTCGGCATCGTGTTCGGCCTCTACCCCGCCATGCGCGCCGCGAAGCTCGACCCGGTGTACGCCCTGCATTACGAATAATTAGGGACAGACCCGAATTATTCGAGGTGACGCGCGAATAATTCGGGTCTGTCCCTAATTATTCGTACTCACGCATCGGCGGGCAGCTGCAGATCAGGTTCCGGTCGCCGTAGGGGTTGTCGACGCGGCCGACCGGCGGCCAGAACTTGCCGTGCTGGCGGAGGTACGGCAGCGGATAGGCGGCCTGCTCGCGCGTGTAGGGATGCGTCCACTCCGTGGCGGTGACGTGCGCCGCGGTGTGGGGCGCGTTCTTCAGGACGTTGTCCTTCTTGTCGGCCCTACCGTCGATGACGTCCTGGATCTCCTGGCGGATCGCAATCAGCGCGTCGGCGAATCGGTCGAGCTCCTGGCGCGGCTCGCTTTCCGTCGGCTCGACCATCAGCGTGCCTGGGACGGGGAACGACACCGTCGGCGCGTGGAAGCCGTAGTCCATCAGCCGCTTCGCCACGTCGCCCTCCTCGATGCCATGCGCCTTGAACGCGCGCAGGTCGAAGATCATCTCGTGCGCGACGCGCCCGTTCTTCCGCGCATACAACACGGGATAGTGTTTCTCCAGCCGCGCCTTCAGATAGTTGGCGTTGAGGATGGCGTATTTCGTGGCGTCGGTGACGCCGTCGCGGCCGAGCATGCGGATGTAGCCGTACGAAATGAGCAGGATGCTCGCGCTGCCGAACGGCGCGCCCGCGACCGCGGGAATGCCCTTCTCGCCGCCAACAGTGACAATGGGATGGGACGGCAGATACGGCGCGAGATGCGCGGCGACGGCAATCGGCCCCATGCCTGGGCCTCCCCCGCCGTGCGGAATGCTGAAAGTCTTGTGCAGGTTGATGTGGCACAAGTCGGCGCCAATCGCCGCCGGACTCGTGAGCCCGACCTGCGCGTTCATGTTCGCGCCGTCCATGTAAATCTGCCCGCCGTGCTCGTGCACCGTGCGGCATATCTCCCGGATCGCATCCTCGAACACGCCGTGCGTCGACGGATAAGTCACCATCAGGCACGACAGATCGCCGGCGTGCTCCGCGGCCTTCTTCCTGAGGTCGTCGACGTCGATGTTCCCGTGCTTGTCGGTGGCCACGACCACCACGCGCATGCCGGCCATGGCCGCGCTCGCCGGGTTCGTGCCGTGCGCCGATGACGGAATCAGCACCACGTTGCGATGCGTCTCGCCGCGGTCGCGATGCCACGCCTGAATGACCATCAGGCCGGCGAACTCGCCCTGCGCACCCGAGTTCGGCTGCAGCGACGCGGCCGCAAACCCGGTGATCGCGCACAGGTAGCTCTCGAGCTCCTTGATGATCTGGTGATAGCCCAGCGCCTGGTCTGCCGGAATGAACGGATGCAGCTTCGAGAACTCGGGCCACGTGATCGGCAGCATCTCGCTCGCCGCGTTCAGTTTCATCGTGCACGAGCCGAGCGGAATCATCGACGTGTCGAGACCGATGTCCTTGCGCTCGAGCGACCGGATGTAGCGCATCATCTCCGTTTCGGAGTGATGCGAGTTGAACACCGGGTGCTGCATGAACGCGCTCTCACGCGTCAGCCCGCTCAGCACCTCCGGCAGCGCGCCGGCATCGCCCCACCCCTTGTGCTTCGCGCCCTTCTTCCCCGCCGCCTCCGCGAACGCCGCCACGATGTCGCCGACGTCCTGGCGGCTGACGGTTTCGTTGATTGACAGCGCGATCACGCCGGCGGCCGGATAGCGGAAATTGATGCCGCGCGCGAGTGCCGCCTGCCGCACGCCGTCCCACACGCCCGTGTCGGTGGTCTCGATGCGCAGCGTGTCGAAATACGCGCCGTTCGTCTGGTTGTAGCCGAGCGCCTTCAGCTCTCCGTCGATCAGCCGCGCGATGTCGTGCACGCGCTGCGCGATGCGCTTCAGGCCCTCGGGACCGTGAAACACGCCGTACATCGCGGCCACGTTTGCCAGCAGCGCCTGCGCCGTGCAGATGTTCGAGGTCGCCTTCTCGCGGCGGATGTGCTGCTCGCGCGTGGCGAGCGCCATGCGATACGCCTTCTCCTCGGCCGCGTCCTGCGACACGCCAATCAGCCGGCCCGGCGCCTGCCGCACGAACTCGTTGCGCGTGGCAAAGAACGCCGCGTGCGGCCCACCGTAGCCAAGCGGCACGCCCAGCCGCTGCGAGTTGCCGACGACGACGTCGGCGCCCATGTCGCCGGGAGGCGTGCAGATGGCGCACGCGAGCAGATCCGTCCCGACCGCCACGAGCACGCCTGCGCCATGCGCACGCGCGATGAGACCTGTCAGGTCGCGCACTTCGCCGTGGTCGTCCGGCGATTGCACGTACATGCCGTAGACGTCATCGCCGAGTTCGACACTCTCGACATCGCCCAGTCGCAGCTCGAGACCGAGCGGTTCGGCGCGCAATCGCATGACGTCGAGCGTGTGCGGAAACACGCGGTCCGACACCACGAAGACATTCGCGCCCTTCTTCTTCGACGATCGGTGCAGCAGCGTCATCGCCTCGGCCGCCGCCGTCGGCTCATCCAGCAGCGACGCGTTCGCCACATCCGCCCCCGTCAACTCACTCACCATCGTCTGGAAATTGATGAGCGACTCGAGACGGCCCTGCGCGATTTCGGCCTGGTACGGTGTGTAGGGCGTGTACCAGCCTGGGTTCTCGACGACGTTGCGGAGGACGACCGAGGGCGTGATGGTGTCGTGATAGCCGAGGCCGATGTACGAGCGGAAGAGTTTGTTCTTCGCGCCCGTCTGCCGCAGATGCGTCAGGTACTCGTATTCGCTTTCGGCATCGGGCAGGTCGAGCGGCGCCTTCAGCCGGATGTCGGCCGGCACGGCTTCATCGATGAGCGTGTCGAGCGAAGGCGCGCCCACGGCCTCGAGCATCGGCTCCAGGTCTGACGGGCGCGGACCGATGTGGCGGAAGACGAACTTGTCGGGGGAATCAAAGAGCAACGTGCAACCTATCCCGTGAGCTTTCCGTAGGCGTCGCTGTCGAGCAGCGCGCCCGTCTCGCTCTCATTCGAGAGCTTGATCCTGATCATCCACGTCTCGTGCGGATTCGCGTTGACGGCTTCGGGATGGTTCGTCAGGTCGCCGTTGACCTCGGTGACCTCGCCGGTCAGCGGCGCGTAGAGCTCCGAGACGGCTTTCACCGATTCAATCGTGCCGAACACGTCGCCCTGCTTCACCTGCGAGCCCACGCTCGGCAGCTCGACGAAGACGACGTCGCCAAGCTGCTTCTGGGCGAAGTCGGTAATGCCGACGGTGGCCACGCCGCCGTCGAGACGGACCCATTCATGCTCGTTCGTGTACTTGAGATCCGCTGGATACATGGCTACTTCTGTCTCTTGTAGAAAGGTGTAGGGACAACTCTCGCCTTTGCCCGCCGGCCGCGGCAGTCGATCTCGAATTCGGTATCGTTCGCCGTGGCGTCGATCGGCAGCATCACGAGGCCGATCGCCTTTTTCAAATGCGGCGTCTGCGTGCCGCTCGTGACGACACCGGCTTTCTCGCCGTTGACGTAGGCGTCGTAGCCATGGCGGCCGATCGCGCGGTCGATCATCTCGAAGCCCACGAGTTTGCGCGCGACGCCCTGCTCCTTCTGACGCTTGATGACGTCCCGGCCGATGAAGTCGGCCTTCTTCCAGCCGACGATCCAGCCGAGATCGGCTTCCATGACCGTCGTGTGCTCGTCCATGTCGTTGCCGTACAGCCGCATGGCGGCCTCGAGCCGCAGCGTGTCGCGCGCGCCGAGGCCCGCGGGAATGACGTCGAATTCCCTGCCCGCATCGAGGATCGCGCGCCACACGCGGTCGGCGTCGGCAGGCGGCACGAACACCTCGAAGCCGTCCTCGCCGGTGTAGCCGGTGCGCGAGATCGTCGCCCGCACGCTCGCCACCTCGCCGGTCGTGAACCAGTAGTACTTGATGCCGGCCAGATCCACGGCCGTCAGCTTCTGCAGCGTGGCTTCCGCCTTCGGTCCCTGCACCGCCATCAGCGCGTAGCGCGAGCTGTTGTTCACGGCCACGGCATCGCCCGCCGCCTTGATGTTCCCGGCGATCCAGGCGTAGTCCTTGGTGATGTTCCCGGCATTTACGACGAGCATGTAGTGCTCGTCGGTCAGCTTGTACGTCAGCACATCGTCCACGAACCCGCCATCGGGCGTGGTCAGCGCCGAGTACTGAATCTGGCCGATCGAGAGCTTGCCGGCGTCGTTCGACGTGATGTGCTGAATCGCGTCGAAGGCATTCTTGCCGGCAATTTCGATTTCGCCCATGTGGCTGACGTCGAACAGCCCGGCGCGCTCGCGCACGGCCATGTGCTCGTTGACGATGCCGGAGTATTCGACCGGCATGTCCCAGCCGGCGAAGGGGACGACGCGTGCGCCCATGGACTTGTGCGTCGCGTGCAGCGGAGTTCTCTTGAGTGTGTCGGCCTGCGTCATTGCGGAGTGGCGAACCGGGTAATGGTACTACATTCGGCTGTCACGGCCCGGCGATGCCCCCTGCCGGACAGAGTTTACAAGCGGCCGCCGCAGGCCCGGGAGTGAGCCGCGCGGGCACGCGAGCACGCATTCCCAGGTATGACGACACTGCTCGCTCTGGCATTGACGATGGCGGCCACCGCTCCACTTCCGGCTGCCGGCCCATCGGCATCCACGTCGCTGAGCGCGCAGGCCGAAACGCACGCGACGGCGGCGGGCGATGCCCTGGCCCGCATCGAATCCCGCGCGCGTCATGAAATCACGGCCACGCGCGCCGCCCGGCAGCCCGGCGGCGACTCGCTGAGGAACGGCGCCATCATCGGCGCCGCGGTCGCAGGCGGCGCCATGCTGCTCCACGTCTCCAGAATCTGTCGCGAGACAAGCTGTGCGCCGGATGCGCTCATGTGGACGGGGCTCGCCGCTGGAGTGGGCGCGTTGATCGGCGCGGGGATCGACGCGCTGTTCGTCGCTACTGCGGATCGCGGTGGTAGAACGGCTTCAGCGCCGCGTAGAACACTTCGGCGATTCTCTGATTACCCGCTTCGTTGATATGCAGCCCATCCGGATCCATCATCGTCTGCGTGTCGATGTTGGGAAAGATGTCGACGAACTTCGCCCCCGTTGCCAACGCCAGGTTCCGAAGGCGATCGTTGTAGATGGGCACGTCGTCGGGGTACGTGATTCGCTGCGTGGACGGCAGCTGCGGCGGCAGGCTGGCCAGAAAGACACGCTGCACGCCGGGATGCTGCTGCGCGATCTTGATCAGTTCCTCCACGGCGTCGACGGTGGCGTTCTGTGGGGCGGCGGCGAGCAGATCGTTGGTGCCATGCATCAGCAGTACGACTTCGGGCTGATGCGCCGCCAGGGCGTCGCTCAGACGCGCGCGTGTGACGGAGCTGTTCGCTTGCTCCC
Organism: Vicinamibacterales bacterium; assembly: GCA_035512575.1. Lineage (GTDB taxonomy): Bacteria > Acidobacteriota > Vicinamibacteria > Vicinamibacterales > SCN-69-37 > JALYRV01. The sequence continues at coordinate 21,215 of DATKDT010000113.1, read as the reverse complement.
CGCCCAACCCCAGATTGAAGACCTGAATCTGCGCTGCCTGTTCGGTATAGGTGGTCTTGAGAATCGTGCTCAATTTATACGGGTAGCTCGTCCGGCCGCCGGGCGTCGACGGATCGTGCGCGGGCATCAGGCGGACCTCGCCCGGCTCCGGGGGGTCGCCCTCGGTCAGGCTGTCGCCGAACGCCATGATCTTCGTGACCGTGAACGTCGGTGAGGGCGGAGGGGGCGGCGGGTCGATGATGACGGGCGGCTGGACGACGGGCGGCTTCGGCTGCGTGGGCGGGGCGCCGCATGCCGTCATCACCACGACAGCGGCCATCATCGCTGTGAGGAACGTGCCGTGCTTCATGAATTCGCGTCCGTTCCGGCGAGCGTCAGATCGAGCACGAGCTGGCGCTTGACTTCCTTGAACCCGGCGCGGCGATAGAAGTCGCCGGCGCGCATGCGAATCACGTTGGTGCGCACTCGCATCCGCGTGCAGTGATGTTTGACGGCCCACTCCGCCGCCTCGCCGATGAGCGCGCGTCCGATCCCGAGACCGCGCTGCTCTTCGTGCACGACCAGACCGAGCAGGTCTGCTTCGAAGCCATGATCGAGCGCCCAGTCGGCGTGGACGTGCGCCCAGCCGATCAGTTTGCCGTCGAGCTCGGCGCCGATCAGCCGATGATCGGGCCGGCTTCCAATGGCGTCGAGGCGCGCCTCTATGTCTTCTGCCGACGCCGGATAGCCGAGCTGGCCGCACAACTCCGCCACGACAGCGGCATCCTCGGGCTTCACCTTTCTTAACTGCACCACGAAAGTATAGCGTCCAGGTGCTAACGCCTGGACACCAGCGTCCAGGTGCTAACGCCTGGACACCGGCGGGGTCACCTCCTGACCTTGAGCACGATAGGCTCGCGACGGCCCGGCCGTATGTCCACGACGGCCGGCTCGAGCGCGATTTCGTCGCGCCCGCAGATCGCCGCGAACAGCCATCGGCCTCCGGCCGGAGGCGCAAAGCGCCAGTGCCCGCGGCTCACGGCCGCCGGCGCGATGATGCTCATGCCGGCGACGCCGAGGGGTCCCGCCGTCTGCAACCGGCAGCCGTCCGGCACGTCGGCGAACACGTCGAGCTCGCGGGGGTCCTCGAGCTTGATGTCTCCGACGTCGACCACTTTCCCGAGCGAGGCGGCATCCCCGAGATCGATGCGCTGAGACGATCGGCCGGTGCCGACGGCAAGCACGACGAGTCCCTCGTCGGGCGCGATGACCTGGAACCGTCCGTCGGGCCCCGTGCGACCGGCTTCGGTCGCGAGCAGGATCGGATTGCGCGCGGCCGCCACCGCTTCGAGCGACGGCAGCAGCCGCACGTCCGCGGCCGCCACTGGAATGCCGTTCTCGAGCACGCGACCGCGGATGACGGCGCGCGGCTCGAGCTGCAGCCGCGGATAGACCGGGGGTGTGACGAGCGCCTGCGCGCGTCCGTGCGCCGGATGAACAGCGAGCAGCTGGTAGCGCTCGCGGCCGAGGCCGTCGAATCGGAAGCGGCCGTCCGGTCCTGTCACAACTTCACCAAGCCTCTCCAGAGGCAGCTCCTCTTCCTTCTTCTCTGCCGCACGCGCATCGTCCTCAATAAGGCGGCTCAGGATGACTGTGACTCCAGCGACAAGCGCGCCCGCGCCTCGCACCGTGCCGTCGATGGCTTCGCCGGCGGGCAGCCGGACATCATGCGGGATGACTGCCGGACCAGCGAGCGACGCGAGCGGCAATCTGGTGGTGGCCGCGCCGGGCGCGCGCAGCTCGATGTAGCCGCCCGGCACGCTGCCTTCGATCCAGAACGCCGTGTCGTCGAGGCTGGTGACCCCAACGGCGGGGGCCGCACGCGCCTCGCGCAACTGGCCGGCGCCCTGTTTCAGGGCGCGCTGGATGGTGATTGCGCGAGCCGTCACCGCGCCGGGCCCTGGCGCGCGCACGCGGAGAAGCCGGCCCGACGGCGTCGCGCGCCACGCCACGCTGGCGCCGGCGCCGCGCGAAACCAGCGCGAACAGCACGCCCGCGTGCACGGGCGCCACGATGACACCGGCCACATCCGCTGGAACGAAAAGACAGCGCGACCCCGTGCCTGTCGCGTCGCACTCGACGCCGTGGACGTCGGCGACCCCGACCCAGAACAGCTCTTCCACGCCGGGCGGCGCATTCAGCGAGCGGAGCCACGCAGGCTGAACGCGGACGGACCGCGCGCGCGCGTCCCAGACGATTTCGTCCGACGCGAGGTACGCGCCGGCACCGGCGGGACGAATCAGCACACGGCATCGTGAGCCGGCCGGGCCGGCGACGACGGCTGGCGGCGCGGGGTGGGCCTGCCATTCCACGCCGCGCCAGCGTCCTGCTCCCTCGCGGCATACGACCGCCGCGGCAGCGGGCCCATCCGGAAATCCCTGTGGCAGCAGCACCTCGAGCGTGAGGTTACCGGCCTGGTGCGCGGCCGCCGACGCCAGCGCTCCTGCAAGCACGACGCGCATCACCCATCCACATGCCGCCCTCATCGCCTCATGACCTCCTCGAACGCACGCGCCAGATCCGCCCCGCCGACGAGCGCGTCCTCCCCCGCGATGTCGGAGGACGTCATCGTCCGCAGTGCGCCGCCGGCGAGAAATGCATACGACGAGCAGAGTTCCGCGGCGTCGTGCAGCCGGTGCGACGAAATGACGATGGCGGCGCCGCGTTCCGCGTGACGCCGGAGCGCCATGGAGAGCCAGCGGGAGCCGAAGGGATCGAGCCCTTCCCACGGCTCGTCGAGCAGGCCGATCGTCCAGTCGTCGCGCGACAGGAACGCGTCGAGCCCGAGCATCTGCCGCGATCCGCGCGAAAGGCGCGCAAGGGGCTTTCGCGATGCCGCCCGGCCGCCGAACAACCGCGCCCACCTGCCCGCCCGGCACCTTCCGGGCATGGTGGCTTCGCCGCCGAAGTACATGACCACACCGTCGGCGATCACGCGCCCCGCCGCGGGCCGGATCAACCCCGCCGCGGTTCGCAGCAGCGTGGTCTTTCCTGCGCCGTTCGGGCCGATCAAACCCAGTACGTCACCCGGGGCGACGAACAGCTGGACGTCTTCGAAGACCGCACGCCGGTGGTACGCCGCGGTGACGCCGGCGAGCCGCAGGCTCATGACGCCGGCTCGAGCGGATAGCTGCGTCTGGAAATGTGCATGACGCCGGCCGCGGCCGCCATTGCCGCGCCCAGCGCCAGAACGGCTGCGGCGCCCGAGCGCGGCGGCACGTAATCACCGAGCATCAGGAATGGACATGCCGTCGCGAGCGCCGCCGCATGCAGCAGTTCCAGCGCGGTGCCGTCCGGCCTGGCGAGCATCGCGCCGTACTGCTCGGCGCCAAACCGCGTGGTGGCGGCCGCGACAATCGCGACGAGCCACAGCGTGCCGCTGGTCAGCCGCGGGGCCCGCAGGCTGACGGCCCAGCACGCGGAACTCACGAACAGAAACGCGGCCAGGCGGCCGGGCTCGAGCGCCAGCGGCAAGGCGCGCCGGGTTGCGGCGTCGACAGCCGCAATCAACAGCCAGAGGGCGGCCACGGGCCACGCGGCATGCACCGCGTGTGCGATTGCGACCATCCGGCGGTCGCAGCGCACGAGCGCCGGATCGAAATGGCCCGCGGCCGCGGGCCGCGCGAAGCCCGCCGACGCGCACAGCATCTGCCACAGCAGAAGAATGGCGAGCGCCTCGTCGACGGCCTTCGGATCGAGGGCGCTCACGATTGCCGTGTAGAGACCGATCGCGGCCGTAAGGATCATCATCCAGGCCGGCATGCCGTCGGCGGCGCGAAAGAAGCGCAGGAGCCATCTCACAGCGGCACCCCTACCAGCCGGCCCGATCGGGCGATCGCCACTATCAACCCGTCGCGGACGCCAAGCAGCAGCCGCAGAGGCTCGGGAGCGGCGAGCACGCGCAGCCGTTCGCCGCGTGCACCGAACTCCCCCATCACGGTCTGTTCGCGTTGCGCGTACTCACGAAACAGCACGATGTACGTGCCCCGGCCGGTCGGCACGGCATCCTGAATGGCGCGCGACGAGGGCTCGGCGATCAGCCGCGCCGGCGCAATCGGCATGACGGTATCGATCCGCGCGACCGGAAACACCTGATTGCGATCGATCGTCAGAAGCTCGTTGGACCCGGGCAGCCAGCACACGACGGCCGGCGGCGCGCTGCAGGACAGCAGATGGAGTGCGCCTTCTTCCGCGCGCGACATCCCGAGCGACTGCCTGGGCGGCCCCGCCATCGGGGAAAGGCCAGCCGAGGTGTCCACGTGCCACGCCAGCGGCGTGCCGGCGTTGTCGACCGCCCTTTGCGCGGCCATGCCGGCGGCCGTATCGATCAGGTTGCCCATCGCGTGCTGAAACCGCGCCGTATGGCGCGCGCTTCCGTCGGGGGCGATGCGGACCAGCTCGCTGAATCCCGCGATGCTGTGAAGCACGCCGCCGCTCTCGCCGAGGCCCCACAGGTTCGGCTCGCCGGCGCGGCGGGCGATCGGCGTGCGCCGGAGCGTGCGCAGGTCGAGGTCCGCCGTGATCAGCGCCGGCTCGCTCGTCAGGAGGGCGATGCGGCTGCCGAGCGCGGCGCGGCCGGCCACGGTGTCACCGGCGCTGAGTGCCGCGGCGCCAGCGGGCGGCGAGGCGCATCCTGCGGCCGCGGCAGCCAGGCAGACGCGGGTGAGCGCGTGCGCGCCCACCCGCCATGGCACTAGCCGCCCACCAGCTTGATGCGGGTGCACTCGATGAAATTGAGCTCGCAGTCGAGGCCGGCGAGCCACCGGTCGACCCACGAATCGAGCTTCGCGGCTTCGTGGAAGCAGTCGGACAGCTGACCGAAACAGTCGGCAAAGGCGGCTGTCGGAACGGCGTTGAACGCCGCGGTCAGCAGCAGGACGAGAAGCAGTTTCTTCATGAACGGACTCCGGGATGGGCCGGCACCGGGCCGGCCGGAAGCGGCTCCACCAGCCGCGGGCGACCTCACCTTTCTCATTCAAGGGGCGCATGGCCGATGTTCGCCGCGATGCGCTCGCGCCGGCGACGCTCGCCGCTCCACCGCAGGTGGCCTTCGAGCGTGTGATAACTGATGCCGAGCATCCGGCACGCCTGCCGTTTGTTCCCATGGCATCGATCGAGGACGATGCGGGCGTAGCGGCTGCCCCAGGCGCGCATCGTGTCGTTGCGGACGGCGGCGTCGACGGCCAGGCCCGCGAAATCGCCCGTGACCGCCACCGGCAGATCGCCCGGCTCGATCACCGGCCCGGAGGCCAGCGTGACGGCGCGCTCGACGACCCGTTCGAGCTGACGCACGTTGCCCGGCCACTCGCACGCCTGCAGCAGCTCCATCGCCGAGCGGCTGATGCGCACGCGCCTCAGCGTTCGGAACCGCTCGAGAAAGTGCTCCACCAGAATCGGGATGTCGGCGCGCCTGGCCCGCAGGGGCGGCACGATCACCTCGACGCCATTCAGCCGGTAATAGAGATCGGCGCGGAACTCGCGCTGCGCGACGAGCGCCGACAACCCGCGGTTGGTGGCGACGATGATGCGGGTGTCGATGCTGCGGCTGATGTGGCCGCCGACGCGCTCGATGGCAAGGTCCTGGATCGCGCGCAGCAGCTTGGCCTGGGCCGAGGCCGACAGATCCGACACCTCGTCGAGGAACAACGTGCCGCCCTCGGCCTGCTCGAACTTGCCGCGCCGGCCGCGCACGCCCGTGGCCGTGCGATCCTCGATGCCGAACAGTTCGGCCTCGACGAGCGTCTCGACGAGTGCCGCGCAATTGATGGCGACGAACGGCCCGCGCCGGCGGCGGCTCTGTTCGTGGACCTGGCGCGCGACCAGCTCTTTGCCGACGCCGCTTTCGCCTTCGACCAGCACCGTGAAATCGGTTTCCGCCACGCGCGCGATGCGCTCACGTACCCGCTCGATCGCGGGCGACGCGCCGATCAGCGCGCTCTCGATGGCGCGGCGCGGCTGCCGCGGCTGGCCGGCGGGGCGCCGATCGAGCTCGGCGACGATGGCGGCGAATGCGGTGGCGGAGCGGAGGAATGCGCGCTGCGGATCGGTGAGGGCGGGCTGGCCGACGTGCAGGATCCAGGTGCTGCCGGGAACATCGGCGGCGAAGCCGCGGGGCTCGGCATGCGGCGGGATGACGTCGCGCAGGTAGACCGGGATTCCGGGGTGCATCTCGCGCAGGGCGTCCTCGAGGACGACCCGGAGCGGGACCGGCGAGTACTGGCGCGCGGCCGGCATCACCCGTTCGATCAGGTATTCAACGCCGGCCGCGTCGCGCGGGCACACTTCGACCCTGGGCTCGTTCATGCTCACGTTCGCCTCCAGGGGAGTGGATGCCGACGGAGTAACCAATTCAAGTGCCAAGACCGCAACTCCTTCAGTTCATTGAATTTATTCCGCGCGCGCAGTGAGGGCCGTTGTCCGATGGGTAAGTTCTACCCGTGACACGGCCCTTGCTTGCTCCTTGGCGGGTATTCCCTACCCATTCCCAGCCGTCGTTCAGCGCATTTGTTCCCAGACGCCGAGCCGCGGGTCCCACCGCCTGACGCGAATGCGCCCCGTGGCGGGCGTCACCGTGACGGCCAGCTGCGTGCGGCCGTCCGTGAGATAGAGCGAGCCGGACGAGGCGCTGCCGTCGGCGTCGAACACCGCAAGGCGCGACGCTCCGAACCGCACGGCCTCCCCGCCAGCCGCACCGTTCACGTCGGGCACACCATCCAGCCGCGCGACGCGCACCGACGGGCACCGCACCGAGAACGCGGCCTCGGGGTCGATCTCCCGATCGACGCCGGCGTCGATGTCGGCATTCCGGATCCCGTTGCCGTTGCCATCCACATAGACCGCGAGCCGCCAGTCGCCACCCTCGGCGCGAAACCGCACGCCGATCGGCCGGCCCCGCGTCACAGCCTCGAGCCGTGCGCGCTGCAAATAGCCGCTGATGAAGGCCGACGCCGCCCGCAGCTTCACCGCCCGATTCACTTCGAGCAGTGCCGGCACGGCCGCGCCTGCCGCCGCCATCGTCAGCGACATGGCAAAGAGCACGTCGATGAGCGACAGGCCGGCGGCAGAGGCGCGCAACATGAGATCACCGATCGATCGGCTCGGTCTTCGGCGGCGCAACGCTGACGAGCGGCTTCAGCTTGAGGAAGCTCTTCTCGCCGATGCCGCGCACGTTCATCAGCTCTTCGACCTTCTTGAAGGGGCCGTTCTTCTGCCGGTATTCGATGATGCGGGCGGCGGTGGCGGGGCCGATGCCGGGCAGCTTCTCCAGGTCGGCGGCCGTCGCGGTGTTCAGATTGACCGACGCGCCAACGCCGGCCGGCGTCGGCGCCTGGACGAACGGCTCCGGCGCGTGAGCGGCGGCGGCCGTGGCGAGTGAGAGCGTGACAATCAGAGAGAGCGCGAGTGCATTCAGACGGGACATTGGGTTACCTCCGAAAAGTGGGGGGTCCGCGTCAGAAACGATTTGCACGGCGGGTGAGGTCAGGCACCTGTTCGCGACGTTCCCGCGGACCCGCGCGCCTCCATCGCAAGCGCGATGCCCACCGCCGCTGATCGCGCCGCGCGCGCGCAACGCGATGCAGCGACGCGAGTTAGCCGCACGCCGCGATCGAAGGGGTTAATGAGCGCCGCGAGAACCGGCAACCAGGGTTGGCGCCGATGCGCGATCTCCAGGGAAGTCGTGGCTACCGCAGTTGACGAACCCAGCGCCCAGGCGTGTGGAGCGCCAACGCCAGTTGCGTGTCGAAGGCCCGGACCTTTCAGGCCATGGAGTCGATGGACCGCTCGTCCCTGCCTCTCACCATTGGATCACGGCACTCAGGCCGACGGTCTTCGGGAGGAACATCGGCGCGAGCCTGGCCGTCCGTGCATGGCTCCGGTAGATTTCTTCCCGTCCTTCGCGCAAGTAGTCCGCGTACGCGCCGGCCGCGGCGCCGAGTCCAGCACCCAGGAGCGCATACGCCGTCACGTTCGTGGCCGTTCGCGGAGACGGAATGTGCGCAAGCGCAAGGCCACCGATGATGCCGCCGAGAATCACGCCGTTCTTCAGGGAGTCTCTCACCTCGAGCATGCGGATGTCGGCCCATGGGTACGTCGCGAGCCGGCCAAGGATCGACACCTCGAGTCCAGCATCGGAAATGGCTGCGACTTTGACCTGGAGAGTCCCCTCACTGGTACTCGTGACCCAGACAGTCTGACCGACGTCGACTCGCGATCGCACGTACGACGGCAGCGACGACTGCGCACTCGCGCCGCGCGCCGCCAGAGCGACCATCGCGAGAGCCAACGTCAACCGGATCGCGGCATCAGCCGTCATGTGCACACTCGGCTCCCACTATACCCGGGAACGGCGGCACGGCTTTTCAGCCAGAATGCCGCCACCTGGCGGCGCTACAATGCCACGCATGGAGCTTTCTGCATCGCCTTCACGTCGATTGTTCGTGACCCTCCTGACGACGCTGCTGGTCGCGGCCGGGGCGGCCGTGGCCACGCAGGAGTCCGCGGTGGACGCCCGCACCTGGATCGGCCGTGCCGCCGAAATCGAGGCCTACATGCGGTCGGTCCAGATGCTGAAGTTCGAGGACCTGTCGGTGGGCGTCACCAGACCCAAGAAAGCACATCTCCCGCCCGGTGGGCCGATGCCGTTTCTCGTCTGGAAGATGATTCCGCCGGGGCGTTCCTCGGGCGCCTGGGAGAGCTATCAGAGCGAGATCGCGGCGTACGAGTTGGACAAGCTGCTGGCACTGAACATGGTGCCGCCGACCGTGGAGAAGGTGTACCGGGGCGATCGTGGCGCCGCCATCATGTGGGTCGCGCCGGCCAGGAGCTTCAAGCAGATGGGCGCGACGCCCGCCACAGGCGCGCCCACACCGCCGCCGGCGCTGGCCAACGCCTGGGCGCGCCAGATCGTCCGCGCCAAGATGTTCCACAATCTGGTCAACAACATCGATCCGAACCTGGGCAACTGGCTCGTCGATCCCGCCTGGAACCTGGTGCTCATCGATTGCTCCCGCTGCTTCACGTCCGGTGGCAGGCCGCCGCATACACTCACCCGGGTCGATCCGGACCTCTGGGACCGGATGCAGGCGCTGACCGAGCCCGGTCTGACGGCGGCGATCGGCCGGCTGATGGGACGCGGCGAGCTGCGCGCGATCCTGCGGCGCCGCGATCGCATGCGGACGGTGATCGACGCCGCGATCAAGACGCACGGCGAAAACCACGTGTTCATGAAAGGCGTCGGCAAGTAACATGCGCGCCCCGCTGATTGCCGCGCTCCTCTGGTGTGCGGCTGCCGCACTTCCGTCGGCCGTCCCGCAGCAGCCGCCGGTCCACCAGGGCACCGCGCCCTGCGACCTCACCACGACCGCCCGGATCGTGGCCATCGGCGACGTCCATGGGGCCCTCGATCGGTTCAGGGCCCTCCTCCGTGAGACCGGGGTCATCGACGGCCGGGATCGCTGGGTGGGCGGCACGACGATCCTCGTCCAGACCGGGGACGTGCTCGACCGTGGTCCCGATTCCCGCCGTGTGGTCGATCTGCTGATGCGCCTCGAGCGCGACGCCCAACGCGCGGGCGGCCGCGTCCATGCCCTGCTGGGCAATCACGAGGTCATGCGGATGGTCGGTGATCTGCGGGACGTCAGTCCCGCCGAATACGCGGCCTTCCGGGATAGTCAGTCACGGCAGCGCCTCGACGGGTTGTACGAATTCGTGCTCACCCAACGTCGCGAACAGGCCGCCGCCGGGCAGGAGCCCTTCGATGAAGGGGAGTTTCGGAACGCGTTTTATCGCGACAACGCCGTCGGCCTCGTGGAGCTGGTCCGCGCATTCGGCGCCACGGGTCACTACGGCCGGTGGTTGCGCCGGCGCGAGGTGATGGTCCGTATCAACGGCGACGTCTTCGTGCACGGCGGCATCAGCGGCGAGGTCGCCGCGCTCGGGTGTCAGGGCGTGGCGTCGGCGGTTCGCCACGAATTGGCGAGTGGCCCCGTCCTGGCACCGGCGCCGCTGCCGTTGCTGTCCGGCGCCGAGGGCCCCCTCTGGTATCGCGCGCTGGCGAACGACACCCTCGACACGCCGGCCGTCGATGCCATCCTCGACACGTTCGGCGCGCGCCGGGTCATCGTCGGACACACCGTGACCCGGACACGAAGAATTACCGCGCTGCATGGCGGTCGTGTGATCGCCCTCGACACCGGCATGCTGGGAGACCCGTTCTATCCAGGCGGCGTCGCCGCCGCGCTGGTCATCAGCGGCGGCACGTACACGGCGGTGTACGAGGGCCGCACCGAGCCGCTCGACGTCCGCTGATCGACAAGCGCCTTCGGGGATTAGTCGTACAGCACTTCAGCTTCGCCCCGTTCCGCGACGAGCCTGGCCGCCAGCGCGAGAATGGCGTCGCGCCGCTGAATCAGCCGGTTGATCTGGGCGGAGGTGACGTAGCGCCCGGTGGCGTCCCGCACATTCTCCCGGGTCAGCGTCCGGATGCCCTGGAGCAGCGTCCTCGAGAACATCGGCAGCCGTTCCGGCTTGCGCAAGTCGCGGCTGAGGCGAAACGACCGCGAGTGGTCGATCAGCCGCAGTTCGAACTCCGCCGTCACCAGCAGGTTGTTCAGGTGACGGTCGACGTTCGCGATCAACTCGTCGAACAGGCGGACCCGCATCATGCGGTGAGTCCAGACCGTGCGATCCGGCGGGGCGACCTTCTTCTCGACGCGTTCCGCTTCGTGCATCATTGACTGCACCCACCACTGCAGCGATCCGACGTGGCCCTCGATTCGCCGCTCGATGGTCGCGGGTACCAGCCCGAGTCCGATCAGGCGATCCACCCGGTAGGCCGCGATCTCCGTCTGCCAGGAGTCCTGGAAGTTCGCCTCGTGTGTGCCATCGGCAAAGGTCTCAATGCCGACCTTTCGGACATCGATCGACTTGAAGACCGCCGTGCGCGTGACGCCGTCGAGCTCGAGTGTCACGCGCATCGGAAGCGTGACACCAGTACCGATCGGCCGGACGCTCACAACTTTGGCCCTGGCCAGGAACTGCTCGGGGGCGGCGCCCTGATAGTCCGCGGCCGTTTCCTGCCAGACCGGCGTGGTCCGGGCCGTCGTCGAGAGCAGCGCGCACAGGACCACTGTGAAGACGACGCGGGATAGATGTGTCATCGGTTCCTCCCCTGGCTGCCGCCCATTCGCACCAGGTTTCCACACACCCGTTGCAGCAACTGCGTGTGATCGGCCAGGACGGCAAACAGATCCTGCCGGTCAAGCCTGAGCGCGCGCCCCTCGCGGGTCACGACGACCCGCTGCGCCGGATCCCGGCCGGTGAGCGTGTCCAGCGCGCCGACCATCCAGCCGGCTTCGGCCACGAGGCCTGCGTCGGGCTCGTCGGACTGTACTCGACCGCTCAGCAAATACAAGAGTGCCGGGGCGTGACTGCGGTCCCACACCACCTGGCCCTTCCGCAGCGACACGACGCGCATGACGCGGGCAAGCGACGTCAAGTGTTCCACCGTGGCGTCCGCAAAGACCGGCTCCAGGCGCAAGCGGGTCACCAGTGTCACCGCGTCAGGGAGCGCGCCGTCCCCGGCGACGGGTGCTGTGGGCCCGATGGGCTCATCGGTGGCGATGGAGGCCCCGAGCAACTGGCACACCCCCTGGGCCGTCGCCACGTTGTCGCCCAGCATGGCCAGCCACACCGACGAGGCGAGAGAGAGCCCCATCAGATTCGTGGCAGCCATGAGGGTATGAGGATGCGGCTGTCCGGCGAGCACCGACGTCAGATGCACAGCCGCAGGCGCCGCCATCCGTTCGGCGGCGTCGCCCGCGCGATGGACCGAGCCCTCGAGCAGGAACAGCACGTTCGTCGGCATCGTCTCGCGCACCGCGATCGTGACCCCGCTCGGATACCGCACGAGGCGCGCGCCCTGGGCGATACGAAACAGTTCATCGACCGTGACGATGGCGAAGACGTCGATCGCGCGCAGCCGATTGGCCAGTTCCACGACCGGCAGCCCCGGCGTCTGCGCGTCGTCTGCGGCGTCGCCGCGCGCACCCCGGACGGCCTCGCGCACGAGGGCGTGCGTCGCGGGCCGGGACAGCAGGTAGGCGAGGTCATCGGCCAGAGCTGCGGCACAGCCGCGCTCGGCGCAATACTGCACGGCTGACGCCGCCACCACCGGATCGTCGTCATGCACCAGCTGCGCGAGGGTGTCGGCCAGGTCACGCGGTCGTGACCTGAGGAGCCGGTTGGCGTGCCTGACCCGGTCGGCGGGCGAGGTGTCCTCGAGCAGGGGCAACACCCGCCGGCGCAGATCCGGCGGCAGGGTGTGGTCCAGGTACTCGAGCGCGCCGGCCCGCGCTGGCCCGTCGCCGTGATCGAGGGCATACCGCACGGCGGCCACGTCCTCATTGGGGTGCAGGACGCTGATCAGGCGGAACATGCGGTCGAGCGTGCGGTCCCGTTTGTCCACGAGGGCGCGGGCCAGCAGTGTGGCTGGCGCAGCCGGGTCATGGTCCAGCAGATTCTGGTGCAGGGTCAGCAGCTCGCAGTACCGGGATGTTTCACTGGTGAGCCTGGCCGCGAGCACACCCGCCGGTGCGCGCAGTGCGTGAGGTGCCCGCGACAGGGTTTCGAGAGCCACGAGGCTCTTGAACCGCAGGAAGCCGTCGGGATCACCGAGCGCGCGCACGAGCGCATCCACCGAACGCTGACTGGGAATCGCCGCCAGGGTCGCCGGGACGTGCCGGCGCACCCAGGGATGTTCGGAGCTGTCCGCCATGACATGCGCGAGAATGCCCACCACCTCTCCGCCATAGCCGGACAGCGCGTCGCGCGCGGCCTTCTTGAGCGTGCGGTGGCCCAGCCGTGAGACGAGTGCCGGCACCAGGAGGGGGTCGGGGTCGACAATCGCGCCGGCGGCCGCGATCGCTTCCCGGGCGACCGTGTCGTCGTGATCGTGGATGAGCGGCACCAGGAGCGGCCGGAACGCGGGATTGGCGATCTGGGCGAGGGCGGCAGCGGCCTCGCGCCGCGCGGCGGGATCGTCCGCGCGTGCGATCAGGCCTGCCAGTGCGGCTTCGGCCGCCGACGCGTCGGCCGCATCGCGCGACTGGGCCAGGCCAACGGCCGCGGCGGCAGCCACGCGCGCGGCGGGGTCGTCCACGTAGTGCCGCAGCGTGCCGATGTCTTCGTCTGCCGCGCGGTGGGCGATCGCCCGGATGGCCGCCGCGCGCACCTCCGTGTCGCGATCGCCAAGCAGGCCGCGCACCGCCGTTGCGGACGCCGGCGACACCACACCCGCCCCGCCCAGGGCGAGTGCGGCGCGGGCTCGCACACGCGGATCGCGGTGGGCCAGCAGCGCAACGGGCACCAGGTGGCCCCGGCTCAGGCTGGCCAGCATGTCGATCGCGTACAGCACGGCGGCGTCATCGCCCGAGTGCAATTCGATCGTCAGCAGCGCGACGCTTCGATCGTCAACCGCTTCGTGACGGAGGGCCGCCGGCTCCATGACTCGCGCGCGCAGGCTGCGGCGGAAAGTGTCGAGATACTCGCGGTGCGCGATCCGGGCGATGCACACCCAGCCGATCACGATCACCAGATTGGCCCAGGCGATCTGCCGCCAGTGCAGACCGAGCCCCCAGGGCTGCACGAGCACCAGCAGGAGGGCGCCCGCCAGCCCCCTGGCGGCGCGATCGATCGTGACGTCGAGAAAGGGCTTTGCCCGGTGACGCAGATCGGCCGCCAGCGGCAGAAACAACACCTCACGGGTCGTGCGATCAACCGTGTACCGCAGCGTGGTGTCGAGCACCCGCGCCAACGCCGGCGCCCACAGGGCGCCGGTCGCCAGCATGGCGATGCTGCTCAGTCCCAGGACGCCTGGCAACAGGAGCAACGCGCCTGCCAGTCCGAAGGACTGCTGGAGTCTGGAGGTGAGGCCGATCTGGACGACAAACCCGGCCAGCGAGAGGACCATCGTGACCTGGCCGAGCAACCGGGTGATGCCGTCTTCGGAGGCGGCGACCTCCTCGGCCGCCATGTTGAGCTGCTGTTCGACAAAGACCGCCGCGATGGCGCCGACCGCAATCACGATGGCAATCAGGCGCAGGTGGCGCGAGTCGCGCAGCAGACCCCAGCCGCCCGGCTGCGGTGTGTCGGCCTCGTCGACCGGACTTGTCGAGGCGCCCGGCGGGACGGTGATCCGTGACACGACGACGGCAGAGACGAGCAGGGTGCCCGCGCCGATGAGGAGCAGCCCGTTGGTGCCAGTCCATCCGACGAGCCACGCCGTGATCGAGGCGCCGGCGAGGCCACCCAGGCTCGCGCCTCCGCCGATGAACCCAAACAACCGCCGCGCCTGTCGCGCGTCGTAGAGTTCGTTGGCCAGCGTCCAGAACTGGCTGATGACCAGCAGGCCGAACAGCAGGCCGAAGACGTAGAACGCCACAGCCGCCCAGGGCGCGCCGGCCACGAACAGCGCCCAGAACAGGACCAGCAGCACGGCCAGCGCGAGGTGGGTCACCGGCGCCACCCGTGCCCGCGGTACCCGCGCCATCGCCCGGCTGTAGCCGAACATCAGCGCACCGACCGCGACGGCGGAGAGGATGAGCAGGTACGGCAGGTTGTCGGCGCCGAGTGCGGCGATCGCCTTCGACCGCGTCGCGGGTTTGATGACGTTGTACGCCGTCATCACGAGGAAGGCGTAACCGAACATCAGCCACGCTGTGATGGCTTCTCCCGGACGAAACGAGACGACCTGGGCAAGGAGGCGCTGGAACAACGTGGGCATCGGATGAGCAGCCGGAGCCTATCATGCGACCCACGTGCCTCCCGTCCGGGTCGGCCGTGGGCGCGGGTCTCATCGCGCTACCGTAGCCGGCCAGTTGATCAGCAGCGAGATGGCCGCGGGGGCTGATGCTTCGATCAGCGTATTCACCAGGAACCGTCCGTCCGGCGACACGTCGTACGGATAGGCGTCGAGACGCACCCGATGGAACTGGAACGTGAAGAGCGGCCGGATCGCACCGAGGTGCGCCGCCGCGTCGGTGAGGCGTATGGACGCCGCCATGACTCGATTGTCGGGTCCGATGAAGAAGACCTCCGATCCGTCGTGGCTCCAGACCGGGTAGGTGCCGCCTTCCACCGAGATCCGCTGCCGGGGGCCTGGTCCCGGAAACGGCTGCAC
Organism: Vicinamibacterales bacterium; assembly: GCA_035512575.1. Lineage (GTDB taxonomy): Bacteria > Acidobacteriota > Vicinamibacteria > Vicinamibacterales > SCN-69-37 > JALYRV01. Next base: position 5,998 of record DATKDT010000113.1, on the reverse strand, counting down.
ATAGACCTGCAGCTGCGTGGACTCGTTCGTGACGTAGGCGAGCCACCGGCCGTCGGGCGAAAGCCGCGCCTGCGTTTCAACCGCCGGCGACTGCGCGACGGCGAACGGGTCGCGGCCCCCGTTGACGGCGACCGCCCAGAGATCGCTGCGCGCAATCACCCGGCCACCCGCAATGAAGACGAGGAGGTCGCCGCGGGGCGACCACGTGGCGGCGAACTTCCCAAGGTCCAGCCCCGGCACGGCAATCGGCGTTTCCTCGCCTGGCGCATTCGATGACACCGTGAACAGATCCACCCGTCCCTGGCGCATGGACGAAAAGGCGATCCGATCGCCACCAGGTGACCAGACCGGCGCGAAGTCGTCCGCCGGATCGGATGTCACGCGTTCTCGCAGGTTGCGGGCAACGTCGTACACGTGGATGTCTCGCGACCCAGCCAGAGGATCGAGGACGCTGACGGCCGCCCGCATCCCGTCGCGCGACAACGTGACGTCCGCGTAGTCCGCTTCGCCGCCCAGAAGCGACAGCCGGGTGCCGCTTCGGTCGAACCAGGCTAGCTGCATCCGGACCAGGACAACGGCCTGATAGGCGATCACGCCACGCGCAGAGACGCTGAACGCGCCGGCGGCGCCGCCTCCCGATCCTCCGCCCTCATGGAGTCCCTCGGCGAGCAGCTTCGGGTCACCAGTCGCGCGCAGGCGAGTGACGTCAAACGGCAGCGCCAGCAGCCTTCCCGCACGAACGAAGATCACGTGTCCGTTGGCGTATTTCGCGCCGAAGACGCCGTCCACCACCAGCGTCGGCGGTGTCCCTCGATCGAGAGATGCGACGAACACGCCACGCGGCGTGGTCGCCCCCGCGGCGCGGCTGCCGATCACAGAGAACAGAAAGTGATTCCCGTCCGGCAGGAAGAACGGATGGGCGTGCTGCACGTCGCCGGCGGCCTGGTCCAGGGCGGTGACGGCGGATGACGCGCCGCCGGCCGCCGCCATGCGATGAATCGGCGCGGTTCCTCCCGGCGTGAAGAGAATCACGCCGTCCGTGTTCCAGGCACCGACGGCGCTCAGTGCCACGTCGCCGAGCGTGGTCACGTGACCGGTCTCCAGATCGATCCGCTTCAGCTTCGCTTGCCGGCCAACCTGACCAACAGCCGACGCTGGACGCGCGACGAACCCGATCGATGCCGAATCCGGCGACCAGAACGGGTGACTGGCGCCCTCGGTCCCGGCGAGCGGTTGCGGCACCATCCCGTCCATGGAGCGGACGTACAGCCGAGGCTCGCCGTCGTCGGCGCTGGCGACAATGGCCAGGCGCTTCGCATCGGGCGAAATGGCGAGCCGGGCCGAGGGGTCCTCTGCAGCGAGCAGACGCACGTCGGTGGGCAGCACCACCGACGACCTCACGGCGACGCCGCTCTCGAGTGGCGGCGGCGTTCGATTGCCCGCCAGCAGGATCAACGCCACGACAGCCGCAAGCGTGGCGGTGGCGGCGGCGATCCAGGCCAGCCGTTCGCGCGCGACGGCCGGCCGCCGCGAGGGCGCGGCCGACGCCGCACTCGAGCCGCTTCTGTCCGGAGCCAGCGCTTCCTCGATCTCGATTCGCGCGTCGGCGATGTCGTGGAGGCGCCGGCGCGGATCCTTCTCGAGACACCGGCGCAGGAGCCAGTCGATGCGCGGCGGCGTGTTCGCCGGCACCAGCGAGAAGTCCGGTTCGCGGCTGAGAATGCCCGCGATGGTGTCGGATGCCGTCACGCCGCGGAACGGCGACGCGCCCGTTAGCGACTCATAAAGCACGCAGCCGAACGACCAGATGTCCGTGCGCTTGTCGAGCGGCAGCCCGCGCGCCTGCTCGGGGCTCATATAGGCCGCCGTGCCGATCACCACGCCGTGCTCCGTCACATCGCGTGTCATCGTGGCGGCATCGCCGTCGCGCGTCTCGCGGATCTTGGCGATGCCGAAGTCGAGCACTTTGGCTTGTCCATCCGGCGTCAAGGCGACGTTCCGAGGCTTCAGATCGCGGTGGATGATCCCCTTGTCGTGAGCCGCCTGCAGCGCATCAGCCAGTTGACGCGCGATGGTCAGGACGTCGCGCATGGGCAGCGGGCCCCGCGCCAGCCGATCGGCGAGCGTGCCGCCGGTCACCAGCTCGAGGATCAGAAAACGCGAGGCGGTCGCGTGATCCCCGAGGGCCGCCTCCTCGACGCCATAGATGGCGGCGATGTGCGGATGATTCAACGCCGCGAGGATCTGCGCCTCGCGCTGGAAGCGCGCGAGACGCTCGGCGTCGAGCTCGGCGTCGTCGGACAGCGCCTTGATGGCCACATCGCGCCCCAGGCGGGTATCGCGGGCCCGGTAGACGTCGCCCATTCCGCCTGAACCGATCGCGGCGAGGATTTCGTACGGGCCGATGCGAGTTCCCGCGCTGAGCGGCATGCTGATGATCCGTGCCGTCGATGTTACTGCTCGCCGATACTACCTGATGATAGTCCGCGCGCCGGTCGCGCCGCCGATGCCCAGGATCTGCCCCGCAAGCCGGCTGCGTTCGGCGACGCTCACCGTGCTGTCCACGAGCGGCACCACCAGCCGGCGGATGTCCCCTTCCAGCACGTTGTCGAGGAACTCGAGCGCGTTGTCGCGCACGACCTGATTGTCGGACTGTATGCCGTAGTACGCGCTGTGCAGGTCGACATCCGGATGCAGCAGCGCCAGCAGCCGGAAAATGCGCTCCACTTCCTGCGGCATCGACTCCCGCAGGCCCTTCACGACCGGATCCGCCTCGTCCAGGCGATCGCCCATCGTCCCGAGCAACTGGTAGGAGCGATAGTGCCCGAGGATTTCCGCCGACAGCACCGTGTCGATCAGCGGCCGGTCGCGCTCCAGTTCGGGATGCGTCTTGTGCAGCGTATTGAGCGCGGCGATCACGCGGAACCGCAGCGCGGTGTCGCCTTCCAGCACCGCGTCGTTCAGCGCCTTCGCCGCAGCGGGCGTCCCCATCCGCGCCAGCACCGCAGCCGCGTCCTCGGCGAGCTCGGGGTGCTTCAGCAGGTCCAGCAGGCGCGGCAGGAAGTCCGGCCGCGGATGGCGAGCCACCGCGCGTACCGCCTCGCGAACCACGCCGGCGTCCTCGTCGCAGAGGAGTTGCGCGTGCAGGGCGGCTACCGGATCCGGCTGATCCGGAACGTGCGCCAGCAGCCGCGCCGCCTCGAGCCGCGCGCGCCTGCCCTCCGGCCCGGGCTCGCCTCCAAGCGCCAGAAGCATCAGGTGCGCGACTTCCAGATTCTGCGCCCGGCCCGGCCGCACCAGGCACGCCACGACCGCCGACCGGATCGCATAGTCGGCGAAGCCGCCGAGTTCCTCGACGCGCGTGAGCGGATCCAGATTCGCGTGCCGGGCCAGATACCGCATCGCCTCGGCCCGCACGCCGAGGTCCTCGTCCTCGAGGAGCGCGTCGATGCGCCCCACGACGGTGGTGTCCTGCGCGTCGTTCAGCAGGGACACGGCCCGGGATCGCACCTCGGGCGCCGGATGATCGAGCAGCGCATGAATGGCCGGATGTGTGGTCCTCTGCCGTCCGATGGCGAAGAGATTCAGCGCGTAGACGACTTCCCGCGGGTCGGGGGACGTCAGCCGGCCGGCCAGCAGGTCCGTCATCGATCGGTCGAGGACCGCCGCCGACGCGCGTTCGGCGTCGAGACGATGATCGTGGATGCTGGCGCGGAGCGTGTCCACGTAGAGGCGCCGGGCGATGATCGCCGCCGCGATCCATCCGGCGACGAGCGCGAGGACGACCCAGCTGACCCGGGCCGGCGCCCAGCCCATCCCCTTGCCGAACGCGAGCACGGCGACCGCCGCCAATCCATCGCCGAACCGCCACACCACCGTGTCGATGAACGACTTCACCTGGTTCCTGATGCCGGCCGGGACCGGCAGGTACAGGAGCTCGACGCTCGGCTTGTCCACGGAATACTGCAGCACGTTGATGCACGACCGCAGCGCGATCGCCGCCCAGATCGTCACCGACCCCCACAGGAGCACGCCCGTCGATCCGAAGACGAACGCCACCGGCACGAGCAGCAGCGCGGGGCCCAGGCCGAACCGGCGCAACAACCGTCCGGTGACCGCCAGTTGCACCACGAAGCCGAGGATCCCGGCATAAAAGTAGAAGTCGCCGAAGAAGGCCGCCAGCAGATCCTTCTGCGGGATGAAGAACTTGGCGAGCGCCTTGAACTGCCACCCGGCGAGGCTCGTGGTGATGTTGGCCACCAGGATCAGGAACGCGATCGCGCGCAGGTACGGGATCTCGGCGATCTTCCTCAGGCTGTCCACGACGTTGATCCGGGACGCGGCCTCCTCCGGCGCCGGGCCGCCCGTCGCGCCCCGGCGTCGCCAGATGAGCGGCACGAGCGCCACGCAGACCAGCATCACGATGGCGACGGCAATCAGCAGGCTCTCGGCGCCGAATCGCAGCGCCAGCAGGCTGCTGAGCCTGGCGCCGACGACCGCGCCGAGAATCGCGCCGCTGCCGATCAGGCCGAAGACCCGCTTCGCCTCGCGCGTCGTCAGCACGTAGTTGGCGAGCGTCCACACCTGCACCGGCGCCAGCGCGCCGAACAGGCTGACCCAGATGTAGATGATCGGCGAGAGCCAGGGCGGGTCGTGAACCGTGGCGATGTACCACAGGGCGACGAGGTTCGTCGTGTAGACCAGCAGGCTGCCCGCCAGCAGCTTCGGCAGCGTCAGGTGCCGCCCGACCGACAGGTAGCCGGCCACGACGAGGCCGATGAGCAGCGCGCTCGCGAGATCGACGTAGGCGAGATCCACCGCGAGGTAGTCGTCCAGGAAGATCGCGTCGCGCGCGATCCGCGCCGCCATGTAGCTGGACATGACGAGGAACAGGTACGCGAACAGGAGAAAGCCGCGTGTCGTGTCGCCGGGCTGCAGATTCAGGAGGCGTTCGAGGGGTCGGGCCATGTGGCGTGAGGCTGATAGTCGTCTGACCGGCCTTCCGAGTCAACCGAGGAACACGATCCGGCACGGGCTTTCAGGCTAGAATGCCGCCACTCCCTACATGACTGGCTCGACCCTGTCGGCGCTCGTGAAGTTGATAACCGAGGACCCCATCATTGCCTGGTTCGCAGTGCTCGCGCTTCTGCTCGTCATCGGCGCTTTGGGACAGGCAGTCTGGGACCGTAGAAGAGCGGGCGCCAAGTCGAAGGTCGTGGCTGCGACGGAGTTGAAAACGACGTCGTTCACCAATCGGACTGAGATTCTGATTCTCTTTATTGCACTGACGGTGCTCCTCGCCGCACTTTTCGCAGGCTACCGCGTGTTTTTTGCGTAACGGTAAAGTGGCACGCTGGATGATTGCGCGCGCCACCATATGAAAAGCGTGGTGCCGGCCGGGCCCGGGCTTTCAGGCTAGAATGCCGCCACTTCCCCGATGATCGGCACGACCCTCGGCCACTACAAGATCGTGCGCCTCGTCGGCAAAGGCGGCATGGGCGAGGTCTATGCCGCCGAAGACCTCACGCTCGGGCGCACCGTCGCCCTGAAAGTGCTGCCGGCCAGCCTGGCCGACCTGCCCGGTGGCCTCGAGCGCTTCGAGCGCGAAGCCAAAGCCGCCGCCGCCCTCACCCACCGCGGCATCGTCACGCTGCATTCCTTCGAGCATGCCGACGATGTGCACTTCATCACGATGGAGCTGGTGGACGGCCAGCCGCTGGCGTCGCGCATCCCGGCCGGCGGGCTGCCGCTCACCGAGCTGCTCGGTATCGGCATCGAGCTGGCCGATGCCGTGGCCGCCGCGCACGCGCGCGGCGTCGTGCACCGCGATCTCAAGCCGGCCAACGTGCTGATGACCGCCGACGGCCACGCGAAGATCCTCGACTTCGGCCTCGCGCAGCTGCGCGAGCCGGAAGGCCTCGCCGGCGACGCCCCCACGCGCCAGCTCACCGGCGAAGGCCGCATCGTCGGCACCGTCGCGTACATGTCGCCCGAGCAG
>DATKDT010000112.1:0-2185 GCA_035512575.1 Vicinamibacterales bacterium | reverse complement strand
CCACCGCGGACGAGGCCTCGAACGCGGCCGTCGCGCGCGTGCGGCCAGGCGACGTCGTGCTGGTCAAGGGATCGCGCGGCATCCGCGTCGACCGCGTCGTCGCGCGCCTGAAAGCGGAGGCGGCCTGATGTTCTATCACCTCCTGCCGCCCCTGAACGAATTCATCGCCGGCATGGGCGTCTTCCGCTACATCACATTCCGGACGGCGGCCGCGAGCCTGACGGCGTTCCTGCTCAGCCTCCTGCTCGGCCCGTGGTTCATCCGCCGTCTGCAGGCGTTCCAGATCGGACAGGTGATCCGCCTGGAAGGGCCCGCGAGCCATCGCGCGAAGGCCGGCACGCCGACGATGGGCGGGCTGCTGATTCTGTCGTCCGTGCTGATCCCGACGCTGCTCTGGGCCGACCTCACGAATCCGTACATCTGGATCGCCATGGGCGCGACGGCGGCGTTCGGCGCGATCGGCTTCACCGACGACTACCTGAAGATCGTCCGCAAGGATCACCACGGCCTGCGTCCGCGCTGGAAGATGGGCGGGACGCTGCTCGCCGGCCTCGGCGTCGGCCTGAGCCTGATCGCGCTCGAATGGGACGGCCTGTACAACACGCGCCTGATCTTCCCGTTCTTCAAGTGGCTCATTCCCGACCTCGGCCTGCTGTACATCGCGTTCGCGGTGCTCGTGCTGGTCGGCACGACGCACGCCGTCAACCTCACGGACGGCCTCGACGGCCTGGCCATCAGCACCTTCGCGGTGTCGGCGGCCGCCTACACCGCGCTCGCGTACGTCACCGGCCACCGCGTGCTGGCCGAGTATCTGCTGCTCGTCCGCTTTCCCCCGGCCGGCGAGCTCACGATCTTCTGCGGTGCCCTCGTCGGCGCAAGCCTCGGGTTCCTGTGGTGGAACTCGTACCCCGCGCAGATCTTCATGGGCGACGTCGGCTCGCTGGGCCTCGGTGGCGCGCTGGGCACCGTGGCGCTGCTGATCAAGCAGGAGCTGCTGCTCGTGCTCGTCGGCGGCGTCTTCGTGATCGAGGCGCTGTCGGTCATCGTGCAGGTCATCTCGTTCAAGCTCACGGGCAAACGCGTGCTGCGCATGGCGCCCCTGCACCACCACTTCGAGCTCGTGGGCTGGAGCGAGCCCAAGATCATCGCGCGATTCCTGATCCTGTCGATCGTCTTCGCGCTGTCCAGTCTGACGACATTGAAACTACGGTAACGAATGAACGAATTCTCGGTGCAGGACCAGCATGTCGTCGTCGTCGGCGCCGCCCGCAGCGGCGTGGCCGCCGCGGAGCTGCTCGTCTCGCGCGGCGCGCGCGTCACGCTCAGCGACCCGCGCGAGTCGGTCGACGACGCCGATCGCCTGCGCCGCGCGGGGGTCGCGCTGGATCTCGGAGGGCACTCCACCGAGGTGTTCGCGACGGCCGACCTGATCGTGCTGAGCCCGGGCGTGCCGGCCGACCTGCCCGTGCTCGCCGCGGCGCGGCAGCGCGGCGTGCCGGTGATCGGCGAGCTCGAGCTCGCGTGGCGCTGGCTCAAAGGACGCGTGATCGCGATCACGGGCACGAAAGGGAAGTCGACGACGACCACGCTGACCGGGCGGATGCTGCAGGCGGCGGGCCTGCCGGCGCTGGTGGGCGGCAACATCGGCAGCGCGCTGAGCGCGCAGGTCGACGCCTCGACGCCCGACACGCTGCACGTCGTGGAAGTGAGCAGCTTCCAGCTGGAGACGGCCGACACGTTTCACCCGTGGATTGCGGTGCTCATGAATCTGTCGGCGGATCACCTCGACCGGCACGGCACGCTCGAGGCGTACGGCTCCGCCAAGGCGCGCATCTTCGCGCATCAGACCGGCGACGACTGGGCGGTCGTGAATGCCGATGACGAGGGCGCCGTGCGGCTGGCGCGCGGGCTGCGCGCGAAGCGGTTCGATTTCTCGCAGCAGGGCGCGATCGGCGAAGGCATTGTCGTCGACGGCGCCGACGTGGTGCGGCGATCGCCGTCGGGCCGCGAGACGTTGATGCCGCTCTCGTCGATCCGTTTGATTGGCCCGCATCTCGTCGACGACGTGCTGGCGGCCGCCGCGGTGGGCAGCCTGGTCGGCGTGCCGCCCGACGCGATGCGCCGGGCGATCGAGGAGTTTCACGGCCTCGAGCACGCGCTCGAGCCGGCCGGCGAGGCGGGCGGC
>DATKDT010000111.1:0-19230 GCA_035512575.1 Vicinamibacterales bacterium | reverse complement strand
GAGGTCTGAGTCCGCCATGTCTGAGCTTGCCACCGAGCGTCCGGTTCCTCCCAGCCTGTTGTCGCGCGTCATCGGCGTCATCACCGCGCCCCGCGCCACCTTTGAACAGATCGTTGCGGCGCCGCGCGTCGGCGGCGTGCTCGCGCTGGTGGCCGTCGTCGGCGCGGTGATGGTCGGCGGGTTCCTGATGACGGACGTCGGACAGCAGGCCTGGATCGATCAGGCCGTCTCGGGTCAGGAGGCCTGGGGCGTCGAAGTGACCGACGCGGCCTACGCGAACATCCAGAAGATGGCGCCGATGGCGCCCTATCTGGGAGGCGTGCCCTACCTTTTCATGATTCCGATCGGCACCGCGATTACCGCCGGGATCCTCTACGCGATCTTCAATGCGCTGATGGGCGGAACCGCGACGTTCAAGCAGGTCATGGCGGTCGCGGCGCACTCGCAGGTCATCATGGGTCTCGCGCTGCTGGTCAGCATGCCGATCAACTACATGAAGGGCGCGATGACGGGGGCGACGAGCCTGTCGGTCCTGTTTCCGATGCTCGACGAGTCGTCATTCGCGGCCCGCCTTCTCGGGATGATCGACTTGTTCATCGTGTGGTACGTGGTCGTGCTCTCGATCGGCCTGGCGGTGCTCTATCGCAGGAAAACGAAGTCCGTAGCCATGGTCCTGTTCGGCATCTACGCCGTCATCGCCATCGGCGTCGCGTTGTTTCAGTCGTCACGGGGTGGTGCATGAGTCGCAGGAAGAAGATCCTGATTGCCGCCGGCATGGTCATTCTGCTCGGCGCAATCGTCTTCGCGAACCTGAACTTCACGCGCGAATCGGGCGCCGAGGTCAACGTCGAGAAGCTGCAGAAGCGCGATCTCGAGGCCATCGTCTCGGCAAGCGGCACGCTGCAGCCCAAGCGGTCGGTGAACATTTCCGCCGACACGATGGGCCGCGTGACGAGCCTGGCGGTCAACGAGGGCGATCGCGTGCAGGCGGGGCAGCTGCTGCTGCAGATCGACCCGCGCAATCTCACGAGCGCCGTGCAGCGCAGCGAGGCTGGCCTCGAAGGGGCGCGCTCGGCGGTGGCGCAGTCGCGCACCGCGGTTGACAACACGCGCGTGGCGCTGAAGCAGGCGCAGGACAATCTGGCGCGGCAGCGCGAGCTCGCCAAGGAAGGCCTGATCACGCGCGAGGTGCTCGAGCGCGCCGAGAGCGAGGTCTCGATGCGCGAAGGCGATCTCCGCGCGCAGCTGCAGGCCGTGTCGGCCGCCGAAAGCCGCCTGCGCCAGGAGCAGGCGACCCTGTCGGGCGCGCGGCTCGACCTGAGCAAGGTGCGCATCGAATCGCCGATCACCGGCCTCGTCACGCGGCGCAACATCGAGGAAGGCGAAATGGTCGTCATCGGCACGATGAACAACGCCGGCACCGTGCTGCTGACGATCGCCGACATGTCGGTCATCGAGGCCGAAGTCGAAGTGGACGAAACCGACATCCCGGACGTCGCCATCGGGCAGGTGGCGAAGATCTCCGTCGACGCGTTCCCGGACCGCACCTACACGGGCCGCGTCACGGAGGTCGGCAACAGCCCGATCCAGTCCGCCGGGGCCAGTGTCGGCGCGCGCGCCGCCACCAATTTCAAGGTCGTGGTGCAGCTCGAAGGCGACATGCCCGACATCCGGCCCGGGTTCACGTGCACCGCCGAGATCACCACGGCGACGCGCACGCAGGTGGTCGGCGTGCCGATTCAGGCGACAACGGTGCGTGAAATGATCGTCGACGAGCAGGGCGGGATCGTCAGGACGGCGCCGCCGGCCGGAGGCGAGCGGCGCCCCCGGCGCCCGGCCGCGGCGCAGGCCGACGAGCAGCTGCCGCCCGGACAGACGCGCAAAGAGCTCGAAGGCGTCTTTCTCGTCCAGAACGGGATTGCGGTGTTCACGGCCGTGAAGACCGGCATCGCCGGCGAGCGCTTCTTCGAGGTGGTCACGGGTCTCAAGGAAGGCGACGAGGTCATCGTCGGCCCCTTCAGCTCCGTGCGCGCCCTGAAGGACGGCGATCCCGTGAAGGTCACGGCCGCGCCCGGAAGGCCCGGCAGCCGGTAGCAGGCACCCGTCATGGGCCAGTTCCTCGAATCGGCGATTCTCGCCCTCCAGGCCATCTGGGCGAACAAGCTGCGGTCGTTCCTCACCGTCCTGGGAAACATCGTCGCCGTGACGTCCATCATCGCGGTGGTGTCGCTCATTCAGGGCCTCAACGCGACGGTCGAGGACGCGATCGTCTCGCAGGTGGGCGCCGACACGTTCATGGTGGGCCGCTACCCCGTGACGCAGAGTCAGGAAGAAGAGGACGCGGTCCGCAACAACCCGCGGGTCACGCTCGACGACGCGGCGGCGATCCGGAAGTACGCGCCGACCGTCGACAGCGTCATGGTGCAGGGGCGGTCGAGCGCCGAGATCAAGTATCGACGCGAACAACTCGACAACGTGCAGATCCAGGGCGTCACGCGCGAATACGCCACCCTGCCGACGACGACCGTCGAGCATGGGCGCGTGATCACGCCACCGGAGTTCGATTCGGGCCGGCTCGTGACGATTCTGGGCCATGGCGTCGCCGACCGGCTGTTCGGGGCGCGCGATCCGATCGACCAGAAACTCACGATCGCCGGCGTGCCGTTCGCCGTGGTCGGCGTCGCGGAAAAGAAGGGGTCGATCTTCGGCCAGTCGCAGGACGATTACGCGATCATCCCGCTGCCGGCGTTCCAGCGCCTGTTCGGGTCGCGCCGATCGTTCAACCTCGTCGTACGCCCGACCGATCCGTCGCTGACGCGCGCGGCCATGGACGACACCACGGTGGCGCTCCGGATCGAACGCCGCCTGAAGCCTGCCGAAAAGGACAACTTCGGGGTGTTTTCGTCCGACACCTTCCTCAAGATCTATGACCAGGCCACGCAGGGCATCTTCGCGGTGCTGGTCGGCGTCGTCGGCCTCTCGCTCGTCGTCGGCGGCATCGTCATCATGAACATCATGCTGATGGTGGTCACCGAGCGCACGCGCGAGATCGGGCTGCGCAAGGCGCTCGGCGCGCGCCGCCGCGACATCGTCTGGCAGATTCTCACGGAGTCGATCACGCTGTCGACGTTCGGCGGCGTCGTCGGCACGGCCATCGGCTTCCTGATTGCGATGTTGATTGCGGCGGTCAGCCCGCTGCCGGCCGCCGTCGAGATTTGGTCGATCGTGGTGGGCATCGGCATTACCGCGTTCGTCGGCCTGTTCTTCGGCATGTACCCGGCGATGCGCGCGGCCGCGCTCGACCCGATTGAAGCCCTGAGGCGGGAATGAGCGATTCATGGCGATAAGGGCCGGGCTGCTCGACGAGATCGTCCGGATGGCGTTCGATACCGTCCGCAACAACAAGATGCGGTCGGGGCTCACGGTGCTGGGCGTCGTCATCGGCATCACGTCGATCGTCGGCATGACGGCGCTCATCCGCGGCTTCGATCGGTCGCTGCGCGACTCGATCGCCGCCGTCGGTCCCGACACCATCTTCGTCGCGAAGTTCAGCGCGGTCAGCATGTCGGCCGGCGCCGACTTCCAGACGCTGCTGCAGCGGCCGAACATGATGCCGCAGGACGCCGTGGCCATCGAGCGCGGGGCGCCGTCGATTCAGATGGTCGACATCATCCTCGGCGAGGGCGGTCCCCCGACCATGGAACGGGTGTACTACGGCGGCCAGAAGACCAAGATGCTGCAGATCCTGGGCAGCACCGCGGCCTACTCCGACGTCATGCGGCTCGAGATGGAGCTCGGCCGCTTCTTCACGGTCAACGAAGTGCAGCGGCGTGCGAACGTCGTCGTGCTCGGCCAGACTGCCTACAAGGCGCTGTTTCCGAGCGTGGATCCGATCGGCAAGACGGTGCGTGTCGGCCTGCGCCAGTACACGGTCATCGGCGTGGTCGAGCCGCGCCCGACCCCGGGAGGCTTCAACGTGGGCGTCGACGATTTCGTCGTCATGCCCCATACCAGCTATCAGAAGCAGTTCGGCATTCGCGCCTACCGGCAGGGGCGCGGCGAGATGCGCAGCGTGCTGCTGGCGGCGGTGCCGCGGGAAGGGGTCGACCGCGCGGCCGCGATGCGCGAGGTCGAAGAGGTCATGCGCATCCGGCACAACCTGCGGCTCGATCAGCCGAACGACTTCGATCTGCTCACGCAGGACTCGATCCTGAAGCTGTGGGATCAGATCAGCCAGGCTACGTTCTTCGCGCTCGTGGTCATTTCGTCGATCGCCCTGATGGTCGGCGGCATCGGCGTGATGGCGATCATGACGATCAGCGTCACCGAGCGCACGCGCGAGATTGGCGTGCGCAAGGCCCTGGGCGCCCGGCGGGTCGAGATTCTCTGGCAGTTCCTGTTCGAAGCGGTGTTCGTGACGTCGACCGGCGGCGTCATCGGGATTCTGCTCGGCAGCGGCATCGGCCTGCTGATCCACCTGGTCTCGGGCTTCCCCGTCTCACTGCCCTGGTGGTCGTTCGCGCTCGGGATGGGCTTCTCGGCCGGCGTCGGCGTCGTCTTCGGCATGATCCCCGCCGTCCGCGCCTCGCGGATGGACCCCATCGAAGCTCTTCGTTACGAGTAGGCCCCAGGCGTCTGGAGCCTGAAGTATGATTCGCCCAATGGGCGGTGTCTGGTTCCACACTGCTCGGAGGGTACGCCTATGAAGGTCTACGACGCAGCAGCCATCCGCAACGTGGCCCTGGTCGGCCACAGCGGCTCCGGAAAGACACAGCTCACCTCCGCACTCCTTTTCGATTCAGGCGCAGTGAACCGGTTCGGCAAAGTCGACGACGGGACGACCGTCACCGACTATGACGACGAGGAAATCGCGCGCAAGCACACCCTGTCGGCCGGCCTCGCGGCGGCCGAGTGGAACAAGTGCAAAATCAATTTCATCGACACGCCCGGCATGGGCAACTTCCTGAGCGACGCGCGCGCCGCATTGCGGGTGGTCGAGGCGGCGGTTGTGGTAGTTGACGCCGTGTCCGGCGTCGAGGTGTCGACGGAGAAGATCTGGGCGGCGGCCGACGAGCTCGAGGTGCCGCGGCTGATCGTGCTCAACCGGCTGGATCGCGACCGCGCGAGCATGGAGCGCGCGCTCGAGTCGGTGCGCTCCGCGTTCGGGCGCGGGGCCGTCGCGGTGCAGCTGCCGATCGGCGAAGAGAAGAATTTCAAGGGTGTGGTCGATCTCGTCTCGATGCGGTCGTACACGTTCGAGGGGGACGACAGCGGCCGCATGACGGAAAGCGGCGTGCCTGGCGCGCTTGTCGATGCCGCAAATGCCGCGCGTGAGTCGCTCATCGAGATGGTGGCCGAGGCCGACGACACGCTGATGGAGAAGTTCTTCGAGGCGGGCACCCTCACGCAGGAGGAGCTGCTCGAGGGCCTGCACCGGGGCGTGCGCGGCGGGACCGTGTATCCCGTGCTCTGCACGTCGGCGCTGCACAACATCGGCATCCAGCCGCTGCTCGACGCCATCGTGCACTACGTGCCGGCGCCCACCGAGCATCCCATGCGCGGCGTGAAGCCTGGCACCGAGGAGGACGTCGAAAAGGAGGCCGAGCCGTCGGGCCCGGTGGCAGCCTACGTCTGGAAGACGATTGCCGACCAGTTCGCCGGCCGCATCACGCTGCTTCGCGTGGTGACGGGCACACTGAAGTCGGACTCCAACGTGCAGAACGTCACGCGCGACGCGCACGAGCGGCTCGGCCACCTGCTGCTGGTACAGGGCAAGACGCAGACGCACGTCGCGGAAGTGAAGGCGGGCGACATCGGGGCGGTGGCGAAGCTGAAGGACACGCAGACGGGCGACACGCTGGGCGACAAGAACGCAGGCTTTGTCATGCGGCCGCTGAAGTTCCCGGAGCCGGTGCTCTCGTACGCGATGGAGCCGAAGAGCCGAGGTGACGAGGACAAGATCAGCACCGCGATGCACAGACTGATAGAAGAGGACCCGTCCATCGGCTATTCGCGCGATCCGCAGACGCACGAGCTGCTGCTCTCGGGCCAGGGCCAGCTGCACATCGAGGTGACCGTCGCGAAGCTGAAGCGCCGCTTCGGCGTCGAGGTCAACCTGAAGCTGCCGCGCATTCCCTATCGCGAGACGATTACGGCGTCGACCGAGGCGCACGGGCGGCACAAGAAGCAGACGGGCGGCCACGGCCAGTTCGGCGACTGCAAGATCCGGATGGAGCCGCTGCCGCGCGGCGGCGACTTCGCGTTCGAGAACGACATCTTCGGCGGCGCGATTCCGCGCCAGTTCGTTCCGGCCATCGAGAAAGGCATCCAGGAGACGCGCATGCGCGGCTACCTGGCCGGCTATCCCGTCGTCGACTTCAAGGTCACGGTGTACGACGGGTCGTACCATGACGTCGACTCGAACGAGATGTCGTTCAAGATGGCGGGCCGGCTGGCCTTCCGCGACGCGATGACGCGCTGCCGGCCGACGATTCTCGAGCCGATCATGCATGTCGAAGTGGTGGCGCCGAGCGACTACGCCGGCGACCTGATGGGCGATCTGAACGGCCGGCGCGGCCGCATCTCTGGCATGGACACGCGCGGCGCGTCGACGGTGATCAAGGCGCAGGTGCCGATGTCGGAGATGCTCAGCTACGAGCAGCAGCTGACGTCGATGACCGGCGGCCGCGGCGGCTACCACATGGAGTTCTCGCACTACGACGAGGTGCCGGGGCACCAGCAAACGAAGATCATCGAGAAGTCGAAGGCGGAGCGGGCGGGAGTCGTGGAGGAAGAAGTGTGAGGCAGGACACGCGGCCGCAGATTGAGCTCGGGTAGACCCTCTCCGGCGTCGAAAACCCACGACACGCCGCCGTCGAGGGCTACCACTCGCTCATCACGGCCTGGACCTCTCATGCCACCATCGACGCTCCCCCGCACCCTCCGCCAAACCGACCTCACGCTGCTGCTCGTCGGCACCGTCATCGGCTCGGGCATCTTTCTGGTGCCCGGCAGCGTGCTGGCGGCCAGCGGCGGGCATGTCGGACTCGCGCTCGCGGTGTGGCTCGTGGGCGGGGTGCTGTCGCTCGTCGGCGCGCTGACCTACGGCGAGCTTGGCGCCGCAAACCCGCAGGCGGGCGGCCTCTACATCTACATTCGCGACGCCTTCGGCCGCGCGCCCGCGTTCCTCTACGGCTGGACGCTGTTCCTCGTGATCAGCAGCGGCGCGCTCGCGACGCTGTCGGTCGCCTTCGCCGCCTACGCCGGCGCCTTCGTCACGCTCTCCCCCGCCGCCGCCCGCGCCGTGTCGGTCGTCATGATCGTGGTCATCGCCGCCATCAACATCGTCGGCACGCGACGCGGCGCGAACGTGCAGAACGTGACGACCGCCGTGAAAGTAGGCGCCCTGCTCGTCATGAGTGCGGCGTTGCTCGTGCTGGGCGACGGCCTTGGCGCGGCGCGGACGCAGGAGTGGCCGGCGGCAAGCGCGGCGTCGCTGATGACGGGCGTCGGCGCGGCCATGATTGGCGTGCTGTGGGCCTACGAGGGATGGCAGTACGTCACGTTCTCCGCCGGCGAGGCCAAGGATCCGCAGAGGAACTTCCCGCGCGCCATGTTCATCGGCACCGCCGCGCTGATCGGCATCTATCTCGTGGCGAACATCGCCTACGTTGCCGCGCTCGGCCCCGAGGCGGTGGCGACCTCCACGCGCGTGGCGTCCGACGCGGTGGGCGCCGTCCTCGGTCCCGGCGCGGCCATGCTGATCGCCGCGGCCATCCTGGTGTCGATCTTCAGCGCGGCCAACGGGCTCACGCTCACCGCGCCGCGCGTCTATTTCGCCATGGCGCGCGACGGCCTGTTCTTCTCACGGCTCGCCGAGGTGCACCCGCGCTTCGGCACGCCGGCGTTCGCCATCGCCGCCAGCGCCCTCTGGGCGATCGTGCTCGCCACGACCGGCACCTTCGAGCAGCTGCTGACGTACGTGGTGTTTACCGGCTGGATCTTCTACGCGCTCGGCGCCATGAGCATCTTTGTCTATCGGCGACGCCAGCCAGACGGCCCGCGCCCCTTCTCCGTGCCCGGCTATCCGGTTACGCCGGCGCTGTTCGTGCTCGCCGCCGCGGCGCTCGTGCTCAACACCGTCTTCGCGCAGCCCGACCGCGCCCTTGCCGGCATCGCCATCGTCCTGCTGGGAGTGCCGGCGTATCTGTTCTGGCGCGGACGAGCGTAACGATCCCGGCCGCGCGGCGACACTACGGATTCTCCTGATCGAGAGTGCGGACGACCAGTTCCGGCAGCAAGGCGACGGACAGCGGCGTGGCGAGGAAATTCTCGGCGCCCATCCGCTCGAGACAGGCCTTCACGGCCTCGGTCACGAAGACGAAGAGTGTCGCGCCGGCGAGAAGGAAGTCGTGACCCGTCCAGGAACGCTCGATGAAGTACAGGCCCATCAGGTACTTTCCCTCGCGATCGTCGCGGCGGACCCACGTCCCCCGCGTCAGGTCGATCGCCCCGCAGCGGCCCGTGATCGACAGCCCAAGGTAGTCGGCCCTGGCTCCATCGGCGCGGCGGACGTCGACCGGATACGTCGCCCATCCCGTGATTGACGCCGCGGCCAGGGCCTCGCACAGCCGCGCGCTCAGCAGGATGATGCCGCTCTCGTTGGTCCAGACGACGTCGGCCCAGACGCCGGTCGACCCCTGTGTGATCTGGACCGGACGTTTCGGCTGCCGCTCCGCCCGGAGAAGCCTGCCGGCATGCCGGCGGTCAGATTCCGCGACGTCGCCACGCACGAACCGCGTGCCGGGGGGATCGGTAACGTCGTAGAACCGATCGAAGTCCACTCTCGTCGCCATCAGTTCCACTTCAGCCCCTTCAGCTGCTCGAGATTGACGTTGCCGCCGGACAGCACCGCGACGACCTTCGCCCCGGCCGGCGCCTTGATCAGGCCATGCAGCAGCGCCGCGACCGGCGCCGCAGCGGCGCCTTCGGGCACCACCTTCGCGTAGTGCATCGTCCACACCACGGCGTCGAAGATGTCCTCGTCGGGCAGCGTGACGATCTCGTCGACGTACTGGCGGACGATGTCGAAGTTCTTCTCGCCGACACGCTTCACGCGCAGGCCGTCGATGATGCAGTCGACGCGCTCGAGCGTGACCAGCTGCCCTTCCTTCACGCTGCGCTGCATGCCGGGCGCGCCCGACGACTCGACGCCGACGATGCGAATCTTCGGGTTATAGCTTTTGAGCGCGAGCGCGATGCCGGAGATCAGGCCCCCGCCGCCGATCGGCACGACGGCGACGTCGACGCCTGGCCAGTCCTGATGGATCTCGAGGCCGACGGTGCCCTGCCCCTGAATCAGCTGGATGTCGTCGAACGGATGGACGTAGGTGTAGCCCTTCTCGGCGACGAGCTGCTTCGCCATCTCGTTGGCCTCGTCCCAGATCGTCCCGTGCAGCACGACCTCGGCGCCGTAGGCGCGCGTGGCTTCGATTTTCGACGGCGTGGCGTTCTTGGCCATGCAGACGACCGCCTTGATGCCGTGGATCCGCGCGGCCAGCGCGACGCCCTGCGCGTGGTTGCCGGCCGAGGAACAGATGACGCCGCGCGCCTTCTCTTCGGGCGTCAGCAGCGCGAACTTGTTGAGGGGCCCGCGGATTTTGTACGAGCCGGTGCGCTGGAAGAGCTCCGCCTTGAGGCGGATGTCGTAGCCCGTGCGCTCGCTCAGCGTGCGCGACGTCAGCAGCGGCGTGCGATGCACGTGGCCGCCCATGCGGGCCCGGGCGGTCTCGAAGTCAGCTGTGGTGAGCATAGGCGTCAGGGGACGAGTTCGAACGATGTCCGATGAGCGGGCACGACGCCCGAGAAATGGCGGCGATCGGTGGTCGCAATGCGGCCGATCTTGAGTCGCTCGGCCAGCGCCACTATCGACGCGTCGACGAATCCCAGTGCCGGGTAGCGGCGCATCACGCGCCCGGTCTCTCGGAGATCCAGGGCCGAGAGGCTTTCAACCGCCAGTGCGCCGTCAACGAGTGACTCGACAAACCGTTCTTCGACCTGTGGCCCCAACCGCGCCCGAATGAGGTACGCGGCTTCGGGTAAAACCGTCACCGGCACGAGTCTGATTTCGCCCGTCTGATCGAACCACGCGACGGCGCGCGCATGCCAGGCGTCGCTTCTGTCGGCGAGCGCATAGAGCACGCCGGTGTCCACGAGCACACCCGTCATTTCCGGCGCGACCGGGGGACCCGCGTGTCAGGCTTTCGATCGGCGGCTGGCCGCTCATCTCCGTCCTGCCACAGCAGTTCCTCATGCCGTTCGGCGGTGTCGGTGTGGCCGCTCTCGCCCGCGCCGATGAATCCGGGGCGCGGCGGCGTGTTCGACGCTTTGGCAACGTACTCGGTCAGCGCCTCCCGCACGAGCGACGCCACCGGCCGTGCCCGTCGGCGCGCCAGCTCGCCAAGCGAGCGCTCGAGGCTCTCGTCGAGGAAAATCGTGGTGCGCTTCATATGATGTATTACATCATACGCGGCGTTGTCCGGCAACGCGGATCACGGCCTTCGTCATCGCCGCCGACGCGGCCGCAATCAGCGCGAACACGGCAAGGGCGGCCAGACCGAGCAGCCAGAGACTGTTGTCTTCGGATACCAGCAGCATCCCGAACCAGACGAGCGGCAGCGCCAGCGATGCAAAGCCCACGGCGCGCGGCGGCACCGTGCGATCGATCAGCACCGCGGCAATGCCGGCGGCGACCCACGAGAGGAGTCCGAGGGCCGGCGCCAGCTGCGACTCCTCGCCGGCGGCGCGAGCCGCACCGGCCAGCGCGTGGCCGGCCATCATGCCCGCCGCCGCAATGAGGCTGGCGCTGAGGTACGCGAGGCGGCGGCGAAGCGACACGGCGTAAGCGTACATAAAAAGGGGCCCCATGAGCACGACGCTCATGGGGCCTTCAGCGTAAGTGGGTCTACGTCCCTCTCTTGGTCGGGCCCGTGCGGCGCGGCTTGGCCGGCTCGGTGTCGGGTTTGTCGGCCTTGCTCCGCAGCCGCTCCGCCGCGGCGCGCAGCCGTCCGCCGACGCCGGCTCTCTTCGCGGGCGTGGTCTCGCCCTCGCCCGATGCCTTCTTCGCCTTGCCCTTCCGGGTTTTCGGCTCGGCGTTGGGATCGAACTCGCTGCCGACCAGCTCGATGAGCGCCACATCGGCGCTGTCGCCGCGGCGATGGCCGAGGCGCAGCAGGCGCGTGTAGCCGCCCGGCCGCTCGACGAACCGGGGAGCGATCTCGTCGAACAGCTTCGTGACGACCGCCTTGTCGGCGATGTCGCGCGCGACCAGGCGCCGCGCGTTCACGCCGCGCACCGGATCCGACGTGTCGGCCAGGCTGCGCTTCGCAATGGTGATGATGCGCTCGACGAACGGCTTCAGCTCCTTGGCCTTCGGCACGGTCGTCTCGATCCGCTCGTGGAGCAGGAGCGCGCTGGCCTGGTTGCGCAGCATCGCGATGCGATGCTCCGTGACGCGGCCCAGTTTTCTATGTGCAACTCGATGACGCATAAAACCTACTCGGTGACGGGCTGGTCCACTCTCATGCCGAGGCTGAGCCCCATGCCCGTGAGGATTTCCTTGATCTCGTTGAGCGACTTGCGGCCGAAGTTCTTCGTCTTCAGCATCTCGCCTTCGCTCTTCTGCACGAGCTCGCGGATGGTGCGGATGTTCGCGTTCTTCAGGCAGTTGTACGAGCGCACCGACAGCTCGAGCTCCTCGACGCTCTTGTCGAGATTCTCGTTCGACGCCGCGCCGCCCGCCTCGCCCGACGCCTCGAGCGCGGCCTCGCCGATGTCCTCGAGGTTGATGAAGATGGCCGTGTGGTCGCGCAGCAGCTTCGAGGCGAGCGACACGGCGTCGCGCGCGCTGACCGCGCCGTTGGTCCACACCTCGAGCGTCAGCTTGTCGAAGTCGGTGTTCTGGCCGACGCGCGCCGACTCCACGAGGTAGTGCACCTTCTTGACCGGCGAGTGCACCGAGTCGACCGGAATCCAGCCGATGCCCAGATCCTCGTCGAAGTTCTTGTCGGCCGACACGTAGCCGCGGCCGCGCCGAACGCGCAGCTCCATGGTCAGCGAGCCGCCGTCCGAGACCGTCGCGATGTGCGCGTCGGGCTCGAGGATTTCGATGTCGGCGTCGCCCTGGATGTCGCGCGCGCGCACCTCGCCGGCCTTCGTGACCTTCAGGTGCAGCGTCTTCGGCTGGTCGGTGTGCACCTTCAGCGGAATCTGCTTCAGGTTCAGGATGATGTCGGTCGCATCCTCCACCACGCCCGGAATGGGCGAGAACTCGTGGAGCACGCCGTCGATCTTCACCGCCGTCACCGCCGCGCCCTCGATCGACGACAGCAGCACGCGCCGCAGCGCGTTGCCCAGGGTCGTGCCGAAGCCGCGCTCGAAGGGCTGCGCGTAGAACCGCCCGAAGCGGTCGGTCAGGGTCTCACGTTCGAACTCCAGCCGCTTGGGGCGCTGGAAACCTTTCCACATCATCATGACTACTGTCCTTTCGTATGACCCGCGGCAGCTACTGGCTGTGCGGCCGGACAAGCCGCCCAGCACCACGCCGACACGCGAATCGCTCTGCTCACTGGCTAACGCCCTTACACCCTTACTTCGAGTACAGCTCCACAATCAGCTGCTCCTGCACGGGCAGGTTGATCTGCTCGCGCGTCGGCAGCGATGCGATCGTGCCGGCGAGCTTCGTCGAATCGATCGCGATCCACTCCGGCACGCCGCGGCCCTTCACCTCTTCCATCGCGTGCGCGATGACGGGGTTCTCGAGGCTGGTCTGGCGCACCGAGACGATGTCGCCCTGGCGCACCGAGTACGACGGCACGTCGACGTGGCGGCCGTTGACCAGGAAGTGGCCGTGGCGCACGAGCTGGCGCGCCTGCGCGCGCGACGTCGAGAAGCCCGCGCGATAGACGACGTTGTCGAGGCGCCGCTCGAGCAGCTGCAGCAGCGTCTCGCCGGTGATGCCGCGCGTGCGCTCGGCCGTCTCGAAGTACCGGCGGAACTGGTCCTCCAGCACGCCGTAGATGCGCTTGACCTTCTGCTTCTCGCGCAGCTGCACGCCGTAGCCCACCATCTTCGCCCTGCGGGCGCGGCCGTGCTGACCGGGCGGCATGTTGCGCTTTTCGATCGCGCACTTCTCGGTGTAGCAGCGCTCTCCCTTGAGGAAGAGCTTCATGCCCTCTCGCCGGCACAGCCGGCACACGGGACCAATGTATCGAGCCATATCTCTCTTGTTCCTCTAAACGCGACGGCGCTTCGGCGGCCGGCATCCGTTGTGCGGGATCGGCGTGACGTCGCGGATCGACTTCACGTCGATGCCCACCGTCTGCAGCGCGCGGATCGCCGACTCGCGGCCCGCGCCCGGCCCCTTGACCTTTACTTCGAGCGACCGCAGCCCGAACGTCTTCGCGGCGTTGCCGGCGTTGAGCGCGGCCTGCGTGGCGGCGAACGGCGTGCCCTTGCGCGATCCCTTGAAGCCGATCGCGCCGGCGCTCGACCACGCAATCACGTGCCCCTCGGCGTCGGTGATCGTCACGATCGTGTTGTTGAACGACGCCTGGATGTGGGCGAAGCCGTGGTGCACGACGCGCTTCTCGCCGCGCTTCTTGAACGCCTTCTTCTTGGCGGGCTTGCCCGCCGCCTTCTTGCCGCCCGTCTCGGGAGTCGCGCCGTCGACCGGTTCCTGTTTAGCCATGAGTCAGTCCTTAAACCGTCTTCTTCCTGCCGGCAACCGCGCCCTTGCGCGGGCCCTTGCGCGTGCGCGCGTTCGTCTTCGAGCGCTGGCCGCGCACCGGCAGGCCCTTGCGGTGCCGGAGCCCGCGATAGCTGCCGATCTCCATCAGGCGCTTGATGTTGAGCGAGATCTCCTTGCGGAGGTCGCCCTCGATCCGCCCCTGCTCCTCGAGCACCCGGCTGATCTTCCGGACGTCGTCCTCGGAGAGATCCTTCACGCGCACGTCAGGGCTCACGCCCGCTTCCGTGAGGACCTTGGCCGAGCGCGTGCGGCCAATGCCGTAGATGTAAGTAAGGCCAATCTCGATGCGCTTGGTGCGCGGAAGATCGACGCCTGCGATGCGTGCCATTCGTTAACCTCTATCCCTGCCGCTGCTTGTGCTTCTGATTCGTGCAGATCACGCGGACCACGCCGCGGCGGCGGACGACCTTGCACTTGTCGCAAATACGCTTGACTGACGCTCTGACCTTCATCGTTCTTTCCTCACCACCCGCGCCCTCGTGGGGTCGCCCGGCATCAGCGTCACGGCGACCCTGTCGCCAATCAGCAGCCGGATGAAATTCCTGCGCGCGCCCGATCCCGGGTGCGCCGTCACCATCCGCCCGTCCTCGAGCTCGACGCGATAGAGCGCCGACGGCAGCTGCTCACGCACGATCCCGATGACTTCAGCTCGCACGCTTCGCGGCAGCCGATCCGTTGCCGCGGCGCGTCAGCACGAGCGGCCCGTCGGCCGTCACCGCCACGGTGTGCTCGAAGTGCGCCGCCAGGCTGCCGTCGCGCGTCACCGCGGTCCAGCCGTCCGACAGCACGCGCACGTCGGGCCGGCCCATGGCCACCATCGGCTCGATCGCCAGCACCATCCCCTCGGCGAGCTTCGGACCCCGGCCCGGCTGGCCGTAGTTGGGCACCTGCGGATCCTCGTGCAGCTCCTCGCCGATGCCGTGCCCCACGAACTCGCGCACCACCGAAAACCCGTGCGCCTCGACGTGCGCCTGCACGGCGTGGCCGATGTCCGACAGCCGCTTGCCGACGCGGACCTCGGCGATCGCCTTCTCCAGCGCCTCACGCGTCACCGCCAGCAGCTGCGACGTGCGCTCGCCGACGCGGCCCACCGGCACCGTCACGGCCGAGTCGCCGAAGAAGCCGTTGAGCTTCACGCCGATGTCGATCGAGACGATGTCGCCGTCGCCGAGCGGGCGCTTCGACGGAATGCCGTGCACCACCTGCTCGTTGACCGACGTGCACAGCGTCGCGGGATACCCGCGATAGCCCTTGAAGGCCGGCACCGCGCCCGCGTCGCGCACCATCCTTTCCGCCCGGACGTCGAGGTCCGCCGTGCTCACGCCCGGCTCGACGGCCGCCTCGAGCTCGGCCAGGATCGACGCGACCAGCTGGTTCGCCTGGCGCATGCGCTCGATCTCGGCCCGCGATCGGTACACGATCACGCCGCGCCTCCCGACACCGTCGTCACCGCAGCGCAAATCGCGGTCTGCACTTCCTCGGGCGTCCGCGTCCCGTCGATCGCGCGGAAGTTCGGCCGCCCGCGATAGAACTCGACGATCGGCGCCGTCTGCTCCGTGTATATCCGCAACCGCTCGAGCACCACCCCGGCGCCGTCGTCCACCCGCACCACCAGCGCGCCGCCGCACTTCGGGCAGCCCTGGCCTTCGGGCAGCGCGCTGTGCCCGCAGTCCTCGCACATGCGGCGCGAGGCCAGCCGGCGCACCAGCGTCTCGTCCGGCACGACGATGTCGACCACGACCAGCGGCCGGGTGCCCAGCATCTCGTCGAGCGCCGCCGCCTGCGGCACCGTCCGCGGAAAGCCGTCGAGCACGAACCCCGCCTGCGCGTCGGCGCGCGCGAGCCGCTCGCGCACGATGCCCACCATGATGTCGTCGCCGACCAGCCGGCCGGCGTCCATCACTTCCCTGGCGGCGCGCCCGAGCGGCGTCTGCGCGGTCACGGCCTCGCGCAGGATGTCGCCGGTCGAGATCTTCGGCACGCCGTGCGCCTGCGCGAACCGCTCGGCCTGCGTGCCTTTGCCGGCGCCGGGCGGGCCCAGCATGACCAGATTCAGCGCCACGGCCGGTTCGGCGCTCACCCGCGCCGGCCCCGGATGCGCGTCTTCTTCATGAACCCGTCGTAGTGCCGCATGATGAGCTGCGATTCGACCTGCTGCACCGTGTCCATCGACACGCCGACGATGATCAGCAGCGACGTGCCGCCGAAATAGAACTGCACGTTCATGCCGTCCGTGATGAAGCGCGGCACGATCGCGTCGAGGTTGTCGCCGACCCACGGCAGCTGGTTGATCTTGAAGCCGTTGATCAGGAACTCCGGCAAGAGCGCCACGACCGCCAGATACACCGCGCCCACCAGCGTGATGCGCGCCAGGATCGTGTCGATGTGCTCCGCCGTGCGCTTGCCCGGCCGGATGCCCGGCACGAACCCGCCGTACTTCCGCATGTTCTCGGCCACGTCATCCGGATTGAAGATGATCGCGGTGTAGAAGTACGCGAAGAAGATGATCATCGTCACGTACAGCAGCACGTAGAGCGGATAGCCCATCTGCAGCTGATCCAGGATGCGGCTCACCCACCCGCCGTCGCCGCCGGCCGCCACGTTCTGCACCATCATCTGCCCGATCGTCGCCGGGAAGGCGAGGATCGACGAGGCAAAGATGACCGGCATGACGCCGCCGGTGTTGACCTTCAGCGGGATGTGCGTGCTCGACCCGCCGTACATCCGGCGGCCGACCAGCCGCTTCGCGTACTGCACGGTGACCCGCCTGTGCCCCCGCTCGACGAAGACAATCGCGGCAATGACCAGCGCCATCAGCACCAGCAGCAGCACGAGCACGATCGGGCCGATCTGCCCCGTGCTCAGCTGGCCGAGGGTCACGATGACCGCGCGCGGCAGGTTGACGATGATGCCGGCGAAGATCAGCAGCGACATGCCGTTGCCGATGCCGCGCTCGGTGATCTGCTCGCCAAGCCACATCACGAGCATCGAACCGGCCGTGAGCGTGAGCACGGTCATCAGCCGGAAGCCCCAGCCCGGGTCGTAGACCAGCTGCGTGCCGCCGGTCATCATCGTGCTCTTCTCGAGCCAGATGGCGATGCCGAAGGCCTGCACGATGCTCAGGAACACGGTGCCGTAGCGCGTGTACTGCGTGATCTTGCGGCGGCCGAGCTCGCCTTCCTTCGACAGGCGCTCGAGATACGGCCAGACGACGGTCAGCAGCTGCAGGATGATCGACGCGCTGATGTACGGCATGATGCCCAGCGCGAAGATCGTCATCTGCGACAGGTTGTTCCCCGAGAACATGTCGTAGAGGCCGAACATCGTGTTGCGCGCGCCCTCCGCGAGCTGCGCAAGGGCCGCCGTATTCACGCCGGGCGTCGGGATGTGGCTGCCGACGCGGTAGATCGCAAGGACCGCGAACGTGAAGAGCACGCGCTTCCTCAGCTCCGGGACCGCAAACAGGTTCTTGATCGCGTTTTCCAGTAATCTCCGGCGGGGTCCCATGCACCCCGCCTAGCTCGCTCACTCGCGGGGGCCCAACGCCCCGCTCCGTTCGCTCGCCCTATGCGAGCACTTCCGCGGTTCCGCCGGCCGCCTTAATCTTCTCTTCGGCCTTGCCGCTGAACTTGTGCGCGCGCACCGTCAGCTTCTTGCTGATGTCGCCGCGCGCGAGCACCTTGACCTTCTTCCGTGCGCCGCCGACCAGACCGCGCGCCTCGAGCAGCTCCGGCGTCACTTCCGATCCGGCGTCGAACACCTCGGCAATCGTGTCGAGGTTGACGACGGCGTACTCGATGCGAAACGGGTTGTGGAAGCCGCGCTTCGGCATGCGGCGGTGCAGCGGCATCTGGCCGCCCTCGAACCCGCGCTTGTGCGTGAAGCCCGAGCGCGACTTCGCGCCCTTGTGCCCGCGCCCGGCGGTCTTGCCGGTGCCCGAACCCTGGCCGCGGCCCACTCGCTTCTTCGCGTGCTTGGCCCCCTTCGGGGGCTTGAGTCCTGTCAATGACATAAGCGTCTCTCTAATTCTCCACTTTCACGAGGTGCCGTACTTTGTGGATCATCCCGTGCGTCTCGGGCGTGTCAGGCAGCTCGACGCTGTGGCGGATGCGGCGCAGGCCCATGCCCTTGACGACGGCGAGCTGGTTCCGGTTGAACCCGATCGGGCTCACCACGAGCGTCACCGTGACCTTCTCCGCGGCCTTCTTCGGTGTCTTCTTCGCCATCTATCGTGCCACCATCTCCTCGAGGTCCTTGCCGCGGAGCCGCGCAATGTACGCCGGATCCTTCAGGCCGAGCAGCGCCGCGAACGTCGCGCGCACGACGTTGTGATGGTTGGCCGACCCGAGCGACTTGGTCACGACGCTCGTGATGCCGGCCGACTCGACGACCGCGCGGACGCCACCGCCCGCGATGATGCCCGTGCCCTCCGGCGCCGGCTTGAGCAGCACGCTGCCGGCGCCGAACCGGCCGACCACCGGATGCGGCACGGTCGTGCCGTTCATCGGCACGCGGATCAGGTTCTTCTTCGCGGCCTCGATCGCCTTACGGATCGCCGACGGCACTTCCTTCGCCTTGCCGACGCCGAAGCCCACCACGCCCGCGCCGTCGCCGACGACGACCAGCGCGCTGAAGCTCAGGTTCTTGCCGCCCTTGACGACTTTCGTGACGCGGCTGATCTGGACGACCGTGTCCTTCAAATCGAGCTGCGAGGCATCGATCTTTTCGCGACTGCCAATCTTCTTCATGTGCTCATTCTCTCCGGCGGGGACCCCTGCACCCCGCCTGGTGGAAATCCCGCCTGCGCGCGCTCAGGCGCGGCGCCTCGCGGGGCCCCCTTGCCCCGCGCCGCTCGCTGCGCACTAAAACTCCAGCCCGGCTTCACGCGCCGCCTCGGCGACCGCGCGCACGCGCCCGTGATACAGATAGCCGCCGCGGTCGAACACCACGCGCGTGATGCCCTTTTCTTTCGCGCGCTCGGCGATCGCCTGGCCGATCGCCTTCGCGCCGGCCACGTTCCCGGCCTTCGCGTCCTTGCCGAGCGCACCCTTGATCGCCGGCTCGGTGGAGGCCGCCGACACGAGCGTGGTACCCGACATGTCGTCGATTACCTGCGCGTAGGTGTGCCCGATGCTGCGAAACACCGCCAGGCGCGGCCGCGCCCCGGTGCCGTGCACCTTCTTGCGCTGCCGCAGGTGAATGCGTGTCCGCTTGTCCTTCTTCGTCTTAATTCGCATAAGTCAGGCTCCAGGCTCCAGGCTCCGGGCCCCAGGCCCGAGCCGTCGCGGAGAACGCCGCGCCGGCTAACCTAGGCTCCCGTTTTCCCCGCTTTCTTCTTCAGTACTTCGCCCGTGTAGCGCACGCCCTTCTGTTTGTACGGGTCGGGCTTGCGCAGCTGCCGGATGTTCGCGGCGGCCTGGCCG
>DATKDT010000110.1:0-21356 GCA_035512575.1 Vicinamibacterales bacterium | reverse complement strand
CCGTGCGTGCACTTCACGTCGTCGGCGAAAATCTCGAGCTGCGGCTTGGTGTTGATCTGCGCGTCGTCGCTGAGCAGCAGCGCCTTGTTCGTCTGCTTCGCGTTCGTCTTCTGCGCGTCCTGGCGCACGAAGATTTTGCCGTTGAACACCGCGCGCGCCTTGCCGCCGAGCACGCCCTTGTAGACTTCGTGGCTCGGGCAGTGCGCCTTCGCGTGATCGATGACGGTGTGATTGTCGACCAGCCGGTCGCCATCGGCCAGATACAGGCCGTTGAGCGTGGCTTCGCCGCCCTCGCCGTCGAGCACCGCGCTGATGTCGTTGCGCACGATGCCGCCGCCGAACGAAATGTTGTGCGACGAGAACACCGAGCCGCGGCCCAGGCGGGCGAACGTGCCGGCAATGTGAAACGCTTTCCGGCTTTCGCGCTGCACCTTTACGTGATGCACGACCGCGCCGGGCGCGACGAGCACCTCGGTGACGGCGTTCGTGAAGTAGCACTGCCCCTCGGGCCCGCCGTAGCTCTCGATGATCGACACCTGGCTGTTCTCGCCGGCAATCACGAGCACGCGCGGATGCGAGACGGTGGGATCCGACGCCGCGTCAGAAGCGACGTGCACCTGAATCGGCCGCTCGACGATGACGTTGTCGGGCACGCGGATGAGGACGCCGTCCTCGAAGAGTGCCGTGTTGAGCCAGACGAACGGATGGTCGCCCACGGCGAGCTGCGCGAGCGCCGGCTGCAGCCAGTCAGGATTGGACGCGAGCGCGGCGGCAAGACTGCCGGCAAACACGTCCTTCGGCAGTCCGTCGAGCGACGACAGCCCGGGCGCGAACCTGCCCGACGCGATCACCGCGACATGCGCGAGCGAGTCGGCAAACAGATGCGCCGCCACCTGCCCGGCCGTCGGCGTGGGCCCCGTCGGCGCAAACTCCGTCTGGACGATCGGCGAGATGTTCGTAAAGCGCCAGTCCTCGTGCCGCGTCGTTGGAAACCCGCTATCGGCGAACTGCCGCATCGCCGCCTCGCGCGCGTCGCGCAGCCAGGCCGGGCCCGCGGGCGCCGACGTCTTCAGCCGCTCGTACGCCGCGACGAACGGCTCCTGCCGCTCCGCAACGGTCATCGCGCGCCGGCTCCCTGCTCGAGCCAGGTATAGCCCTTCTCCTCGAGCTCGAACGCCAGCTCCTTGCCGCCCGACCGCACGATGCGGCCTTCCGACAGCACGTGCACGAAGTCGGGGACGATGTAGTTGAGCAGGCGCTGATAGTGGGTGACGACGATCATCGCGCGATCGGGCGAGCGCAGCGCGTTGACGCCGCTCGAGACGATCTTCAGCGCGTCGATGTCGAGGCCCGAATCGGTCTCGTCGAGAATCGCCAGCTTCGGCTCGAGCACGGCCATGTGGAAGATCTCGTTGCGCTTCTTCTCTCCGCCCGAGAAGCCCTCGTTCACCGACCGGCTCATCATGCTCTGGTCCATCTCGAGCAGCTTCGCCTTGTCCTTGATGAGCGCCATGAACTCGACGGCGTCGAGCTCCTCTTCGCCGCGGTGCTTCTTCAGCGCGTTGAGCGCCGCCTTCAGGAAGTACGCGTTGTTGATGCCCGGAATCTCCACCGGATACTGGAACGCCATGAACACGCCTTCACGGGCGCGATCCTCGGGATCCATCGCCAGCAGGTCCTTGCCGTTGTAGCGCACGTCGCCGGCAATCACTTCGTAGTCGGGATGCCCCGACAGCACGCGCGCCAGCGTGCTCTTGCCCGAGCCGTTGGGCCCCATGATGGCGTGCACCTGGCCGGGATCGACCCGCAGGTCGACGCCCGTCAATATTTCTTTGTCTTCGGCCTTGACGCGAAGGCCTTTGATCTCGAGCATCATCTCTATCCGACCGATCCTTCCAGGCTGATAGACAGCAGTTTCTGGGCCTCGACCGCGAACTCCATCGGCAGCTCGCGGAAGACCTCCTTGCAGAAGCCGCTCACGATCATGTTCATCGCGTCTTCCGGTGAAATGCCGCGCTGGCGGCAATAGAAGATCTGGTCTTCGCCGATCTTCGAGGTCGATGCCTCGTGCTCGATCTTGCCGGAGGTGTTCCGGATGTCGAGGTACGGGAACGTGTGCGCGCCGCAGCGGTCGCCGATCAGCAGCGAGTCGCACTGCGAGTGGTTGCGCGCGTTGATCGCGCCCTTGCCGATGCGCACCAGACCGCGATAGGTGTTCTGGCCGTTGCCGGCCGAGATGCCCTTCGACACGATCGTCGACCGCGTGTTGCGGCCGATGTGAATCATCTTCGTGCCGGTGTCGGCCTGCTGCTTGTTGTTGGTCGTCGCCACCGAGTAGAACTCGCCGATCGAGTTGTCGCCCTGCAGGATGCAGCCCGGATACTTCCAGGTGATCGCCGACCCGGTCTCGACCTGCGTCCACGTGATCTTCGAGTTGCGGCCCTTGCAGATGCCGCGCTTGGTCACGAAGTTGTAGATGCCGCCCTTGCCGTTCTTGTCGCCCGGATACCAGTTCTGAATCGTCGAGTACTTGATCGTGGCATCGTCCAGCGCGACCAGTTCGACGACGGCGGCGTGCAGCTGGTGCTCGTCGCGCATCGGCGCCGTGCAGCCCTCGAGATAGCTGACGTAGGAGCCTTCCTCGGCAACGATCAGCGTGCGCTCGAACTGGCCGGTGTTCTTGGCGTTGATGCGGAAGTACGTCGACAGCTCCATCGGGCAGCGCACGCCCTTCGGGATGTAGGCGAACGAGCCGTCGGTGAAGACGGCCGAGTTGAGCGCGGCGTAGAAGTTGTCGGTGTGCGGCACGACGGTGCCGAGGTACTTCTTCACGAGCTCGGGATGCTTCTGCACGGCCTCCGAGAACGAGCAGAAGATGATGCCGAGCGACGCGAGCTTGTCGCTGAAGGTCGTCGCCACCGAGACGCTGTCGAAGACGGCGTCGACCGCGACGCCGGCCAGCAGCTTCTGCTCCTCGAGCGGGATGCCGAGCTTGTCGAACGTGGCGCGGATCTCCGGATCGACCTCGTCGAGGCTCGAGAGCTGCGGCTTCTTCTTCGGCGCCGAGTAGTAGCTGACCGCCTGATAGTCGATCGGCTCGAACTTCAGGTTCGCCCACTGCGGCTCGCTCATCGTCAGCCACACCTTGTAGGCCTTCAGGCGGAAGTCGAGCAGCCATTCGGGCTCGTTCTTCTTGGCCGAGATGACGCGGATGACGTCCTCATTCAGCCCGGGCGGCAGCGTGTCGGCCTCGATCAGCGTCTCGAAGCCATACTTGTACTCCTGCTGCGCGAGCTGTTCGATGGTGTCAGTGGAAGTGCTCACGCTTTTTCCTCAATCGAAAACGAAACGCCGCAGCCGCACGTGTTTTTCGCCTGCGGGTTCTGGAAGACGAACCCTTTGCTCAGCAGGCCCGTGTCGTAGTCGAGCGTGGTGCCGTCGAGCAGGCGGAAGCTGCGCGGGTCGACGAAGACTTTCGCGCCGGCCGCGCCGCTGAACACCTGATCGGCCGGCTTCGGACTGGTTTCCCAGGCAAACGTGTACTCGAAGCCGGAGCAACCGCCGGCCTTGACGCCGACGCGCAGCCCGCCGCCGGCGAGTTGCTGCTCGCCATTCTTGGTAAGGAGCTTCACGATCTGGTGTGATGCGGCTTCGGTGATGGTGATCATGGTTGACGCTCTGCCGAAAGCCCCCCCGCGAAAGGCTTTCCAAAATGCAGGTGCACGGAGTCGCCGCTGGGCGGCGGGTCCGTTGCCAGCTCCGCGAGCGTGCAGCTCGCGAGCGCCGAGACGATGCGGTCCTTCAGGCGCCACAGCGGATCGCGCACGTTGCACTTCGAGAACTGGTCGCAGGTCTGGTCTTCATCGGAGCAGGCCGTCACGGTCAGCGGTCCGTCGACCGCGACGATGATGTCGGCCACGGAGATCGTGTCGGCCGGGCGCGACAGCACGTAGCCGCCGCGGATGCCCTGCTGCGAGTCGAGCAGGCCCGCGCGCGCGAGTTTCTGCAGCACCTTGGCCAGCAGTTCGACGGGAATGTTGAAGCGCTCGGCGAGCTCCCGCGCGGACGCCGACTGTTTGTCGCCGGGCGTGGCGAGATGGCGCAGCGCGATGAGGGCGTAATCCGATTTCTTCGAAAGTCGCAGCATAGGACTATCTGAATATCCGACCCAGAACGTCCTAGTTTAGCATTACCTCCCCCAGGCCGTCATGCCTCCCTTGAGGGAAACGGCCTGGAAGCCCTTATCGCGCAGCATCTTAGCGGCCTTGAGACTGCGCTGGCCGACCGCGCAGTGGGCCACGATCGGGCGGTCGCGGGGGAGCTCGTCGAGCCGGCTGCCGAGCTGGCCGAGCGGCACGAGGCGGCTGCCGTCGATGGCCTCGAGCGCGTGTTCGTGCGGCTCGCGCACGTCCAGAATGAGCAGCGGCTCGCGCGCGGCAATCCTTCGGCGGAGCTCGCCGGCCGTAATCTCGATGGCGTCGTCGCTCGGCAGATCGCCGCACAGCAGCGTGTATTCGACAGGCGACGTGATGGTGGGACTTGTGCCGCACACTGGGCACGCCGGATCTTTCGGCAATCGAATCTCGCGGAATCGCGGCCCCAATGCGTCAATCAACAACAATCGCCCGATCAGCGAATCCCCGAATCCGCCAATGATCTTCAAGGCCTCATTCGCCTGAATCGTGCCTACCAGACCGGGCAGCACGCCAAGCACGCCGGCTTCCGAGCAGCCTGGAATCACACCCGGCGGTGGCGGTTCGGGATGCAGGCACCGGTAGCAGGGGCCGTCCTTCGCGGCAAACACCGATACCTGTCCCTCGAAGCGAAACACGCTGCCGTACACGTTCGGCCTGCCGGTGAGCACGCACGCGTCGTTGACCAGGTACCGCGCCGCGAAGTTGTCGGTGCCGTCGATGACCATGTCGTAGCGCGAGACGAGGTCGATGACGTTCGACGCGTCGAGGCGCACGGGGTGCGGTTCGATCGTGACGTGGGGATTGATGTCGGCCAGCCGCGCGGCCGCCGTCTCGACTTTCGGCCGGCCGATGTCGCGCGTGCCGTACAGCACCTGGCGCTGCAGGTTCGACTCGTCGACCGTGTCGAACTCGACGATGCCGATGCGGCCGAGGCCGGCGGCGGCCAGGTATAACAGGGTCGGCGATCCGAGCCCTCCGGCGCCGACCACCAGCGCCGATCCCGCCTTCAGCCGGCGCTGTCCTTCCTCGCCCACCTCGGGAATGACGATGTGCCGGCCATAGCGGCGGCGCTCGTCGGGCGTGAAATCGGCAGGGCGCTCGGTCACCCGGCGATCTTAGCGCGGCGCGAGCGTCCAGGCAGGATGCGCGTGTGGCCCGCCTGACCTGATCTGTCACCCCGGTCTGGTACCATGCGCCTGTGCAAATCAGCGCACTCCCCCTCCTCCTTGGCATCGCCCTGGGCGCGCTCGCGGCCACGGTCTACTGGCTCGCGCGCGGCCGCGCCGCTGAAGCCACGCGCGCGCGGCTCGAGGCCGAGCTGGCGGCCTCGCGCCAGTCCGTCGAGGATCAGCGCGCCGCGCTGATCGACGCGCGCGATACGTTCGCCGCGCTGTCGAAGGAAGCCCTGCGTGAGAACCGGACGGAATTTCTCGAGAACGCCGGCGCGCTGCTGACGCCCGTGCGCGAGACGCTCGACAAGGTCCAGGCGCAGCTGGGCGACACCGACCTGCGCCGCGAGCGCTCGTACGGCGCGGTCACGCGCCAGCTCGAGTCGCTGGTGCAAACGCAGACGGATTTGCGCCGCGAGACGGAACAGCTGTCGCGCGCGCTGCGCTCCCCGAATCAGCGCGGCCGGTGGGGCGAAGTGCAGCTGCGCAAGGTCGTCGAGCTCGCGGGCATGCTGCAGCACTGCGACTTCACGGAAAAAGCCACGGTGACGAGCGAGGACCGCGGCCGCCAGACGCCGGACCTGGTCATCACCCTCCCGGGCGGCGCCTCCATCGTCGTCGACTCGAAAGTGCCGATTGACGCCTATCTGCGCGCGGTGGAAGCGGCCGACGACACGGTGCGGGCGCAGCATCTCGACGCGCATGCGAAGCAGGTGCGGGAGCACATCAAGGCGCTCGGCGCGAAAGAGTATTTCAGGCAGTTCGACGCGGCGCCGGAGCTGGTGGTGATGTTCATGCCGCTCGAACCGCTGATGGCCTCGGCCTTCGAGCGCGACGCCACGCTGCTCGAGACGGCCGCGCGCCATCACATCGTGCTGGCGACGCCGATGACGCTGCTGGCGCTGCTGCGCACGATCGCCTACGGCTGGCAGCAGCAGTCGCTGGCGGAGAACGCCGAGCAGATTCGCGAGATCGGCCGCGACCTCTACGAGCGGCTGGCCGTGCTCGTCCAGCACCTCGAGCGGGTCGGCGCCAACATCCGCCAGGCCGGCGACGCCTACGATCAGTTCGTCGGCTCGCTGGAGCAGAAGGTGCTGCCGGCCGCGCGCAGGTTCAAGGACCTGGGCGTGAGCTCGACGAAGGTCGTCGAGGCGCCGGATCTGCTCAAGCTCGCGCCGCGCCAGGTGACGAAATCGGAGCTCGACGCTTCGAATAATTAGACCCGTCCCCTTTTTCAGACGATCGAGAACGACACGGTCACCGTCGATCGAATCTCGATCTCGCCGGGGCTGATCGGCGTCTCGGGCGCCAGCGCCTCAGCCGCCGACTGACGCATCCTCACGGCGTCCAGCATCGGGCGCGGCTGGTCGTAGCGCTGCTCGTTGATGCGCAGCACGGACCCGAGCGTCGCACCGGCCGCGGCCACCGCGACCTCCGCGCGCTGTTTCGCGTCTTCGACGGCCTGCCGCAGCGCGTCGCGCTCGGCCTTGTCGCGATTCCGCAGATCCCAGCGCACGCCGTGAATCGTGTTGCCGCCCGAGGCAATCGATCGATCCAGCACGTCGCCCACCTTCGCGATGTCGTCGACTTTCACTTCAACGAGGTTCGACACGATGTAGCCGCGCAGGTTGCGCCGGTTGTTCGAGTAGTCCCAGTCGGCCTGCAGGTTGAAGCTCGCGGTGCGAATCGACTCGGGCGGAATGCCGAGGGCCTCGAGCTGCATCTGAATCCGCCGCATCACTTCGGCCGCCTGCTTCTGCGCCTCCTGCGGCTTCGGCGCGCGCGCCTCGATGCCCACCGTCACCCACGCCCGATCCGGCGCCAGCCGCACCGACGCCTGACCCGATGTCGTCACCGACCGCTCCGGCTCCATCCGCCGCATGTCCTGCGCCGCCGCCGGAGCCGCCAGCGCAAGCACAACCGTCATCGTTCCCAGGGTTCGTTTCAACATGTGGTCTCCCGGCTGCAAAACTTACTCCGGCTACGCTCCATATCCATTAGTCTTTCGTCGAGAGGTTTTGGCCTTCCCATGCGTATAGAAACATTCGAAATGGAGCGGATGCAGTCGACCTGGGAGAACCGGGTCGCCGCCAACCTCTCCGAGAGCGGCGTGCATCCGATGACGACCCGGGAGCTGCTCGGCGGCGACGATGCGGCCGCCCTGCTGGACGAGCCGCTGGCGTACACCCAGTCGAACGGGACGATCCCCCTGCGC
This sequence comes from Vicinamibacterales bacterium, assembly GCA_035512575.1. Taxonomy (GTDB): domain Bacteria; phylum Acidobacteriota; class Vicinamibacteria; order Vicinamibacterales; family SCN-69-37; genus JALYRV01. Next base: position 13,776 of record DATKDT010000110.1, on the reverse strand, counting down.
GAGCGCATTGCCGCGCTCTATCCGGGCACCGCCCCAGATCAGATCCAGGTCACCAACGGCGGGTCCGAGGCGAACTTCGTCTCGCTGTGGCACCTGGTCGAGCCGGGCGACGAGATCGTGATGATGACGCCGAACTACATGCAGGGGTGGGGCCTCGTGCGCGGGTTCGGCGGCCAGGTGCGCGAGTGGAAGCTGCGCCTCGCGAACCGCCGGTATCACGCCGACGTCGCCGAACTCGACACGCTGATAACGAAGAAAACAAAGCTGATCCTGATCTGCGCGCCGAACAATCCCACCGGCGCGCGCTTCGACGAGACGGTGCTCAAAGGCGTGGCCGCCGCGGCCGATCGCGTGGGGGCGTGGATTCTGTCGGACGAGATCTATCGCGGCGCCGAGCGCGACGGCGTGGAGAGCCCGTCGATCTGGGGAATGAGCGAGCGCGCGATCGTGACGAGCGGCCTGTCGAAAGCGTACGGGCTGCCGGGGCTGCGCATCGGCTGGATCGTGGCGCCGGCCGACTTCGTCGCGCGGACGTGGTCGTACCACGACTACACGACGATTGCTCCGGGCGCCGCGAGCGACTTCCTGGCGCGCCTGGCGCTCGAGCCGGCGCGGCGCGCGCGCATCATCGAGCGCACGCGCGGCGTCATTCGCGAAAACTATCCCGTGCTCGAATCGTGGCTCTCCGAGCAGGGCTGCTTCGAATGGGCGGCGCCGGACGCCGGCGCGATCTGCTACGCGAAGTACGACCTCCCCATCGCCTCGCTGCCGCTTGCCGAGCGGCTGCGCGACGAGGAGAGCGTGCTGATCGTGCCGGGCGCGCACTTCGGCATGGAAGGCTACGTGCGCATCGGATTCGGCAACGATCGGCCGACACTGGAAGACGGGCTGGCGCGCATCTCGCGTTTCATTGCGCGGCTCACACGATAGCGGCCGTGAAAATCAACCTCGCGCTGGTCGGCTTCGGCAACGTCGCGCGGCGCTTCGTGCGCCTGCTGCGCGAGCGCGAGGCGGAGCTCGCGGCGCTGGGCCTCGAGCCGGTGATTACCGGCATCGCCACGCGGAGCCATGGCGCGCTCTTCTCGTCGCGCGGCATCGACGCCGTCGAACAGGCCGATCGCCTCGAGCGCGGCCCTTCGACAGGCTCGGGGCAGGCGGCGACGATGCTCGAAGACGGCGTCGGCGTGCCGCTGAAGGACGCGGCGGCGGTCATCGCCCGCACCGCCGACCTGTGGGAGCCGGCCGCGCTCGTCGAGACGACCGTGCTCGACATCCGCGCCGGGCAGCCCGCGATCGATCACGTCCGCGCCGCCCTCACCGCCGGCCTCCACGTCGTCACCGCGAACAAAGGTCCGGCGGCGTTTGCCGCGCGCGAGCTGCAGGCGCTCGCCGCGGACCGCGGCGTGTCGTTCTACTTCGAAGGGGCGGTGATGGACGGCGTGCCGGTGTTCAACCTGGTGCGCGAGACGCTGCCGGCCGCGCGGGTGCTCGGTTTCGAAGGCGTGCTCAATACGACGACCAATCAGATGCTCGTCGCGATCGAGCGCGGTGAAGCGGCGGAGGCCGCGCTGGCGCGCATGCAGGCCGAGGGGATCGCCGAAACCGATCCGTCGCTCGATCTCGAAGGGTGGGACGCGGCGGCGAAGACCGCCGCGCTCGCCAACGTGCTGCTCGACGCGGGCATCACGCCGCGCGACGTCGATCGCGAGGGTCTGGGCGCCGATGTCGGGCGCCGCGTCCGCGAGGCGGCCTCGCGCGGGACGCGCCTGAAGCTGATGGCGCGCGCGGCGCGCGACGGCGATCGCGTGCGCGCGGACGTGCGGCTGCGCGAGGTCGATCCGTCCGGGCCGTTCGGGTCGCTCGACGGCCCGGCCAACGCGCTCCGGCTCGACACGGATCTCGTGGGACCGATTCTGATTACGCAGCTCGAAGGCAGCCTCACCGCCACCGCCTACGCGCTCGTCACCGATCTGGTGCGGATCGTCCGCGGTCTGCGAGGGCACGCATGACGCCGGCGGCGGCGCCGCTCGACGGCATCACGGTGCTGGATTTGTCGCGCGTGCTCGCGGGGCCGTATTGCACGATGCTGCTCGGCGACATGGGCGCGCGCGTGATCAAGATCGAGCAGCCGGGCCGCGGCGACGACACGCGGCACTGGGGCCCGCCGTTCGTCGGCGGCGAGAGCGCCTACTTTCTCAGCGTGAATCGCAACAAGGAAAGCGTGGCGCTCGACTTCAAGCAGCCGGCCTCGCGTCCCGTGCTCGACGCGCTGCTCGCCCGCGCCGACGTGCTCGTGGAGAATTTCCGCGTGGGCGTGATGGATCGCGCCGGGCTCGGCTACGACGCCGTGCGCGAGCGGCATCCGCGCCTGATCTACTGCTCGATCACGGGCTATGGCCGCACCGGGCCGCGCGCGCGCGAGGCGGGCTACGACGCCGTCACGCAGGCGGAAAGCGGGCTCATGAGCATCACCGGCACGGAGGGCGGCGAGCCGGTCCGTATGGGCATCGCCATCGCCGACATCGTGGCGGGCATGTACGCGGCGCAGGGCGTGCTGCTGGCGCTCGTCGCGCGACAGCGCACGGGCCGCGGGCAGCTGGTCGACATCGGCATGCTCGATGCCGCGGCGTCGGTCCTCACGTATCAGGCCTCGGCGTACTTCGCGACCGGCACGCCCAACACGCGGCTGGGCAACCGGCATCCGAGCATCGCGCCGTACAACACGTTCGCCACGGCCGACGGCATGCTGGTGCTCGCGGTGGGCAACGACGATCAGTGGCAGCGGTTCTGCCGCATCGCGGATCTGCCCGAGGCGGCGGCGGATGCGCGGTACCGCACCAACGCCGGACGCGTCGAGCATTACGGGGCGCTGGAGCCGGTGCTGAAGACCGTCATGGCCACACGGACGAATGCCGCGTGGATCGCGGCGCTGCGCGAGGCGGGCGTGCCCGCCGGCGCGGTGCGCGACATGGCCGAAGCGCTGGCCGACCCGCAGATCGAAGCGCGCGGGATGATCGCGCGCGTCGATCACGAAGCGCAGCGCGCGCTGCGGCTGCTCGGCATTCCAGTGAAGCTGTCCGAGACGCCGGGATCGGTACGCACGCCGCCGCCGGCACTCGGCGAACACACCGCGAAGATTCTGAAGGAACTGGGGCTCAGCGCGCCAGGGGCTGAATCGCCGTCATCAGGAAGGCCATGAGCCGATCGGTGGTGATCTCCGAGGGCGGCCCGAGCGGCTCTTCGATCACCGTCACGCTCTGGCGCCCGCGCGCGCGAACGGTGCGGCCCACCACGCCGGGCGCGTCGCGCTCGTCCGAATCGTCGAGCCGCACCTCGATGTAGTCGTCCGGGCTGCGCTCCGACATCAGGCGCGCGGCGCCGGCCGGCGTGTCGAGCCGGAACGCGAGCCCCTCGCCGCTGAGCGCCGCCGCGATGTCGCGCATCAGCGGCGTCACGGTCTGCTCGAGCGCGGCGTCCCAGGCGCGCGAGGCCTCGTCGCGCGCGGCGCGCCGCGCGGCCGCCTTCTGTTTCGCATCCTGCAGGGCCTGCCGCACGCGGCGGCGCAGATCGCTGAGATCGGACATCGGTCAGATCATAAGGCGGATCGCGGAATTGCCGGCTGCGGGGCGCCGCTCCGGCGCGCCGCGTGAATGGTCATCAGCCCGCCGAGCTTCGGCTCGACGCGCACGCGCTCGAAGCCGCGTGCCGCAATCGCCCCGGCCACGCCGCGCGCTCCGGGGTACCTGCGAATCGAATGCGGAATGTACCGGTACGTCTCGGAGTCGCCGTGCAGCGCGAGTCCGGCGACGGCCCCCACCGCGGTGAGGTAGCCGAGATACACGGCGCGCACGACCGGCGATTCCGGCTTGTTGAAATCGAGCGAGACGAACAGACCGCCGGGACGCAGCACGCGCGCGACTTCATCCAGCGCGGCGTCGAGCGACGGCACATTCCGCAGGCCGTAGCTGGTCGTGACGGCGTCGAACGATGCGGTCGCGAACGGCAGCCGTGTCATGTCGCCGGCGATCCACGCAGGGGCGAACCTCCGAACCCCCGAACCCCCGAACCTCCGAACGGCAAGCGTCAGCATCTCCGTCGTGAGATCGAGCCCCACCACCTGCCGCGTCCCGTCGGCGAGCGAGAGCGCGATGTCACCCGTCCCGCACGCCAGGTCCAGCAGCCGTCCCGGCGGCGCCTCGGCGCGGACGATCTCCGACACGCGCCGCTTCCAGCGCGCGTCCTGCCCGTACGACAGCAGGCGCGTGATCAGGTCGTAGCGCGGCGCAATCGTCGCGAACAGCCGGCGGTTGTACGCCAGCTTCGCGCCGGGCGAGTCGAACGCGCGCGCGAGACGGGGCTTTCCCTCGGCCATCCTGAGTTATCGTAGAGCACAGGCACCGAACACCGAGCACGCAGCCGAATGCTTCCATCCCAGACGGTCGAAAACTACCTGAAGTCGATCTATCTCGCCGAGGCGGTTCTGACCGGCGATCGCGCGCTCGTGCCCATGGGCCAGCTCGCCGCCGCGCTGAGCGTCACGCCCGGCACGGCGACGACGATGGTGAAGGCGCTGGCCGATTCGGGCCTGGCGCACTACGAGCCGTACTCGGGCGTGCGGCTGACGCCGGCAGGCGAAAAGCTCGCCAGCATGGTGCTGCGCCGGCATCGCCTCGTCGAGCTGTTCCTCGTCAAGGTGCTCGGCATGAGCTGGGCCGAAGTACATGACGAGGCGGAGCATCTCGAGCACGCCGTCTCGGACCGCGTGATCGATCTCATCGACGAGATGCTCGGGCGCCCCACCGTCGACCCGCACGGCGATCCCATCCCCACGGCCGAAGGCCACGTCGAGGCGAGCGACGCCCTCGACCTGCTCTCCTGCCCCCTCGGCGTTCCGGTCCGCGTCACCCGCGTCATTGACCAGGATCCGCAGTTTCTGCACTTCGTCGAAGCCAGCGCCCTCAAACCCGGTGAAGAAATTACCGTCGATGCGCGTGACGATGTGGCGGATCGGGTGAGTCTGCGGTACGCCGACGGGCGGGTGACGACAGTGGGGACGCGGGCGGCGGCGAAGATTCTGGTCGCCCCGGCCTGAAAAAGCGGCGGCTTGACTTTCTAGTCGCCGCAGGCGTAGTTTTGAGTGTTCAAAATTACGTCAATGGCTATCCAAATACTCGTCCTGGCCGCTCAAATGGCCTCGCAACAGGCCGCCACGCTCCCCCCCGGGTTCCGGGAGGCCGTTGTCGTGACCGCCACGCGTACGAGCCGCCGGCTGAGCGACGTCCCGGTGCGGACCGAAGTCATCACAAAGGAGGCCATGCGCGCGGTGCAGGCGCGCACGCTGGCCGATGCGGTGGAGTACACCACCGGCGTACAGGTCGAGAGCAACTGCCAGAACTGCAACTTCTCGCAGATCCGGCTGCTGGGCCTGGGCGGGCCGTACACCCAGATTCTGGTCGACGGCCAGCCGATCATCTCGTCGCTCGCGCAGGTCTACGGCATCGAGCACATCCCGGCCCGCATGCTCGAGCGCATCGAGGTCGTGAAAGGCGGCGGGTCGGCCCTCTACGGGCCCGGGTCGGTCGGCGGCGTCGTCAACGTCATCTCGCGCGAGGCCGCCGCCTCGGGCGGCGTGATCGAACTGCGCGGCGAGCGGGCCGGCGGCGGCGAAGGCGTGCGCTCGGGCAACGGGGCGATCGACCTGGTGTCGCGCGATCGGCAAACGCTCTTCACGGCCTTCGGCCAGGCGGACCAGGTCGAGCCGATTGACGTCGACGGCGACGGCTTCACGGAAGTCAGCCTGCGGCGGCTGGGCGCGGTCGGCGCGCGGCTCAACCGGTACGCGGCCGGCGGACGCGCGAAGCTCACGCTCGACTTCACGCGCATCGACGAGCATCGGCGCGGCGGCAACGCGCTCGACCGTCCGCCGCACGAAGCCGACATCGCCGAAGCGATCGACAGCCTCCGCACGTCGCTCTCGGGCAGCTGGTTCCACAGCGTCAGCGGGCGCTTCGACTATCGCGTGACGATGGCGTGGGCCGACACGGCGCGAGACAGCTACTACGGCGTCGGGCGGGATCCGAATGCCTACGGCCGCACCACGAACACGCTGGCGCTCGTCGACACGCAGCTGAATCACTACGCCGGCGCGCACACGATCTCGTGGGGCGTGCAGCACAGCGCCGACGCGCTGGCCGACAGCCAGCCGGCGTACGGGCGGCTCACCGACGCGACGTACCGCAACACAGGCGTGTTCGTGCAGGACGACTGGACGATGGCGCCCGGCTGGCAGCTGCTCGCCGGCGCGCGGGCCGACCGGCATTCGGCGCTCTCGAAGACGGTCGTGTCGCCGCGCGCCGCGGTGATGTGGTCGCCGATCGAGGCGCTCGACGTGCGCGTGTCGGCCGCGCGCGGGTTCCGCGCGCCGCAGCTCTTCGACGAAGACCTGCACCTCAGCTCGGTGGCGGGCGACGTGCGCATCATCCTGCAGGATCCGGCGCTGCGCGAGGAATCGTCGGCCAGCTACATGGCCGGCTTCGAGTGGAAGCCCGAGCTCTGGCGCGGGCAGGCGCTCGTCGAGATCAACGCGTTCGACACGCGGCTGGCCGACCTGTTTCACGTCGTCGAGCAGGACGACCCGCTGACGGCGCCCTTCGAGATGCTCAAGACGAACTTCGGGCGCGCGCGGGTGCACGGCGTCGAGATGAATCTCGGCTGGGGCATCGGCGACGCCCTCGTGCTGCAAGGCGGCATCGTCGAGCAGCGCGCGCGGTTCGAGAGTCCGGAGCCGGACTTCGGGAGCCGCGACTTCTTCCGCACGCCGCGCCGGATGGCCAACGCGACCGCCACGGTGCGCGGCGTCGCCGGCTTCAATCTGTTCGCCGGCCTGCGCTACACGGGCCCGATGCTGGCGCCGCACTACGCCGGATGGATCGACGAGGATCGGCTGGAACGCACGCCGGGGTTCGTCGTGGCCGACGCCACGATCTCGCGCGCGGTGCCGATGGCGGGCGCGCGCCTGGTGATCGCGCTGACGGGGCGCAACCTCACGAACGCCTACCAGCGCGACCTGGATCGCGGCCCGCTGCGCGACGCCGCCTATGTGTACGGGCCGCGGATGCCCCGGTCGCTCGCGCTGGGCGCGCGGATCGAGTTCTAGCGATGACGCGCGAGGCCGGCCTGGCGCGGCTGATCCGCCGGCTGGCGGCCGCCTTCGTGCTCGTCGCCGGCGTGTGCTGGCCCTGGCCCGTCGCCGCGCAGCAGCCCGACGCGATCGGCCGCATCCGGCTTCACACGGTGGACGGCCGCAGCCTGACGCTCGCCGATCTGCGCGGCCGCGTTGTCCTGCTCGATTTCTGGGCCACCTGGTGCGCCCCCTGCCTTGCGGAACTACCGAGATTGAAGAAACTGCACGCCGAGTATGACCGTGAGGATTTCGAGATCCTGGGAATCAGTCTGGACACGCTGGACCGGCGCTCGTTCCGCTCCTGGGTACGCAGAAACGACATCAACTGGCCGCAGGTCCAGGATGGGCGTGGTTATAACGGCGATCTCGCCCGCCGTTTTGGTGTGGAGGAGCTGCCAGTGACGATTCTGCTCGACCGGGAAGGGCGGATTGCCGCGCGGAATCTGCGCGGCGACGCCCTCGAATCAGCGATTGGACGGCTCCTCGCCGGTGTATTCCGCGATTGAGGACGGCGTTTCCCACACCCGGACAGAGACGACGTTGATGCCGGCCTCGCGGGCGTGGTCGAAAATGAGACGCGCAATGCGCTCGACCGTCGGGTTGCTTTCCAGAATGTAAACGGGCTCCCCCAGCTGCTGGAGCGGCGCCACCAGGGGGTCGTCGTGCCGCAAAATCATCTTGTGATCCAGCTCCCGATCGATCCACCCTTTCACGATCCGCTTGATGTCGCTGAAGTCGGCGACCATGTTCCGCCGGTCGAGGCTGTCGGTGCGGACGTCGACTTCGACCAGCGCGTTGTGCCCGTGGGGATGCTTGCACACGCCGTCATAGTCGAGCAGGCGGTGGCCGTAGCAGAATTCGATGCGTTTGGTGACCAGGTACATCGCTTTCATCCTAACCGGTTAACGTCATGACTCTCGTCCTTCTCTCAGGCGGGCTCGACAGCGCGGTGCTGCTCTCGTACATCGGCAATGCCGGCGAGCCCATTACCCCGGTGCACGTCCGGTGCGGCTATGCGTGGGAGTACGCCGAGGCGCACTGCATCGAGCGCCTCATGAAGTCGGCGCTCGCGCCCCGGCTCAAGCCGCTCTGCACGATCCACGTCGACATGCGCGACATCCTGCCAGAAGGGCACTGGGCGCTCACCGGCATCGCGCCGGCCTATGACACCGACGACGAGGAGGTGTATCTGGCGGGACGGAACATCACGCTGCTCTCGAAGGCGGCCGTCCTGGCGTCGCAGCTGCGGATCCGGAAGATCGCCATCGGCCTGCTCAAGGGCAACCCGTTCCCCGACGCGACGCCGGCGTTTCTCACGGCCATGGGCCGCGCGCTGACGCTCGGCCTCGCGCACGACATCACGATTCAGACGCCGTTCGCCGAGTGGACGAAATCCGACGTCGTCCGGCAGGCGCGCACGGTGGGCCTGCCGCTGGATCTCACGATCTCGTGCATGATGCCGATTGGCGGGCGGCACTGCGGGCAGTGCAGCAAGTGCCGCGAGCGGCATGACGGCTTCGTGAAGGCCAACCTGCCCGATCCCACCGACTATGCGACACGCGCCTTCGTGGATCTGGGCCGGCTGGGATCAGGAAGTCCGAAGCCGTATTGATCCGTCGTTCGTCCTGACTCTGAGCAGCTTGCCGCCCGCGCCGAGGCGGCCGCGCAGCACCCGGCGCGCCTCGCGCCGGTCGCGCTCGCCGGCGCCGGCGATCGTGAACTCCGTGCGCACCGAGCCGTCCTTCGTCTCGGCGTCGATCTCGGCGTTGAAATCCTGCGGCAGCTCGACCACCACCGACCCGTCGCCCGTGCGCAGCGACCAGTCGTCCTCGATGACGGCGCCGCGGTCGGCGCGCACGACGATCGAGCCATCGCGCGTGTCGAGCAGCAGCGCCGGCGGCGCGCCGGTCACGCGGATGCCGCCGTCGCCCGTGCGCGCGTCGACGCGGCCGCTGACGCGCTCGAGCGTGATCGACCCGTCGCGCGTGACCACCAGCAGATCGCCCGCCGCCTCGGACACGCGCACCGAGCCATCGTCGGTGCGGAGCTCGAGCCGGCCATCGACGCGCTCGACCGCGATCGAGCCGTCGCGCGTCGTGACGATGAGCCGCGCGCCGCGCGGCACCGAGGCGACGAGACGCGCGCTCGTGGAGTGGTGGAGGCCGATGCCGACGAACCGCTTCTCGGACGCGGGCCGGCGCGCCTCGACGCTGATCCGATCTCCCGCGGCCTCCGCCGCCACCTGGATCGCGGCGACCGCGTCCTTGTCCGAGCCGCGCTTCTCGACGTCGACGAGCACGTCGGAACGGTCCCAGGCCCGCACCCTGATCGAGCCATCGAACGTCGTCAGCGTGACCTCGGGCGTCTCGCCGGTGGCAAAGCGTTTCTCTTCGCGCTCGATGAACGTGTGGCCGTCGATCTGGACCGTGCAGCCGGCGGCCGACACGAGGATGGCGGCAAGGCCGACGCCGCGAACGGCACCGGTGAGCGTCGCTGGGGACATGCCCGAATAGACGCGTACGGCCCGCCTCATTGTTCCGAGAACACCATGACGCCGCCCACCCAGGTCTGCCGTACGGCGAACGTGCGATCCAGCACCGCGAGGTCGGCGCGGCTGCCTGGCGCGATGAGCCCGAGGCCCTGCAGGCCGAGCTCGCGCGCCGGCGTCGTCGCGCACATCGCCGCGGCGTCGACGAGCGAGGCGCCCGCGGTGCTGGCCAGCATCGCGAAGGCCCGATCCATCGTCAGCACGCTGCCGGCGACCGTGCCGTCGGCGAGGCGCGCGGTGTCGGCGACGGTGATCGGATAGCCGCCGAGCCGGGCGGTGGCGCCGCGCGGCAGGCCCGACCCGGCCGTGCCGTCGGTGATCGCGATCACGCGCGCGGGCGACTTCGCGGCAATGGCGATGCGGAGCGCCGCCGGATGCACGTGCACGCCGTCGCAGATGATCTCGGCGGCGATGGCGTCGGACTCGAGCACGGCGCCGGTAATGCCCGGATCGCGATGCGACATCGGGCGCATGCGGTTGAACAGGTGCGTCGCGTGGCGGGCGCCGGCCTCGATCGCGGCGACCGCCTCGCCGTACCTCGCGCCCGAATGCCCGAGCGACACGCGGATGCCGGCCGCCGCCAGCGCCCGCACCAGCTCGAGCCCGCCCTCGAGCTCTGACGCCAGCGTGACGATGCCGACGTCCGCGCGGCGCGCGCCGATCACGCGCAGCAGGTCGTCCGCCGTGTAGCTGTTCGCACCGGCATCGGCGACCGGTCGAGCGGCAGGTGTCGCTCGAGAGTCGGGCGAGGCCTGTCCCCGCCCCGGCTGCGGAGCATCACCAGTCCGTGACAACAGCGCGCGCGGATCGCCCGGCGGTCTTCGCAGACACGCCAGCGGCTGGGCGCCCCGGTACTCCGGGTTGATGAAGTTGCTTTCGAGGTGCGCCGGCAGGACGCGAGCGCCGGTCGTGTGGCCACCGGTACGGAGCGCCGCGATCTCGTCGAACAGCGCCGTCAGCTCCGCCGGCGAGCACGCCACCGTCGTCGGGCAGAACGCCGTGACGCCCCAGCGCGGCAGCCGCTCGGCCACCGCGCGGACGGCGCCCGGCCCGTCGAGCACGTCGTGGCCGGCCACCCCGTGCACGTGCACGTCGATGAAGCCGGGCACGATCACGTGGCCGTCGAGCGCGACGTGCAGCGCGCCCTGGGGCGCCGCTTCGGGCGCGCGCGCGCCCGCCTCGACGTCGACGATGAGGCCGTCCTCGATGACGATGGTCGCGGGGCCGAGGACGCGGTCCGCGAGGACGGCGTCGGCGCCCGACAGCACGATCATGGGAGCGTGGCGCCCGGATGCCAGTCGAGCGTGCGCCCCGCGAGTGGGGCGATGCCGTCGTCCGTCTCGCGCGCCGCGCGGAACAGCTCGCGATCGAGCCTGGTGAGCAGCAGCAGCAGCTCGCGCTCGCCCGGCGCGCTGCACACGACGACGCCGCCGCTCAGGTCGAGGGGAAAGCGGCGCGTGTCGAGAAAATCGCGATCGAGGGTGATGAGCGTGCGGCCCTGGTCGCGCGCGCGCGTGAAGTGCTCGCGGTCGGGCGCGCGTCGCAGATCGTCGTGCTCGAGCACGAACAGCACGTCCCAGCCCAGCGTCTCGCGCATCGCCCGCACGATGCCCTGCGGGAGATTCGCGTCGGCGTAGATGCGCGGCGCGCCGGCGAGGCGGGCGGCGAAGGGCACGAGGTCCGACGCCAGGGAACGCATGGGCGGTAGATTATCAGTGCTGTGTGCTCGGTGCTAGGTGCTAAGTGCTGGGTGCTGGGTGCTGGGTGCTGGGTGCTAGGCTACGGGCATGCCTGATGCCAGGCTGGAGGCGCGGTTCCAGACGCTCGTGCAGTCGCCGCTGCGCGCGGCGCTGCTGCGCTTTCTCGAGGCCCATCGCCGCGAGACGTTCGACGTCGACGGCCTGATGCAGACGTTCGGCCGCCTGCGGCTCGACGTCGAGAACTGCCTGCGCGAGCTCGAGACGTTCGGCGTCGTCGCGCGCGGCGGCCGGCGCGGCCATCGTTACCGGTTTGCCGCGCCCGCCGACGCGGAGGCGCGCGCGCTCGTCGAGGCGTTCATGGCCCGGGGCGCAGCGCCATCGCCCGAGGATCGATCGGGCGCCGTGCGCCGTTTCCGCGAGATGATCGGCCGCGACGAGAAGATGCTGATCGTCTTCGAGTGGATTCGCACCGCCGCCAAGGCCGACATCGCGGTGCTCATCCTGGGGCCGACCGGCTCCGGCAAGGACGTCGTCGCGCACATGATCCACGAGCTGAGCGCGCGGCGCGACGGGCGGTTCCAGGCCATCGACTGCGCCGCCGTGCCCGACGCGCTGTTCGAGTCGGAGATCTTCGGGCACGAGCGGGGCGCGTTCACCGGCGCCGTCGAGCAGCGCCAGGGCCGGCTCGAGCTCGCCGACAAGGGCACGCTGTTCCTCGACGAGATCGGCGAGCTCTCGCTGCCGCACCAGGGCAAGCTGCTGCGCGCGATCGAGGAACAGCGCTTCGAGCGGCTGGGCGGCACGCGCCCGATCGATGTCGACTTCAGACTGATCTCGGCCACCAACCAGCCGGTCGAGCAGATGGTGCGCGACGGCGCGTTCCGCGAGGATCTCTACTACCGCGTCAACGCCTTTTCCATCCGCCTGCCGTCGCTGCGCGAGCGCGCCGCCGACATCCCGGTGCTGGCCGGGCGCTTCCTCGCGCAGCAGACGTCGGCGCTCGGCCTGCCGCCCGACGCGCGGCGCTTCAGCCCCGACGCGCTGCGGCGGCTTGCGGGCTATGCCTGGCCCGGCAACATCCGCGAGCTCGAGGGGGCGGTCGCGCGGGCGCTGCTGGCGGCGACCGGCCGCACGATTGGCGCGCGCCATCTGGATTTTCTGGCGGGTCCGTCCGGCGGCCGGGGAAGCCCGGCCCGGCGGCTGGCGACCCTGGCGGAGGCCGAGCGCCAGCACATCCTGGTGGCCCTGGAAGCCTCGGGCTGGAACAAGCGGCGCGCCGCCGAAGCGCTCGGCGTGAGCCGGGGCACGCTCTACAGGAAAATCGACGAATACGGGCTCGCGCGTGGCTGAGCGCCGGAAACTGTAATCTAGTGTTCCAATATGGAACACAAAGCCCCACCCCACGAGTCCAACCAGGCCGGTTTTCAAGGCATCAAAAACCAGCTAAAGTTCTGATACTAAATAAGTTCTTGCAGATGCACGCGGCACTGTCACCCAGGGCAGCATTCTTGCGATCGGGTGTCAGTTCCCGGACCATATAACTCGGCATGTCAACTCCCCCTGCAACGCGCTTTCAGATACGCCACTCACTGGTGTGGGCGGCGGTGCTGGTGGCCGCTGCCGGGGGGGGCGTCGTGTCGCCGCTCGTCGTGCCGCCGGGCTGGGGCCTCGCGGCAGGCGCCTTTGGCGCCGGCGCGCTGCTGCTGACGGCCGGCCTGGCGATTCAGGGCCGGCAGGCGCGGGCGCTCGAAGCGGCGCGGCGCGAGGCGGCCGACGCGCGCCACCTGCACATGGCGGCGATCGAGGCGCTGGCGCTCGCCATCGACGCCAAGGACCAGACGTCGCACGCGCACATCCGCCGCGTGCAGTTGTACGCGGGCCATCTCGCGGAGGAGATGGGCATGCCGCCGCTCGAGATCGAGGGCGTGCGCACCGCGGCGCTCTTGCATGACATCGGCAAGCTCGCGGTGCCGGAACACATCCTGTCGAAACCGGGCCCGCTCTCGCCGGAGGAGTTCCAGAAAATCCGCGCGCACCCGCGGATCGGCGCCGAGATCATCGCGCGCGTGCCGTTCCCGTATCCGGTGGCGCCGCTGATTCTGGGCCATCACGAGCGCTGGGACGGCAAGGGCTATCCCGCGGGGCTGAGCGGCGGCCACATCCCGCTGGGCGCGCGCGTGCTCTCGGTCGTCGACTCCTTCGACGCGCTCACGACCGATCGCCCGTATCACCGCGCGATGACGCGCGACGCGGCCATCGATCTGCTGCGGCAGGAGGCCGGCCGCGCGCTCGATCCCGACATCGTCGCGCGCTTTCTCGCGCGGCTGCCGGCGTTCGAAGCGGAG
>DATKDT010000109.1:0-16558 GCA_035512575.1 Vicinamibacterales bacterium | reverse complement strand
ACCGACGCGATGCTCCGCGGCATCGACACGCTCGTCATCGACCTGCAGGACATCGGCGCGCGCTTCTACACCTACACGACGACGATGGCGTACGTGCTCGAGGAAGCCGCCAAAAGAAATTTACGAGTTGTGATTCTCGATCGGCCGAATCCCATTAACGGATTTGCGATCGAGGGCCCCGCGCTCGACGAGGCGCAGATCGGCTTCACCGGCTACATGCCGCAGATGCCGGTTCGTCATGGCATGACGATGGGGGAGCTGGCGCGGATGTTCGATGGTGAGCGAAAGATTGGCGCCGACCTGCACGTGATCGCGATGCGCGGCTGGCGGCGCGAGGCGTGGTACGACGAGACGCGGCTGCCGTGGGTGAATCCGTCGCCGAACATGCGCAACCTGATTCAGGCGACCGTCTATCCGGGCATCGGCGCGTTCGAGGGCACCAACGTGTCGGTCGGCCGCGGCACCGACACGCCGTTCGAGCAGATTGGCGCGCCGTGGATCGACGGGCCGGCGCTGGCCGAGGCGCTCAACGCGCGGCGGCTGCCCGGTGTGAGCTTCTATCCGGTGCGCTTCACGCCCGCGTCGAGCAGGTTCGCGAAGGAAGAATGCCAGGGTGTGTTCATCCTGGTGCTGGATCGCGCGGCAATCCGGCCGGTGCGCGTGGGCGTGGAGATCGCGGCGGCCCTCACGAAACTGCACGGATCGGCGTTCGAGATCGATCGGGCGGCACGGCTGTTTGGATCGGCGCGCGACCTGGCGCGGATCAAGGCGGGCGACGACCCGGCGAGGATTGCGGCCGGGTGGGCGGGCGCGGAGGCCCGCTGGCGCAGGGTCCGGGCGAAGTATCTGTTGTATTAGTCCGAGGTATCAGTCCCGAATCCGGACGGTTGGATCGGTGGGATTCAGTATACCGGATGCTGCCGCCCAGCCACCGCTGTAAATCATTGAAAATAAACGCCGATCAGGCCGGTGCGCGGCTTGCAATATGGTGCCGGTCGGAGTTAGAGTGCTCCGTTCCCGTTCGTTTCATTCCCTGGGAGGGTTGGATGAAGTTTTGTTTGGCCAGATTGCTGGTTGTCGCGATCGCAATTTTCGCGTTCGCCTCGCCATCGTCGGCGCAGGTCTTTACCGGTCGTATCGACGTCACCGTCGTCGATACGACGGGCGCCGTGCTGCCCGGCGCCGTGGTTGATGTCACCGGTCCGCAGAATCGCACCGGCGTCACAGACGCGCAGGGCGAAGCGCGGTTCCTGAACCTGCCGCCCGGCAACTACACCGTCACCGCGAAGCTGGAAAGCTTCAACGACTACGTCAACCGCAACGTGCCCGTTGTGGCGGGCGGCATCCTGCCGCTGCGCGCGATGATCGGCATCGCCGGGCTGGCGCAGGCCGTCCAGGTCACCTCCGAGACGCCGACGATCGATCCGAAGAAGATGACGACGTCGACCAACGTCACGTACGAAGAGCTGCAGTCGGTGCCGTCGTCGCGCGACCCGTGGGTCGTGCTGCAGACCGTGCCGGGCATCATCGTCGACCGCGTGAACGTCGGCGGCGCCGAGTCGGGCCAGCAGTCGAACTACCAGGCCAAGGGCGCGGCCAGCCAGGACAACACCTGGAACATCGACGGCGTGGCGATTACCGACATGGCGGCGCTCGGCTCCTCGCCCACGTACTACGACTTCGACATGTTCCAGGAGATGAACGTGACGACCGGCGGCGCGGATCTGACGAACGCCACGCCCGGCGTCGCGCTCAACTTCGTGCTGAAGAGCGGCAGCAACACGCCGCACGGCTCGGCCCGCATCTACTTCGAGAACGAGAGCATGCAGTCCAACAACATGCCGTCCGATCTGGCGGCCAGCCTGGGCGGCGTGACGGGCAAGGGCAACCGCATCGACGAGTACATGGACTACGGCGCCGAGGCCGGCGGCCCGATCGTGCGCGATCGGCTGTGGGTGTGGGGCGCGTACGGCAAGACGGACATCACCGTGCTGACGCTGACCAACACGCCCGACCAGACGATCCTCGAGAACATCTCGTTCAAGGGCACGGGCCAGATCACACAGAACATCCGCGGCTCGTACACGTTCTTCAACGGCGACAAGGTCAAGTTCGGCCGCAACGCCAGCCCGACGCGTCCGCCCGAGACCACGTGGAACCAGAGCGGTCCGACGCCGGTGCACAAGGGCGAGCTCAACTTCGTCGTCGGCAACAACCTGTTCCTGACCGGCCGCGCGTCGCACGTCGGCGGCGGCTTCCAGCTGACCCCGCAGGGCGGCATGGACAAGGCCTGGTACATCGATGACGGCGGCGTGAACCGCGGCTCGTACATTCACTACGAGACCGAGCGTCCGCAGCGCGCCGTGACGGCCGAGGGCAACTACTTCATGGGCCGCAACGAAATCAAGTTTGGTTTCGGCTGGCGTTCGGTCGACACCGACTCGTCGACGATCGTGCCCGGCAACGGCCTCTTCGCGATTCACATCGGCTACCCGAGCATGATCATCGCGGCGCCGGCGTGGCAGCAGGTGACGTCGACTACGGCGAAGTACATGCACGCTTACATCGGCGACACGCTCACCTGGGACCGCCTGACGCTGAACCTCGGCGTGCGGTGGGATCGCCAGGCGGGATCGGTCAACGCCAACTCGGCGCCCGGCAACCCGAGCCTGCCGTCGCTGCTGCCCGACCTGACGGGCACGGCGGTCGACGACGCCTTGGTCTTCAGCGCGATCGTGCCGCGCATCGGCCTGTCGTACGCGCTCGACGAGCAGCGCAAGACGCTGCTGCGCGGCAGCTACGGCCTGTTCGCCTCGCAGCTCAACGCGACGGCGGGCGGGTTCATGTCGGCCGTCCAGTACCGCAGCGCGTACTTCTTCGCGACGGACACCAACGGCAACCGCGAGGCCGATGCCAACGAGATCGTCGGCTCGCCGTTCTCGTGGTACGGGTTCGACATCAACAACCCGGGCAACACGAGCACGCCGCTCCACACCGTGGGCGACTACAAGACCCCGCTCACGCACGAGCTCACCTTCGGCGTCGACCGCGAGCTGATGGAGAACTTCGGCCTGAGCGCGACGTACACGTGGAGGCACTTCACGAACTTCACGTGGCGCAACAACCCCGGGCTGACCGGCACGAACTACAGCCAGTCGACGACCTACTCGGGCAGCGACCCGGTGATCGGCAGCTTCAACACGCCGATCTACGTCGTCAATGCCGTCCCGGCCAACCGCGCCGCCACGACCTTCCGTGAGCGCCCGGACTACTACCAGCGCTTCAACGGCCTCGAGGTAGCGGCCACCAAGCGCCTCTCGAACCGCTGGATGGCTCGCTTCGGCTTCTCGACGAACTCGCACAGGGAGTACTTCGACAGCCTGGGCGCCATGACCGACCCGACGCCGTCGGCCGGCAGCCCGAACAAGAGCGGCGGCCACGTCCTGCGGCAGAGCGGCGGCAGCGGCAAGGCCGGCATCTACCAGGTGCTGCCGACCTACCAGTTCATCGCGACGGGCATGTACCAGGCGCCCTGGGGCATCAACCTCGCGGGGAACATGGTCTCGCGGCAGGGCTTCTCGACGCCCTACTTCCGCAGCCAGGTGCCGACCGACGATGCCATCACGCCTCTCAAGTCCGTGCTGCTGGTCGACGACGTCGCCGACCGCCGCCTGCCGGGCGTGACCTCGCTCGACCTCCGGCTCGGCAAGGAGTTCCATTTTGATCGTGTGCGGTTCAACGTCGACCTCGACGTGTTCAACGTGATGAACTCGGCGACGGTGCTGGGGCGCCAGTACGACCTGCGTCTCTCGACCTTCGACAACGTGCTCGAGATCATGAACCCGCGCGTGCTCCGTCTGGGCGTGCGCTTCAACTTCTAGATCGTCAGCTCGTTTCACACACGCCCCGGGCCCGGCCTTCCATGGCCGGGTTCGGGGTTTCTCCTTTTAAGGGTGGATCCTCCAATCGGCTGGCGCGGTTTTCGAGTCTGCATCGCGGGCGCCCCGCCGTCCTTTTTACGCCGTCGCGCTGTAACACTGCACGCCGCCCGCTCGACGACCCGGCGCCTGCGCGCGAGCGTGAGGGCGGCCGTCTGCCGCGGAGCGGAGGTGCACGGTGCGAGGTGCACGGTGCGGGGTTGGTGAGCGCGGCCGTTAAAGAGACGCAGGCGCGCCCGCACCTCGGACGCGCTCAGCAACGCCGCACCGTGTGCCGAAGTCTCGCTCGCAGCGGCCGCCTCTACGAGGTGTTCGTGACTACAGATTTGTGAAAACCGCTCTAACGGCCGTATTCAGACAGTCTCCGGCACGAGCCGGAGGGTGGTGCCCCATGGGTCGGCGGCACGGAATGCGCCGTCCTCTTCCTGGATCCGATAGCCGGCGGCCGTGATGCTCGCCGCGGCCTCCGCCGCATCTGCCTGTGTGGGGACGACGATGTCCCACGAGAGCAGGCGGGCCTGATCGGCGGCCGGGGCGGGGCCCCGCGACCAGGTGTTGGTGCCGAGATGGTGGTGATAGCCGCCGGCCGACAGGAACAGCGCGCCGGGATAGCTCCACACCACTTTGTCGAAGCCGAGCGCGGCGTGATAGAAGGCGGCGCCCTCGTCGAGATCGCCGACGTGCAGGTGCACGTGGCCGAGCACGGTGCCCGCGGGCATGCCGGTCCACGGCTCGCTGCCGGCGGCCGCCACGACGGCTTCCGCATCCAGCGGATCGGTGGTCATCGCCAGCTCCTGCCCGTTCACGCGCCAGCTGTCGCGCGGGCGATCGGCGTAGACCTCGATGCCGAGGCCGTCGGGATCGGTGAGATAGATCGCTTCGCTCACGAGGTGATCCGCCATGCCGGCGCGGGCGCCGAGACCGGCGAGGTGCCGGATGACGCGGCCGAGCGACGGGCGATCGGGCAGCAGGATCGCGAAGTGATAGAGGCCGAGCGTGGCGCGCGGCGGCGCCGGCCGCACGCCCGGACGCGCCTCGAGCCGGATGAGCGCGTGGCCGCCGGCGTCGCCAAGCGTCGCGGCGTCGCCCGCGCGATCGCGCACGCGCATGCCCAGCACCCGTTCGTAATACGTGATGGAGCGCGCCAGATCGCTCACCTGCAGGCGCACGGCGCCGAGGCGCGTGGCGCCGGGAAGCCGATAGGCCGGAGGACGCATGCCGTACCGCCGCACGGCGCGCTAGTCCTTTTCGCGGATGTCGGCGAGGACGCCGATGATCGTCTTCAGGCTTCGCTTGTCGACGCCGCGGAACTGCTGCTCGTGAATCTCGACGACTTTCGCGTCGACACGCCCGACGAGGTCCAGCCCCTTTTTCGTCAGCCGCGTGGAGACCAGGCGGCGATCGACCGTGCTCCGCTGGCGGACGATCAGGCCCACGTCTTCCATGCGATCGAGCAGCCGCGTGACGTCGGGCATCGCCGTGACGAGCCGCCCCCCCACTTCGTTGCGGCAGAGCCCCTGGTCGCCGGCGCCGCGCAGGATGCTGAGCACGTTGTACTGCGTCGGCGTGATGTCGAAGGGCTTCAGCGCCTGCGCCAGCGAATGCTCGAGCATGGCGGCGGTGCGCACGATGCTGAGGTAGGCCTCTTCCTCGGCACACCGGAACGGCTTCGACTGCCTGATTTCGTCCTGCAGCTTCAATGTCACGCCGCCATTATATGTGTTCTAACACAGAACGTCAAACCGGGCGGATCTCGGGCGCGTGGGGCAGCTCGATGCCGTCCTGCCGCAGCAGCGCGCGGTACAGCGGCACGGGCTGATAGCGTTTCGAGATCCAGAAGGCCAGCAGGTTCGCGACCATCAGCGGCACGAGAATCTCGTAGTCCTGCGTGATCTCGAAAATCATGAACACCGAC
Source organism: Vicinamibacterales bacterium (assembly GCA_035512575.1). Taxonomy (GTDB): domain Bacteria; phylum Acidobacteriota; class Vicinamibacteria; order Vicinamibacterales; family SCN-69-37; genus JALYRV01. Next base: position 10,705 of record DATKDT010000109.1, on the reverse strand, counting down.
GTCAGCGGCGCGCGGACGATGCCGGCGAACAGTGCGCCCATGCCGACCAGCGCGTAGGCGCCGGGCGCGGCGGTAGGGAACGGCGCGTACTGATTGACGAGCGTCCCGACCGCGGCGCCGGCCATCGCGCCGATGAACAGGCTGGGCGCGAAGACGCCGCCGGCGTTGCCCGACGCGTACGAAATCAGCGTGGCCACCAGCTTCACGAGGCACAGCAGCACGAGCACGCGCAGCGCGAGGCCGCCGCTGAGCGCCTGGTCGACGTACTCGTAGCCGACGCCCATCACCTGCGGCACGGCGATGAGGATGGCGCCCATGGCGACGCCGCCCATGGCCGGCTGCAGCGCGCGCGTGCGCGCCGGCATCCGCAGGAACGCGCCGCGCAGCGCGAGCAGGCTCTTGCAGAAGATGATGGCCAGGACGCCGCCGAGGATGCCGAGCAGGCCGTACGCGGCCAGCTCCGCCGGATGCACGAGCTGATACGGCGGCACGCGGAACAGCGGCTCGTTGCCGAGGATGGATCGCTCGACCATCACCGACGCCACCGACGCCACGACGGTCGACCCGAGCAGCGGCGCGTTCATGTCGCCGATGACTTCTTCCAGCGCGAAGATCACCGCGGCCACCGGCGTGTTGAACGCGGCGGCCAGCGCGCCGGCCGCGCCGACCGGCACCAGCGCCTTCAGGCGCTCGGGCGGCAGCGGCACCCACTGGCCCACGACCGACGCGACGCCCGCGCCAATCTGCACCGACGGGCCTTCGCGTCCCACCGAATGCCCGCCGCCGATGCAGAGCACGCCCATCAGGAACTTGCCGATCGGGACGCGCGCGGGAATCACGCCGCCGTCGAGATGAAACGCCGCTTCGGTCTGGGGAATGCCGCTGCCGCGCGCTTCCGGAAACACCCTCGCGAGCATGATGCCGGCGGCGAGGCTCACGGCAATCGGCACCAGGAACAGGCGCGCGGCGGTGGGATCGATCCCGAAGAACAGCCGCGACGCCCACTCGATCGCCAGCGTGAAGAGCACCGCGGCCAGGCCCGCGAGAATGCCGACGACGATCGTGAGCGCGAGAAAGAGCTGGTTTTCGCGCAGGCGCAGCTGCTGGACCGAGAGCGCGGTGAGCCGCTTCACTGCAACTGCCCCGCCCGCGCGCGCCCGATCAGCCGCCACGCGCGCGTCGTCACATCCGGCGGGCCGCACGCGTCGGGCATCGCCGCGGCGGCGCGCGCCACGAGGGCGACGCCGCTCTCGAAGGCCTCGGGATCGGCGAACGTCCGCGCGGCCGAGGGCTGCGCGGCGGCGCGCAGCGCGGCCTCGTGGTCGGCGAGCGCGGGCCGCGCCTGCGGCACGCGCGCGAGACAGGCGGCAACCGCGCCCGAGAGGTGGCTGACGCCGGCCGCGAGACGGCGGCGCCGCTCGGCGGGAGACAGCCGCACCTCCAGCGGATCGGCCGCGAGCGCGGCCTGTGCCAGCTCGCGCATCTCCTCGACGTCGGCGTCGTGCGATCCGCCGCGCCCCAGGTGGCGCCGCGCCGCGGCGAAGTCGCCCATCGCGAAGGCGGCGCGGCCGGCGCCGGTGTGCGCCTCGGCGCTCTGCGGATCGCTCTCGAGCACGCGGCGGTACAGGTCCAGCGCGCGCGACGGATCGCCGGCCGCCAGGAACAGGCGCGCGGCTTCGAGCCGCGGACCGGCTTCCGCCGGCAGATCCGCCTCGAGCAGCAGCAGCTGCGCGGTCGCGCGGCTCGGCATGTCCTCGGCGATCAGGTACTCGATCAGGCGCACGCGCAGCCGGCGGCGGTCGTCGAGCCGCTCGGGCTCCCAGGCGCCGTGCAGCGCGCTCTGATAGAACCGCACGGCTTCCGGCACGCGGCCGGACGAGGCCTCGACCTCCGCCAGGCCGAAGTTCACGCCCGGATCCTCCGGGTGCGTTTCGCGCAGCGTGAGCAGGGCCTGCCGCGCCGCCGTCGTGTTTCCCGCCGCCGCCAGGGCGCGCCCGAACGCGAGGTGGTACTCCCGCTCATCCCGATCGAGCGCCCGGGCCCGCCCGAGCGCCTCGATGGCCTCGTCGAGGCGGCCGGCTTCCAGGTGTGCCATCCCGCGCGCGTGCCAGGTGCGCGCGTCGCGCACGCGCAGCTCGCGCGCCGCGTCGGCCGATGCCTTGGTCACGATGAAGCCCGCAATCGCGGCGCCGACCAGGATCACGAGGACGATGATCTCGCGGTGGACGAATCGCGAGAGCGTGAATGAGGAGGGATACCAGGAGCCTTCGGACATCGCGCTCCGCGTGGCCCTACTGCCAGCTTCCGTACATCGGGTTGGGCACGAGGAAGAACCGCACGCCGAACTCCGGGAACGCGGCTTCCCCGCCGGCGCGCATCGCCTGGCTCAGGCCGGGAAAGTCGAAGATGTTGTCGCCGATGACCGCCACGACGTCGAGCGGCGCCGCCACGCCGAAGGCCTGGCCACGCTCGACGGACTGGAACCGCGGGTTCTTGTCCGACGGCGTGCCGTCGGGACGGCACAGCATGACGTCGTACGCGAGCTGGTGGGCGCGGAACACGGCTTCCGTGTCGGGGCACTCGGAGCCCAGGCGGTTGGTGACGATCGCGATGCGGCCGCCCAGCGCGCGCACGCGCGACAGGAAGCGCGCGGCGCCGGGAAGGGGCGTCGCCTCGCGCCGCTTGACCCACGCGTTCCAGCTCGCGGGGGTAAAGCCCAGCCCCATGCGTCCGCGCTCGATCTGGTACTGCAGGTTGCTGATGACCGTCTCGTCGGCGTCGAGCACGACCGCCCACGTGCCTGGCGCGCGCGACGCCGCCTGCTGTTCGACGCGGTCAGCGGCTGCGCGATAGGTCTGCAGCACCACGGCGTGGTACTCGGCCGCATCGCGCGCCCACTTCAGGTCGTTGGGAAGTGCGGGTGCGGGTGCCTGCGCGGGCGCGGGTGCGGGTGCCTGCGCAGGTGCGGGCGCAGGCGACGGCGCTGGCGCGGGTGCCGGCGGCGCCGACGCGCATCCGGCGAGCACGAGCACGAGCCAGGCGGCGGCCGCGCGCCTCACGTCAGCGCCCGTGCCGCGAATAGGTGCGGGTCGCGCCGCTCTTGTCGAACGACACCACTTCATACGGCGGCGTCTGCACGCCGGGCGCTTCCATCCCCGGCGACCCCGCCGGCATGCCGGGCAGCGCCAGACCGGCGACAGCCGGCAGCTCCTTGAGCATGCGCTTCACGTCGGAAGCCGGCACGTGCCCCTCGACGACGTAGCCGTTGACGACGCCGGTATGGCACGACTGCAGCCGCGCCGGCACGTCGTGCTTCGTCTTGATGGCCGACAGATCGTTGAGATCGGTCACGTGCACCGTGAAGCCGTTCTGCTTCATGTGGTCGACCCACTTCGCGCAGCAGCCGCAGGTGGGCGTCTTGTAGACGGCCAGCATCACGGGCTTGGCCGCGGGCCGGGTCTGCGCGGCCCGGCCCGCGACGGGGCTCAGCGACAACGCGACGGCAACAGCGAAAAACGTGGCTTTCATGCCTTCCAGTTTATGATGGAACCCATGCGCCCGCTGACTCTGGCCTTTGCTGCTGCCGTGCTTGCCGCCGCCGCGGCGTGCGGCGACTCCCCCGTCGCGCCCGTCAACATGGCCCGCTACTCGCAGGCCGACCTCAGCGTCGGCACCGGAGCCGAGGCGGTCGAAGGCAGCACGGTCACCGTGCACTACACCGGCTGGTTGTACAACGAAGCGCGCGACGATCAGAAAGGCGCCCAGATCGACACGTCGGTCGGGCGCGAGCCGTTCACGTTCACGCTGGGCCGCGGGCAGGTCATCGCCGGCTGGGATCGCGGCGTGGCCGGCATGAAGGTGGGCGGCACGCGGCGGCTGATCATTCCGCCGTCGCTCGGATACGGCGGCACCCGCCGCGGCCCGATTCCGCCCTGGGCCACGCTCGTGTTCGACATCGAGCTGCTCGGCGTTCAGTAGCGCGGCAACCTATCGGTTGAGGCTGATCCGCAGTCCCGCGACCACGAACGTCATACGCTCGTCGAGGCGGCCTTCGCCGCCGGTCTCCACGCCGCCGCCCTTGAGCACGGCGCGTCCGCCCTCGACATAGAGCGCCGCGGCCGGCGCGAGCCAGGCTTCGGCGCCGCCGCCGTACGTCCAGCCCCAGCCGTTCGTGCGCAGCTCGACCCGATCCTCGATGCCGTCGACAGAATCCTGAATATTGGTGATCGAGGCGCGATGCCACGTCGCGCCGCCCTGCCCGTAAAAGCGCAGGCGGCCGGCCGGCACGCCCAGCTTCGCCACGAACATGAGCACATGCGGCTCGAGCGTGCTGCGGAACAGCGAATTCGCGATCGCGCCTTCGAACAGCGTCCGCTTCGGCTTCACATAGCCGGCTTCGATGCCCGCGTAGGGCGTGAACCAGTAGGCGACGCCGCCGCCGAACGCCACGCCGGTGTTCTCGCCGATGCACTCCGACACGTCGCCGCACGCCGCCTCGAACGCCTCGTGCAGCCGGCTGAAGCCGGCGCCGCCGAACACCATCAGCCCGGCCGGCGGCTCCACGCCGCGGCGCTGCGCGCGCCGGAAGTCGAAGGGCCCCTGGCGCAGCAGCACGGTGGGATTCGCGCCCGACAGATTCACCACGATCGTGCTGACCGGCCTCACGACGAACACGCCCGGCACCGCGGCGCGCGCGCAGCCCTCCGGCGCCGGCGGGGCCGCCCCGTCGCGCGGCACCAGCACGACGCGGCGCGCCTGTTCGCAGGTGTCGACGAAGATCGTCAGGCGCGTGTCGCCGGGATCCGACAGGCTGCCCTGAAGGGTGGCGTCGCCGTCGGCGTCGGCCGCGCCCGCGACGGTTGCGCCGCCCTGCGCCAGCTCCGCGGCGCCTCCCGGCGCCAGCCCGCGGACGACGACGGTCTGCGCCGCGGCGCTGCCGGCCAGCATCGCGCTCACCACACCGGCCAGCGCGAGCGGCCGACACACCTTCGGTAAAGTCATGGGCACGATTATATCGACGCCGCTCAGTCGCCCGCGGCCGGATGTTCCAGCGGCGACAGGCTAGCGGGCGAGCTGGGCGGCGAGGAACCGCTCGGTGTAATAGAGCGCGATCTGCGCGCTCAGGCCGTTCGGCAGGAAGTCGAAGGCATGCTCGGCCCAGGGAATCTCGAGCAGCAGCGACCGGGCCCCGGACGCCCTCAGCTGCGTCTGCAGGCTGCGCGCGAACGCGGGCGGCACCACGTGATCGCGGCCGCCATGAATCAGCAGCGTCGGCGGCACGCTGCCCGAGGCGTAGGTGATCGGCGACGCCGCGCGGTAGCGGTCCGGCACGGTCTCCGGCGTGCCGCCGAGAAACACTTCGAGCACCGATCGCACCGAGACCGGATCGGGCTGCGGCGGCTCGTGCCACGCGGTCGCGAGATCGGACGGCCCGTAGTAGCTGACGGCGGCACGCACGCGCGACTCGCCCGCGTACGCGGCCAGCAGCGCCAGCTGCGCGCCCGACGACCGGCCGATCACCGCGATCCGCGATGGGTCGCCCTCGTACGACGCGGCGTTGGTGGCCGTAAAGGCCAGCGCGGCGCGGACGTCGGCAAGGGCCGCCGGCCACGGCGCGGCCGGCGCATGCCGGTACTCGACCGCCATGACGACGTAGCCGCGGCTCGCGAAGTAGCGCGCGAACGTCTCGTTGTCGGTGCGGTTGCCCCATTGCCAGGCGCCGCCGTAAATCTGCACGAGGATCGGATACGTGCCCGGCGCGGCCGGACGATAGACGTCGAGCGCGAGCGAGCGCCCGTCGGGCGCCGCATACCTCAGGGCGCGGTGGACGCGCACGTCGCCGGTCTGAATGCCCAGCAGCAGGTCGCGCCAGACGACCGGCCGGGCGCGCGCGTCCGGCGTCGGAGGCGTGCGCGCCGCCTCGGGAAACGCGCGCGCGAACGCGGCGTCGAACTCCCGCTCGACCGCCGACAGCTTCGAGATGGGGATCGCCGAGATCGCCGTCGCGGCCAGGGCCAGCACGACGGCCATCTTGCGCGTGCCCAGGCGGCGCAGCGACAGCAGCAGCACGATGCCCGACAGCCCCAGCAGGATCGGGCTCACTTCCGGCGCGAGCACGCCGAGCGGCAGCACCCACACGACGGGCGCCGGCACGACGATCCAGATGGCGAGAAACAGCAGCGCCGCGGCAGTCAGTGTCAGCATGGCCCGTTCTCCGCGATGAGCGCTTCCTTCCGGGCGCGCGTGAGACGCTTCAGCGCGTGCTCGCGCCTGAGCGCCTCGCCGACCGACGCGCACGTTTCGGCATACACCACCGACACCGGACGCCGGCCCGCCGTGTAGCGCGCGCCGCGCCCCGCGTTGTGGGCGGCGCAGCGCTGTACCAGATCCACGGCATAGCCCGTATACAGGGTGCCGTCGGCGCACCGGACGATATAGACACTGGGCACTGTCGGCAGTGTACCGCTGTCCGGCATCATCGCGCACGAGGGCCTCACGATGATACCCTCTCGGCGCGACCGTGGACACTGGAACGACGCTCGGCCACTACACCATCGTCCGGAAACTCGGCAGCGGGGGCATGGGCGAAGTGTTCCTTGCCGAGGACACGAGGCTTGCCCGGCAGGTCGCACTGAAGGTGGTGCGGCCCGACGTCGCCGCCGATCCCGCGCGGCGCGCGCGGTTCGAGTCCGAGGCACGCACGGTCGCCGCGCTCAATCACCCGAACATCGTCACCGTCCATTCCATCGAGCGCGCCGGCGACGTGCACTTCATCACCATGGAGTACGTCCGGGGCACCCCCCTGTCGGCCGTCATTCCACCGGCGGGCCTGCCGCTCAGGCGCTTTCTCGATCTCGCGCTGCCGCTGGTCGAGGCGGTCGCGGCCGCGCACGAGCGTGGCGTCACCCACCGCGATCTCAAGCCCGACAACGTCATGGTGGCGGGCGACGACCGCATCAAGGTGCTCGACTTCGGCCTGGCCAAGCTGAACCCGACGCTCGATCGGAGCGTCGACACGACCGTAGCGGCCGGCCGGCCGCTCACCAGCGACGGCCAGGTGATCGGCACGGTCGCGTACATGTCGCCGGAACAGGCCGAAGGCAAGCCGCTCGATCACCGGTCGGACATCTTCTCGCTGGGCATCATGCTGTTCGAGATGGCCACCGGGCAGCGTCCATTCCAGGGCGGCAGCACCGCGTCGATCATGTCGGCCATCCTCCGCGACGACCCGGTGCGCACCGACCAGCTCAACCCCCCGCTGCGACCGGAGGTCGCGCGGGCGATTCAGCGGGCGCTCGAGAAGAAACCCTCGCAGCGCTATCAAAGCGCGATCGATTTGCGGAACGACCTGATGGAGGCCAGACAGGCGCTCTCATCGGGCACGACCGCGGCGACGCCGCGCACCCCTCGGACGCCCTGGGTTTATGCCGGTGTGGCCGCGGCGGTGGCCGTCCTCGCGGCCGCCGCGCTGCTGCTGCAGGCGGGCGCCGGGCGCGACGGCGGCAGCGACGTGCCGGCCGGCGACACGATGGTCACGCAGCTGACACACGGCGCGGGGCAGGAGCTGTTTCCCAGCCTCTCCCCCGACGGCCGCACCATCGTGTATGCCAGCGACGCGAGCGGCAACATGGACATCTACTCGCTGCGGGTCGGCGGACAGAATGCCGTCAATCTCACCGCGGCCTCGACGGCCGACGAGACGCAGCCGGCCTTTTCTCCCGACGGCGAGTACATCGCGTTCCGAACGGAGCGCGAAGGGGGGGGGCTGTTCATCATGGGGGCGACCGGCGAGGCGCCGCGGCGCGTGACCACGGGCGGCTATCACCCCGCGTGGTCGCCCGACGGCACCGAGCTGCTGTATGTCACCCAGAATGTCATCGATCCCGCGCTGCGCTTCACGACCAGCGAGATGTGGGTGGCGTCGATCGCGACCGGCGAGACGCGCCTGCTGAGCAGGGGCGACGCGGCGCAGCCGTCGTGGTCGCCCACGGGGCGGCGGATCGCCTACTGGGGCCGTACCGGCGCTGACACGTCGGGCGACATCTACACGATTCCGGCCGGCGGCGGCACGCCGGTCGCCGTGACGAGCGAGCCGTCAATCGACTGGAATCCCGTGTGGGCGCCCGACGGCCGTCACCTGTATTTCGCGAGCGACCGTGGCGGCAGCATGAACCTGTGGCGGGTGCCGATCGAAGAGGCGACGGGCGCGGTCCTCGGGCGCGCCGTGCCGGTGACGACGGGCGGCGGCGCCGCCAGCCAGCACGTGACGATCTCGAAAGACGGCAGCCGGATCGCGTACGTCGCGCGCATCGAGACGATGAACGTGCAGAAGGTGGCGTTCGATCCGGCCGGCGGCACCATCCGCGGCATTCCGGAGTGGGTCACGCGGGGATCCCGGGCCGTCGCGCAGCCCGACGCCTCGCCGGATGGCCTCGCGCTCGCCTTCAACACGACCGGCCGGCAGGAGAACATCTTCGTGTCGGGCACCGACGGCGGCGGCCTGCAACAGCTCACCGACGATGCCTTCGAGAAACGCGCCGCGCGCTGGTCCCCCAACGGCAGGCGCATCGCGTTCTACAGCAACCGGACCGGGAAGTACGAGATCTGGACGATCAATCGCGACGGCGGCGGCCTGCAGCAGCTCACGCGAAGCCCCGGCGCGCACTACCCGGTCTGGTCGCCCGACGGCCGCCGCATGGTGTTCTCGACGCACGCCCCCAACGGCGCCTGGATATTCGAGACGGACACACCCTGGAGCGCGCAGCAGCCGCAGGCCATCCCGGGTCTGGCCGACCCGTCGCAGACGTTCGAGATCTGGTCGTGGTCGCCTGACGGCCGGCGGCTCGCGGGACAGAAGCATCTGACCGATCTCTCGCACGCCGGCATCGGCATCCACACGCTGGGCACGCAGCAGATTGAGTGGCTCACCGACTTCGGCGAGTGGCCGGTGTGGCTCGCCGACAGCCGGCGGCTGCTCTTCTCGCACCGCGGCGCGCTGTTTCTCCTCGACAGCGCGACGGGCGACCGCCGCGAACTGCTGTCGCTGCCGCAGGCCAGCCTCGGCAGCGTCGGCCTCTCGCCCGACAACCGCACGATCTACTTCACGCTGCGTTCCGCGGAAGCGGACATCTGGATGATGACCGCCCGGTAGCGGCAGGCGCTAGTGCGGAGGCGTCAGCCGTCCGGCCACGCTTGCCACCGTCGCGACCAGCTCCGACGGATCGACCGGCTTGGTCACGTGCACCACGAAGCCCGCGCGCAGCGCGCGCGTGCGCTCCTCGGATCGGCTGAAGGCGGTGAGCGCAATGGCCGGCGTCCGTCCCACCGGCGCAGGCGACAGGCTCCGCACGCGCCGCAGCAGCTCGAAGCCGTCCATCTCGGGCATGCCGATGTCGCTCAGCAGCACGTCCGGCGCCTGCTCCACGATACGCGCCAGTGCCTCTTCCCCCGATGACGCCGCCACGACCTCCGCGCCGCCGTCCTCCAGCACGCGTGTGAGCAGGTCGCGCGCATCGGGTTGATCGTCGACGACGAGCACGCGGATGCCCTCGAGCTCGCGCGACGGCGCGGCCGGCGCCTGCGGCAGCTCCGACGCCGGATGCACGCGCCCGCCCGCGTCGGCCTGCTGGTACACGGCGAGCAGCGGCAGGCTGACCGTGACGGTCGTCCCCTGCCCTTCCCCGGGACTCGACGCCGCGACGCTGCCGCCGTGCAGCTCGACGAGGCTCTTCACAATCGAGAGTCCCAGCCCGAGGCCGCCGTGCTTGCGCGTCGTCGAGTGATCGCCCTGGCGAAAACGCTCGAACAGATGCGGCAGGAACTCCGGCCTGATGCCGGCGCCGGTGTCGGCCACCTGAATCTCGATCTGGGAGTTGATGCGCTGCAGCACCACCTGCACCTTGCCGCCCTTCGGCGTGAACTTCACGCCGTTCGACAGCAGGTTCCAGACCACCTGCTGCAGCCGCCCCGGATCGCCGGCGATGGGGCCGATCGACGGATCGAGGAAGGTCTCGAGCCGGATGCCCTTGGCGTCGAACGCGGGCTTCAGCGTCTCGATCGCCGCTTCGACAATGGTGACGGGACTCACCGGCTGCACGTCCAGGCGCAGCGTGCCCGAGGTGATGCGGCTCATGTCGAGCAGATCCTCGATCAGCTGCGTCTGCGCGCGCGCGTTGCGCTCGATCACCTCGAGGCCGCGGAGCACGTCCTGGCGGCCCTTGCCGTTGCGCAGGATCTGCGACCAGCCGAGAATCGCGTTGAGCGGCGTGCGCAGCTCGTGCGACAGCGTCGCGAGGAACTCGTCTTTCGCGTGGTTCGCGGCCTGGGCGTCTTCGCGGGCGGCCTTCTCGCGCGCGAGCAGCTGGCGCCGCGCCTCCTCCGACCGGTACAGCGCGAGCGCGTGACGGAGCGACCGCGACAGGCGCTCGGGCGTGAGCTGGCCCTTCCCGATGTAGTCGGCCGCGCCGGCCTTCATCAGCTCCACCGCGGTCTGCTCGTCTCCCTGGCCGGTGAGCATGATCACCGGCGAGCGCACGCCCGTGTTGCGGAACGCCTGCAGCACCTGCAGGCCGTCGGTGCCGGGCATCTGGTAGTCGAGGATGACGCAGTCGAACGGCTGGCTCGCGAGCGCGGCGATGGCGGCATCGGCGCCGTCGGCCTCGGTGATCTCGGCCTCGATCGCGGCGCCCTTCAGCGCCCGCCGGAG
>DATKDT010000108.1:0-30487 GCA_035512575.1 Vicinamibacterales bacterium | reverse complement strand
GCCTGATGGCCTGCCGGTGGTCATGGTCAACGACGCGTTCGTCAAGCGCTTCTACGCGGGCCAGGATCCCATCGGCAAGCGCGTGACGTTCGACGGATTCGACAGAGGCGACCAGCCCGTGCGGTGGCTCACGATCGTCGGCGTCGTCGCCGACACGCGGCGATCGGGCTTTGCCCTTCCCGTGCGCGACGAGTTGTACTACCCGATGTCACAGACCAACCCGGGCTCGATGTATGTGCTGGTGCGAACCAGCGCCGCGCCCGAAACGGTCATCGCGCCGGTGCGCAGCGCCGTCTCCAGTCTCGATCCGCAGCTGGCCATCGCGCTGCCGCGCACCATGCGCATGGTGATGGCGAGCGGCGTCGCCGAAGAGCGTTTCCGCATGACGCTGGTCGCGGGCTTCGCGGCAACCGCGATGCTGCTGGCCGCGCTCGGCGTGTACGGCCTGATGGCATTCGCGACGACGCAGCGGACGAAGGAGTTCGGCGTGCGAATGGCGCTCGGCGCCACTCCGGAAGGCGTGCTGCGGTCGGTCATGCGCGACGGCATGGTGCTCGCCGCGATCGGCCTCGGCGTCGGCCTCGCCGCCGCGATCGCCGCGGCGCGCGCCATGCGCCAGATGCTGTTCGGCATCAGCCCGTTCGATCCGGTGACGTTCGGCGCGATGGCGGCGGCGCTGCTGGCCGTCGCCGCGCTCGCGACTTTCGTGCCCGCCCGCCGCGCAATGAAGGTCGATCCGATGGTGTCGCTGTCGCGCTGAGACAACTGCTTCGCTGCCACGCGGTGCTCGGCGCTTGGTCCGGTATTCCTTCGCGCCGGCGGGGTGCGGGCGCGCCAAAGAGCGGTCGCGCCTGCGATCCTTTTACGCCGTCGCGAACGAACACCGGACACCGCGCCTGCGCGTGACGCTGCGGCCCACCGGCAGGCGGCGGCCGTTGGCGAATCAGGCGTCGAGCCGTATCTCGCCGCGGCCGACGATGACGGCGTGGCCGCCGACGCGGACGCCGCTGACCTCGCCGTCTTCGCCGAAGCCGAGCGAGATGGAAATGCGGCTGGCCCGCTGCATCCTGACGCCCTGCAGGCTGACGATGTCCGCGGCCTGGTCGCGCGTGATGAGGCCGTGCCGCAGCAGATAGCCGCCGAGCGGCCCGCTGGCGCCGCCGGTTGCCGGATCCTCGGGGATGCCGAATTCCGGCGCGAACATGCGGCTGTAGCAGGTCACCCCGGGACGCGGCGACATCGCGAAGATGAACACGGGCAGCGGCCCGTCAGCGCCGGCGTGCGCGAACAGCTCGCGAAGCGCCAGCCGATCGGCCGACGCGCGATCGACCGCCTCCTCACTGTCGAGCGGCACATAGAAGAAGGGGACGCCGCTCGACGCGCTGTGCGGCGGCAGCGGCAGGATGTCGCCGGGCTCGATGTTCAGGGCCCGCGCCAAGTCTGCGCGCAGTGCGTCGGGCAGGTGCGGTCCGTACTCGGGCGCGCGCTGGTGCATCCACGCGAACTCCAGGCGACCGCTCTCGTGCCACACGAGATCGACGGAGGTGGGGCCGATCTTCAGATCCAGGACGGCCGTCGCCTGCGGCGCCGCGATGGTTCCGAGCGCCGCCAGCAGAAACGCCGTGCCGATGGTGGGATGCCCGGCCATCGGTAACTCCTCCTCGGGCGTGAAGATGCGCAGCCGCGCCGCCGTACCCGGCCGGGGGTCGCCGAGCAGAAAAACCGTCTCGGGAAAGTTCATCTCGCGCGCCAGCACCGGCATCAGCCGCTCCGGCACGTCGCCGCCGTTCTCGAAGACGGCGAGCTGATTGCCCTCGAACGGGGTGCTCGTGAAGACGTCAATCTGATGAAACTGTGCGTTCATGGGATCGACTGTAATCTAGCGCAATGTCGGACCTCCGTTTCGTCTTCCGCGTGCTCACCCGGGCCCCCGGCTTCACGATCACGGTGCTGCTGGCGCTGGCCGTCGGCATCGGCGCAACCACGGCCATCTTCAGCCTGGTCAATGGCGTACTGTTGCGTCCGTTGCCCTACGCGGCCTCCGATCGGCTCGTCATGGTGTGGCAGGACTACACGGCGCGCGGCGGGCCCATCGACGAGTGGGGCTCGCCGGGCAACGTGCGCGACTGGCGCAATCAGCACGAGGTGTTCTCGTCGGTGTCGGCCATCAGCGGCTGGAATCCCGCGTGGTCCTCCGACGGGCCGCCCGAAGCGCTGCGCGGCGAGCAGGTCACGCACGAATACTTCACGACGCTGGGCCTCGAGCCGGCGCTGGGACGCTGGTTCGAGCCGCGGGAGGACATCCCGGGCGCCCCGCGCGCGGTGGTGATCAGCCACGCCTTCTGGCAGGCTCGCTTCGGCGGCGACGGCGGCGTGATTGGACAGTCGTTGCGCCTCGGCGACGAGCCGCACGAGATTGTCGGTGTTGCGCCGCCGGCGGCGCGCGGCGCGGTCGTGGAGGATGCGGTGTTGTGGCGTCCGATTCGGCTGAATCTCGCCACGCCGACCTACGGCTCGATTTTCCTTCGTGTGCTCGCCCGCCTCGCGCCAGGCGTGACGTTCGAGGCGGCGCAGTCGCGCATGCCCGGCATCGCGAGCGCATTGCAGGCGCAGAGCCCCGAGCTGCGGCAGGCGACGATCTACCTTCAGCGCGCGCAGGAATGGATTGTCGGCGACGCGCGACTGCCTTTGATCGTGTTGATGGCGGCGGTGCTCACGCTGCTCGCGCTCACGATCGCCAACATTGCCAACCTGCTGCTCGCGCGGGCGAGCGCGCGCGAGCGCGAGCTGTCGATTCGCGCAGCCATCGGCGCGAGCCGCGGCCGGCTCGTGCGGCTGATGATCCTCGAGAGTCTCGCGCTCTCGCTGGCGGGCGGCGCGCTCGGCGTCGTTGCCGCGAGCTGGATCCTGAACGGCCTCATGGCGCTGGCCGGCGACTTCCTGCCGCGCGCGGCCGACGTCCATCTCGACGGACGCGTGCTCGCGTTTACCGCCGCCATTGCCACCGTCACCGGCGTGCTCTTCGGCCTGGCGCCCGCAGCGCAGGCGTCGCGTCCCGATCTGCAGGCGCCGCTTCGCGACGGCGCGCGCACGACGTCGCGCCGCGGACACGCGGCGCGCAGTGTGCTCGTCGTCGCACAGATCGCGCTCGCGCTCGTCATGCTGGTCTCAGCCGGACTGATCGTCCGCAGCTTTGCCGGCATGCGGCAAGCTGACCTCGGGTACGAGGGCAGAGGCGTGGCGACGGGCACCATCAGCCTGCCTGCAGCGCGGTATCGCGGGCAGCCCGAGATCGTGGCCAAATTGAAACAGCTCGAGGAACGCCTCCCGTCACTTCCCGGGGCCACGCACGTGGGGTTCACGTCGGTGCTGCCCGTCGCACCTGGCGGCGACAGCGACATGGGATTCGGTATCGTCGGCAAGCCGGACCTGCAGGAGGATGGACGTTCGCGCGTGTCGTGGTACCGGAGCGTCAGCGCGTCGTACTTCCAGACGGTGGGCATGAGGATGGCGCGCGGCCGCGGGATCGCGCCCGGCGCGGCGGAAGCGGTCATCAACGAGTCGTTCGGGCGCCGGTTCTTTCCGGGCGAGGACCCGCTCGGCCGGCAGCTCATGATCGACGACGCGCCGCTGAATGTTGTCGGCATCGTCGCCGACGCCCGGACGCGCGGCCCACGCACCGCCGCGCGCAATGAGATGTTCCTGCCGTACGAAGCGATGCCGCAGCGCACGTATGCCATCGTCGCGCGCACCGAGGGCGACGCCGCGTCGCTCATTCCGTCGATGCGGGCGCTCGTCGCGGCACTCGATCCGACGCTGCCGCTGGCGGGCCCGGCGACGCTGGAGTCACTGCAGGCGGACGTGCTCGCACAGCCGCGGCTGCTCGCGGTGCTGCTGGCGGCCTTCGCGGGCGCGGCGCTGCTGCTTGCCCTGCTTGGCGTCTATGCCGTCATTGCGTTTGCGGCGGGAGAGCGGACGACGGAGATGGGTGTGCGGCTCGCGCTCGGCGCCGCGCCACGCCAGGTGGTCGGCCTCGTACTTCGCGACGGCTTGAAGCTTGCGGCCGTCGGCCTGGTCCTCGGCACAGCCGCCAGTTTCGCCGCGTCGGCGAAGATCGGCGCGCTGTTATACGGCGTCAGCCCCTACGATCCGATGACGCTCGGCGTCGCGGCTGCGACTATCGCCGTGACTGCCGCGTTTGGCAGCTGGATTCCCGCCCGTCGCGCCGCGAAGATCGCGCCCACGGAGGCGCTGCGGAGCTGAACAGGGATCGTGGGTACGTGGGTACGTGGCTCGGGTGGTGATGGTGGACGGTGGGGGCGTGGGATGGGTGGGTACGGTTCGCTCAGCCGGCCGCACGGGAACAGCCCAACCTCGATCCCACGCCCCCACGTCCCCACGTCCCTACGATCCAGCTTAACCACCAAAGCAACGTACCCACGTACCCACCACGCTGTACCCACCACGCTGTACCCGCCACGCTGATCATTTTTTGATCATCGGCACAAACCTGACTGGAAGGCTGCGTTCCGTCATCACGCCCTTCGGCGTCTTCGTGAGGATCCGCAGCTCCTGGTCGCCGAACCGCGGGCCGACGGGCACGACCATGCGGCCGCCGGGCGCGAGCTGATCGACGAGGGCCTGCGGCACTTCCTCGGGCGCCGCGGTCACCATGATGCGATCGAAGGGCGCGTGTTCGGGCCAGCCCTGATAGCCGTCGCCGGCACGGACGTGCACGTTGCGAAACTCCTGCTCGCTCAGGGTCCTGCGCGCGCGCTCGGCGAGCTCGGGCACGAGCTCGATCGTGTACACCTGGCCCGCGAGCCTGCCGAGAATCGCGGCCTGATAGCCGGAGCCCGTGCCGATTTCGAGCACCTTGTGCGAGGGCTCCAGCTGCAGCGCCTCGGTCATGAATCCAACAATGTACGGCTGCGAGATAGTCTGCCCGTGCCCGATCGGCAGCGGCGTGTCGGCGTAGGCGGAGGCCTGATCGGCGGGTGGGACGAAGAGATGGCGCGGCACCTCGCCCATCGCCGCCAGCACGCGCTCGTCGCGGATGCCCCGGCTCCGCAGCTGTTCGTCAATCATGCGGCGACGCGCCTCGCTCCATGCCGGCGGCTGTCCGTTTGCGGGATTCGCGCGGTCTTCACCCGCGCAGGCCATCAGTCCGGCCATCAGCACGACGCCCGCGCCGGCCATGCGAGCCATCACGCCTAGTCATACCGCAGAAGCACTTCCGGGTAAAATCCATGCATGGGCTTTTTCTCCCGCCATCCTCCCCCGCCGGCCGCCGAGGACTCGATCCAGCTCGATCCGGTCGAGCGGGCCGAGGGCGGCGCGCTGATCTCGTTGCGCAACATCGAGAAGTCGTACGCGCACGGCACCAGCCGCACGTACGTGCTCCGCCGCGTGAACGTCGACGTCAAGGACGGCGAGTTCATCTCGATCATGGGCCCGTCGGGCGCCGGCAAGTCGACGCTGCTGCACATCATCGGCATGCACGACAGCGCGTGGACGGGCGAGTACCACTTCCTCGGGCATCCCGTGCACCGGCTGAGCCCGAAGGATCGCGCGCGGCTGCACAAGCAGTACATCGGCTTCGTGTTTCAGAGCTATCACCTGCTGGATCACCTCACCGTGTACGAGAACCTCGACATCCCCCTGTCGTACCGCGACGTCAAGAAGGCCGAGCGCGAGAGCATTGTCTGCGACGTACTCGACCGCTTCAGCATCGTCGGCAAGAAAGACCTGTATCCCAACCAGCTGTCGGGCGGCCAGCAGCAGCTGGTGGCCGTGGCGCGCGCCGTCATCGCGAGCCCCAAACTGATTCTGGCGGACGAACCCACCGGCAACCTGCACACGAGCCAGGGCCGCGAGATCATGGAGCTGTTCAAGAAGCTCAATGACGAAGGCACGACGATCATCCAGGTCACGCACTCGGAAGCCAACGCCGCCTACGGAAGCCGCATCGTCAACCTCCGCGACGGCTGGGTCGTTGATTCGTAGAAGTCTCGTGCTGGTGCTGGTGCTGGGTGCGGCGTGCACCCGTCCTGCGCCTGAGCCGAAGACGTACACGCTGACCGGGCAGATCCTCGCGGTTCATCCCGAAAAGCAGTCGCTGACGATCAAGCACCAGGACATTCCCGGTTACATGCCGGGGATGACGATGACGTTCGCGGCGCGGGACGCGTCGATGGTGCAGGGGCGCGAGCCGGGCGAGATGGTGACGGCGACACTCGAAGTCGGCGACACGTGGGGCCGGCTGACGGCGATCACGGTCACCGGCAAGGAGCCGATCGCCGCTCTTCCCGCGGAGCTCGCGTTGGCCGAAGGGCTGCTGCAGGAAGGTGACCCGCTGCCTGACGCAGCGTTCGTGGATCAGAACGGCCGCGCGCGAGCCCTGAGCGAGTGGCGCGGCGGGCCGGTGGCCATCACCTTCACGTACACCCGCTGTCCGCTTCCCGAGTTCTGTCCGCGCATCGACCGGAATTTCGCCGAAACCGCGGCGATCATTGCCAAAGACGACACGCTGCGCGGCCGCGCGAAGCTGCTGACCGTGAGCTTCGATCCCGGCCACGACACGCCGGCCGTGATGAAGGCGCACGCGAAGAAGATCGGCGCCGACCCGGCGGTGTGGACGTTCGCGACCGGCACGCGCGAGCAGGTGGAGCTGTTTGCCGCGCGATTCGGCGTCGCGGTGACGCGGACGGGCGACACGCCGGAAGACATCATGCACAACCTCCGCACGATTGTCGCCGGACCGGACGGCACGATTCGCGCTCTGCATTCGGGAAGCGAATGGACGCCCGCGCAGCTTGTCGCCGACCTCAGGAATGCGCGCTAAGACCTTCACGCCGGCCGAGCGCCGGCTGATCGCGCGCCTGCGTACGCCCGGCGACGTACAGCGGTATCTCAACGACGCGCTGTCATACAACGACGAGCGCGGCGGCCCCACCCTCAAGAGCTTCCGCGAGGTCGTGAGGCAGAAGAACATCCACTGCCTCGAGGCGGCCCTGTTCGCCGCGGCGGTGCTCGAGCACCACGGCTATCCTCCCCTGCTTCTGAGCTTCGAGTCGATCGACGAGCTGGATCACGTCCTCTTCATCTACAAGAAGAAGGGCCGATGGGGCGCGATCGCGCGCTCGCGCGACCCGGGCCTGCACGGGCGCAAGCCGGTCTATCGATCGCTGCGCGCGCTTGCCGCGAGCTACATGGCGCCGTTCATCGACTTTACGGGCGAGATCACCGGCTTCGCGGCGTACGACCTGCGCGACCTGAAGGGCTGTGACTGGCGCTTCTCGCCGCGGAATGTGTGGAAGCTGGAAACCACGCTGCTGAACATCCCGCACGCGAAGTTGCGCTGGAAGAAAGCACGCGTCGACACGCAGCGCAAGTGGTATCGCGAATGGATGGCCGCGCATCCGGGCAGGAAGCCCGCTGACTATCCTGGAAAACAGACCTGGTCCGAGCTGCCGAAGAAGTTCAATCGAGATCGAAATCGCGCTGCGGCTTCGTGATCGGCTCCTTGTTGGCCTGCTTCAGGGCCTCTTCGAAGCGCTTGTCGAGCGCGTCGCCCTTCGTCTTCTCGTGGTTCCACGACTCCTCGAACATTGCTTCACGCCGCGCTTCGGCGGCGCGCAGGATGTCGTGCGCCTTGTCGAGCTCGGGCTTGTCGCTGCGCTCCGGCTCCTGGTGCCGGACGATGCGCCGCAGGTTGGTGTCGACCACGAGCGTGGCGCGGCAGCAGGGGCAGGCGACTTCGAACTCGGACTTCAGCTTGGACATGGCCGCTCCGGTCTATCATAGACGACGTGCTGAACAGTTCGGAGGGGATGAGGCGGACGAGGACCGTGGCGCTCGTCGCGGCCGCGGGCTGTCTGCTGCTGATGACGCCGCCGTCCGTGGCGGGCCAGGCGAAGCCGCCGGTGGGCACACCGCAGAAGGTGGAGGCCGAAAAGCCCGTGCCGTCCGGCGTCATCCGGGGCCGGATTACGACCTTTCCCGGCGGCCGGCCGATCGCGCGCGCACGCGTGCTGCTGCAGCGGTCCGACCGTGACTACGCCTGGGTCGCGATCACCGATGCCGAGGGCCGATACGCGATCCCGGAGCTCGAGGGCTTCGATCGCTACATGCTCTCGGCCAGCAAGACCGGCTATGCCGCGCGCATGTGGGGCGAGCGGCAGCTGCCCGCCGCGCCCGCGCCGCTGACGCTCGCCGACGGCCAGGTGCTCGAGCACGTCGACGTCGCGTTGATCGAGCACCTCTGGGTCGCCGGCCGGATCCTCGACAGCGACGGCACGCCGTTCGGGGGCGCGGTCGTGTCGGCGATGCGGCCGGTCTACGTCGGCGACCGCCGCGAGCTGGTCACCGCGGCCGAGATCATCACCAACGATCGTGGCGAGTACCGGCTGTTCGGCCTGCCGCCGGGCCAGTACTACATCACCGCTGCCGATCCCGCGTTTTTCTCGACGGGCGATCATCAGGGGCCGCTCGTCTACGCGCCCACGTTCTATCCGGGCGGCGTCTCTCCCGACGGGGCCACGCGGATCACGCTCGAACCGGGCGCGCCGCGCGAGAACATCGACTTCGCGCTCTCGATCGTCAAACCGGCGCGCGTCAGGGGCCGCATCAGCTCGTACGACAATCAGCAACTGATCAGCGGCGCGGTCGTCATGAGCCCCTTCAGCGCTGGCCACTCCGCGTCGTTCACGACGACGCGCGTGGACATCAGGCCTGACGGCACGTACGAGTTCTTCAACGTGCCGCCGGGGCGGTTCATCATCCGGTCGCGGGGCGAAACCAGCAGCGAGGGCGTGGCGCTGTTCGGCTCGTTCACGCTGTCCGTGAGGGGACAGAGCGCGTCCGGCGTGGACATGACGCTGCTGCCCGGCGCGCGCGTGTCGGGGCTCGTCGCATGGGAGGGAACCGCGCCGAAGCCGGCCGACATCAGCGAAGTGCGCGTACGCGTGCCGCTCACCGACGGCAGCCTGTTCGGCGACGCGCTCACCGGCACCATCAACGGCGGCGAGTTCCTGATTCGCGGCGCGATGATCGGCGGGCATTTGATCCGCGTCGAGAACCTGCCCGAGCCCTGGAGCCTCAAGGCCGTCTACTACCGCGGGCAGGACGTGACCGACATCCCCCTGTCGTTCAGCCTCGGCGAGGAGGTATCGAGCCTCCGCGTCGTCCTCACCGACAAGTCCACGCGGATCGACGGCACGCTGCAGTCGTTCGAGGGGGACGACTTCGAGAGCTACCGCGTCGTGGCGTTTGCCGCCAATCCCCTCTATTGGACGCCGACCAGCCGTCACGTCACGCTCGCCCGCCCCGACCGCGAGGGCCGCTTCGCGATCGCCGGGCTGCCGCCGGCCATCTACTACCTCGCGGTCTCGCGCGAGGTGGACGAAAGCGACATAGGCGACCCGCGCGCGCTGGACCGCCTCACCGGTGACGCGCTGATCGTGGAGCTTGCCGAGGGCGAGCGCAGGATCCAGGATCTGCGCGTGCGGCGGCCCGCGACCCGCGCGGCGGCACGCCTGACGGCCCGCCAGTGACCTGGCTGGCGCTTGCCGGCGCGCTGTTTCTCGTCTGGCTCGTCCTCGTCTTCCTGTTCACGCCCGGCATCCGCTACCACGTGCGCACGCGCGTCTCGCTCGATGCGCCCGACTTTCTGCACACGCTCGAATCCACCTGCCAGGCCGCCGTGCACGGCGGCAATCGCGTCGAGGTGCTGACCAACGGCAGCGCCTTCTATCCCGCGATGCTCGACGCCATCACAGGCGCGCAGCGCTCCGTCAACATGGAGTGCTACATCTTCCAGCCCGGCCGCATCGCGACCCGGTTCATGGACGCGCTTTCGGACCGCGCGGCTCACGGCGTGATCGTCACGGTCGTGCTCGACGCCATCGGCAGCGCCCGCATGGCGGGCGCCGAGCTGGCCCGGCTGCGGGATGCGGGCGTGCGTGTGGAGTTCTACCAGCCGGTCCGCTGGCATTCGCTCGCCCGGCTCAACAACCGCACGCACCGTGAGCTGCTGGTCGTCGACGGCCGCATCGCCTTCACGGGCGGCGCCGGCGTGGCCGACTGGTGGAGCGGCGATGACGAAGGGCCGGCCTGGCGCGACACCATGGTGCGCGTCGAGGGGCCCGTCGTCGGGGCGCTGCAGGGCGTGACGGCCGAAAACTGGCTCGAGTGTTGCGGCGAAATCCTCACGGGCGACGAGTTCTTCCCCCGGCTCGAGCCGGCCGGCAACATCCTGGCATTCGTCGTGAAGAGCTCTCCCGCGGATCGCGCGACGGTGTCGCGCGTGACGTTTCAGATGCTGATCGAAGCCGCGCGCGGCTGGCCGCCGGCATCCGTATCTTTGAGTATCAGCCGTCGATGATGCACGCCAAGACGCTCATCATCGACGATGACTGGGCGGTCGTCGACACCACGAACGTCGACAACCGGTCGTTCGAACACAATGACGAAGTCAATCTGGCGGTGTGCGACCGCGATCTGGCGGCGCGCCTGCAGGCCGACCACGAGCGCGGCGTGGCCGACAGCCGCGAAGTGACGTCCGAGACCTGGCAGCGGCGGCCTCTCTGGGAGAAGCTGCTCGGCCCCATCGTCTGGATTCTGGAGCGCCAGCAGTGAGCGAGACGTCAGGCCGCAAGTGGGTTGATCTCCGCATTGCGACCTACAACATTCACCGGTGCCGCGGGCTCGATCGACGGACGGACCCGGCGCGCATCGCGCAGGTGATCCAGAGCATCAACGCCGACGTCATCGCGATGCAGGAAGTCGTCGGCGCCGGCCCGAGCGGCGTCGATCAGGCGCAGGAGATCGGCGCGCTGACCGGCATGGGCTGGGTGATGGCGCCGGCGCGCGAACTGCGCGGCCACCTGTTCGGCAACGTCGTGATGAGCCGCTTCCGCATGCGGTCGCACGCCCAGTCCGATCTGACGTGGCGCGCCTGCGAGCACCGGAACGTGCAGCGCGTGGACCTCGACATCGACGGGCGAATTCTCCACCTGTTCAACGTGCATCTCGGCACGGCGCTGATGGAGCGGCGCTATCAGGCGGGCCGCCTCGCGGCCTACGTCCATCACAAGCGCGCGCCCGGCCCGAAGATTGTCGTCGGCGATTTCAATGAATGGTCGCGCGGACTGGCGACGAGGCTGCTGTCGGAGAAGCTGAAGGCGCTGGATCTCTATCCGCACCTGAAGCGGCGCCGCTCCTACCCCGGCGTCATGCCCTTCCTGCACCTGGATCACATCTACTACGAAGGCGAGCTCGAGCTGCGCAAGGTCGAGCTGCCCCGGACGCGCCTCGCGATGATCGCGTCGGATCACCTGCCGCTCGTCGCGGAATTGCGCGTGCATTTTTAGGCCAGGGGCCAGAGGCCTAAGGCCTGTGGCCGCTCAGTCGAAGCAGCGCCAGCCCGACGGCGTGCCGCCCATGCGCGGCCCGAGCGCCACGAGGTCGCGCACCATCTGCTGCAGGCCCCGCTCGTTCACGGCGGCGGCAAACGCCTCTTCGGCCGGATGCCGTACCTGCTGCGCGGCAACAGGAACCGCAAGCATCAACGCGAGGACGATGGCGCAAGGCTTCATGTCATCGATTGTAAACCGCGCCGGAATCGGCTGATCGGCTGCGGCAACAACTGCGTCGCCCTCCACTCGGCAGGCCCCGGCCGCGCGATAGGGCGCTCGGGCAAGTCCGTCGCCGCGCCGCGGAGCTCGGGGTGCGGATTGTAAATGGTAAATCGATCCGAGCCTGAAGCACGGCGCCGCGCCGGACCTGCCCGAGCGCTCAGCGCGGCCGCTGGCTGCGCGCGCAGGTGCGGTGTCCGGCGTTCTGCCGCGACGGCGTAAAAAAGACGTCGGAGCGACCGCTCTTTGGCGCGACTCGCCCCGCCGGCGCGGCGGAATGCCGGACACCGCACCGGAGCGCGGCCGTGGTCGCGGTTGATTGTCGTGCTGATTGAGGAGCCGCACCTGAGGGCCGAGCGCGGCGCGGCTTACGAGGAATACGCCGGACGAGTACCCCGCTGGTTCCCTAACCCTCTTCCTCGTATTCCGGTTCTTCGGCGTGGATGGGGCGCGTCGCGGGACGCAGCGCTTCGCGGAAGTCGTACACCGGCAGACTACGCACGTGAATCGCGTTCGGGCACCCGGCCGCCTTCTCCTCGACGACCACGGTGATCGGGCTGCCTTCGACGCCGGGCCGGAAACCGACCTGACAACCGCATGACAGGCGCGCGCGCGTGAATCCCTTGAGCATGCGGCCGATCATACTACGATCGCGGGCGTCAACTACGATCACAGGTTCGAGGCCTGCGCTACAGCAGCGCCTTCACGTGCTGCTCGAAGAATTCCTTGCTCTGCGTGCCGCGGTGCGTCTTGCAGACGGTGCCGTCCCTTTTCACGAAGATCGTCACCGGAATGGCCCACATCGCGCCGAACGCGCGCTCGACCTCCGGCTGATCGAGCCCGACCAGCACCGGATAGTTCATCTTGAGATTGCCCGCGAACGGCCGCAGCTGGTCGGCCGTGTCGTCGGTCGAAATCCCCAAGACCACGAGGCCGTCATCCTTGTACTGGTCGACGAGCTCGACGAAATAGGGAATTTCCTCGAGGCACGGAGGGCACCACGTCGCCCAGAAGTTGATGAGCATCGGCTTGCCCTTGAAGTCGGCGAGGTTCACCTCGGCGCCGTTCATGTCGCGCAGCTTCAGGTCGAGCATGGTCGGCTTCCCGTCGGCTTCGCACAGGCCGCCGGCGTCGCCCGACGCGGTGTGCGCCTGCTCGCCGCCGTTGCGGGAGCAGGCGGGAAAAAACGGCAGCGCGATTCCGACGGCCACCAGCGCGGCCACGGCCCAGCGGATTCTCATTCTTGAATTTCCTTGCGCATCCAGGCGGCGGTGCCTGCCAGATCTCCACGTCCCACCAGCACGTACGTCGCCGCGCCCGCCGTCCAGAGTATCGCCTTGTGTCCCAATGTCTCAACTTCCGCCGGTGCCCCGCCGCCCGCAAGGCGGCTGCCGGCGCCGAGCACGAAGAGCGACACGGGCGCGCCCGCGCGCTCGTACTGCACGTGCGCCATGTTCCCTTCCGTCGAGACGCAGCGGCGGAGGCCCACCAGGCGCAGGCCGCTGCCCGCGTCGCCGCCGGGGATGCGGATCTGCTGCCCGCGCTCGCCGCGCCACACGGCTTCGAGCTCGCCGGGCGTGCCCGCGCGCGCCGCGGCCGGGAACTTCGCGCACGTCACGTGATCGACGGCCAGCTGCGTCGCCACCGCGTGCGTGGGCATCAGAAAGAGGAACAGGACGATGGCCGCGGCGGCGCCGGCGGCGGACCAGCCGACCCAGCGCGAGGCGCGGCGCGGAGAGGCGGCGCGGGCGGCGGCCGCGCGACACCTTGCGGCGAGCAGCGGCGGCGCCTGATCGGCGAGCTCAGCCGCATGCGCGCGCACGGCCGCGCGCGCGGCGCGGCAGGCGGCGGCCGACTGGCGGCACGGCGGGCACGCCTCGAAGTGCGCCGCCACGCGATCGCGCTCGGCCGCCGTCATCAGCGCGGCAGCGTCCGGCTCGCCATAGGGAGCCAGCAGAGGCTCGATGGCCTCGCAGGATTCTCGCTGGGTCATGCCTCTCAGGTCCCTTTCGCTTTGACGCCTGGATCGGCGGTTCGGATCGCGGACGCCCGGATGTGGTGCAGGCGGTCGTGCAGCAGGCGCCGGCCGCGGGCGATCCGCGACATGACCGTGCCCGCGGGCACCTGCAGCACGCCGGCGATCTCGGCGTAGGACAGCTCCTGCACGTCGCGAAGCCAGACGGCCTCGCGGTACGGCTCCGGCAGGGCGGCCAGGGCGGCGTCGATTTCGGCGGCGGTGGCCTCGGCCACCAGCGCGTCCTCCGGCGTCGGCCCGGGCGCCGGCTGTCTGTCGGCCGCGCCGGGAGCCGCGTCGTCCACGGCCTCGACCGGACTGCCCTTCCGGCGCCGGATATCGTTGAGGAAGGTGTTGTGAAGGATGGCGAAGAGCCACGCGCGCAGGTTCGTGCCCGGACGGAAGCGCCGCTGGTGCCGGAACGCCTTGACGTAGGTATCCTGGACGAGGTCTTCGGCCTCGGCGGGATTGCGCGTCAGGCGGCGGGCCGTCGCATAGAGGGCGTCGAGATGCCCGAGCGCGTCGTCGCCGAAGTTGGAAGGCTGCGCCACCGTCTCCAGAGTCTAACTGCAGTAACATTCGGAGAGGCCCGCCGGCACTCGACGCGCGGGCCCGCTTGCCTGCCTGCAGCGAAATGTTCGGGTGACTTCGAGGGAATCCGTATGATGCGCCGACTTCGCAGCCTCGTCCTGCTGTCGGTGGCGGGCAGCTTCCTGCTGCTGCCTGCCGCCCCCGTTCTGGCCCAGACGCCGTACGTCCCCTACTTCGGCAAGAACCGGATCAAATACGACCACTTCCAGTGGCACATCTACGTCACCGATCATTTCGAGATCTACTACTACCCCGAGATCGAGCCGCATCTCGAGCGGGTGGCGGGGTATGCGGAGAGCGCGTACCAGAAGATCAGCGCGGATCTGAAGCACGACCTGCCGCACAAGGTGCCGATGATCCTGTTCAAGACGTCGAGCGAGTTCCAGCAGGAGAACATCTCGGGCGGCGAGATGCCCGAGGGCGTGCTGGCGTTCGCCGAGCCGGGCCGCGACCGCATGGTGCTGCCGATCGACGAGCCGCCCGACCAGCTCTATCGCCTGATCACGCACGAGCTGACGCACGTCTTCGCGTTCGACGTCATCCCGCGGTCGCTGACGCGTGCGGGCCTCCCGCTCTGGGTCGACGAGGGCCTGGCCAACTACATGGCCGGCTACTGGAACCCGCTCGATCTGATGCAGGTGCGCGACGCGGCAATCACCGACAACGTGCCGAAGATGAGCGAATTCGAGTCGCAGCCGCTGAGCGGGCGCCTGCCCTACACGCTCGGCCACGCGGCGTTCGAGTTCATCGAGGCGCGCTGGGGCAAGGAGGGGGTCCGCCAGTTCCTCTTCTCGCTGCGCAAGAGCGTGATCGGCGGCGGCGAGTCGGCCTATGAGGAGGCGCTGCGGCTCAAGCCGGAGGAGTTCGACGAGCAGTTCGACCGCTATCTGAAGGATCGCTTCCGCCCGTTCCGCGACAAGGAGCGGCCGGCCGACTACGGCCGCAACCTCGCGCCGCGGCCCGACAAGACGCGCTACGTCTCGGTGATCTCGATTGCGCCGTCGCCGTCGGGCGACCTGATTGCGGCCGTCGCCGGCAACCGCAAGGACCAGGAGCTCGACATCATCCTGATCTCGGCCACCGACGGGCAGGTCGTCAAGAACGTCACGTCGGGCTTCGACAAGGACAGCGGCTACGAGTACATCTCCACCGCGGGCGGCCTGCGCGGCAACGCGGTGCCGTGGATTTCCTGGTCGCCGCTCGGCGACCGCATCGCGTACTTCGCGCGCACCGAGAAGCACAAGACGCTGATCGTCCACAACATCGTCACCGGCAGGATCGAGCGCCGCCTCGCGCTCACCTCGGTCGACAGCCCCGAGTCGCCGCACTTCTCGTCCGACGGCCAGCGCATCGCGTTCGCGGCGCTGCAGGGCGCGGTGGGCGACATCTTCGTGGCCGACCTGGCGACCGGCGCGGTGACCAACCTCACCAACGACGCGTTCGCCGACTACTCGCCCGCCTTCTCGCCCGACGGCACCACGCTGGTGTACGTCTCGCGCATCAGCGGCAACGACAAGCTGTTCCGGCTCAATACCCAGACCGGCGAGAAGGTGCAGATCTCGTTCGGCACGCACGACGACCAGGCGCCGCGCTTCATCGACGCCGACACGGTCGTCTTTTCGTCGACGGCCACCGATCCGGCGCAGCCGATCACGCCCGAGATCGCGCAGAACGGCAACATCTTCAACGTCTGGACGCTCAACCTCTCCAACGGCGAGCTGCGGCAGCACACCGACACGCTCAACGCGAACGTGTCGCCCGTGCCGCTCAAGACCGCGAACGACGTGCGGATCGCGTTCATCAGCTACTACAAGGGCGATTTCAGCATCCATGCGATTCAGCCGGCCGAGCCCAGGGCGATCGTCGCGTCGAGCGACTTCGGCGAGCCGGCCCCGGTGGTCGACTTTCAGGCGCCGCTCTCGCATACGCTGATCGCCGGCAACAAGCGCCGCAAGGGCACGTTCGAGAAGTTCTTCCTCGACGGCCGTCCGCCGATCGGCATCGGCGTCACCAGCGGCGGCGACTTCTTCGGGGGCACGAGCGTCAGCTTCACGGACGTCCTCGGCGACCAGTCCCTCGGCATGTACATCTCGTCCGTGCAGCAGTACCGCACCATGTCGGCCTCGTACCTGAACCAGTCGCGCCGCCTGCAGTGGGCGACGCAGGCCTACTCGCAGACGCGGTTCTTCTACGGCCGCGAGCAGCAGCTGCTGCTCGACTACGGCTTCAACGTGGATCGCGACGACGCGCTGGCGACGCAAACCGTGCGCGGGGTGACGGGCTTCGGCATCTGGCCGCTCAATCGCTACGCGCGGGTCGAGGTCTACGGCGGCTACACGTCGTTCAACGAACGGTTCGGCAACGAGGCGCTCGAGGCCGCGGTGCGCGCCCAGGAGGAGCAGGGCTTCGGCACGCAGATTTTCCGCAACGGCCACTCCTTCCCCGTCGGCCTGGCGTTCACGCAGGAAACGACGGTCTTCAGGAACTACGGCCCGGTGGCGGGCAGCACGATGCGGCTGGCGTACGAGTTCGCGCCCAAGGTCGGCAAGGCGCTGTCGCGCCAGACGGTCGACGGCGACGGCCGCTACTACCTGCGGCTCGCCAGCAACGGCGTGCTGGCGTTCCGCGCGCGCGGCTTCCGCAGCTGGGGCGAGTTCCCCGACTTCATGTTCTTCGGCGGCAACTCGGAGATGCGCGGGTACGAGTATCTGAGCTTCCTCGGCCACAAGGCCGGCTTCGTCAACGCGGAGCTGCGCTTCCCGCTGATCGAGGCCATGCTGACGCCGCTCGGCGTGATGGGCGGCCTGCGGGGCACCTTCTTCGCCAACATCGGCGGCGCCGGCTTCGAGGGCCAGCCGATGAAGCTCTGGACGTCGAGCGCCGAGCAGATTCCCGTCGTCGTCGACGCGTTCTTCGACCCGGTGTCGCAGACATTCGTGCCGATCTTCGGCACGGCCAATCTCAGCGGGTTCCGCCTGGTCGACGCGCGCGCCTCGTACGGGATCGGCCTGCAGACGTTCGCGCTCGGGTTCCCCATGCACTTCGACTGGTCGTGGCGCACGCTCTTCAACCAGACGTGGGAAGACCTGCTCTTCTTCCGCTTCGGCGGCAGCGAAGCGTTCCGGAAGCCGAAGTTCTCGTTCTGGATCGGATACGATTTCTAAGAGATCGCGAAATGTAAATGGTAAATCGTAAATAGCATTGTCTATCGAGCTATCGCCAGCGGCTGCATAGCAGCAACCTCGCAATAGACGATGGACAATGCTATTTACCTTTTACCATTTACAATTGGGGCGTCTTGACTCCCAAACCACCCGTCGATTCCGCAACGGAAATGGTGCAGGTGGTGCTGCCCAATGATGCGAACCCCCTGGGGTACATCCTGGGCGGCACCGTCATGCACCTGATCGACATCGCGGGGGCCATCGCGTGCCACCGGCACACGCGCAGCCTGCTGGTGACGGCGGCGGTCGACGGGCTGCAGTTCCTGCATCCGATCAAGGTCGGCGACCTCATCATCCTGAAGGCGGCGGTGACGGCGACGTTCAAGACGTCGCTCGAAGTCGAGGTCGAAGTGTTCTCGGAAGAAACGCTGACCGGCGTGCGGCGCAAGACCAGCCACGCCTACCTCACGTTTGTCGCCGTCAACCGCGAGCACAAGCGTGTGCCGGTGCCGCCGCTGCTGCTCGCCACCGACGAGGACCGGCGGCGCGCCGCCGAGGCCGAGGTGCGGCGGCAGGCCCGCCTGAAAGCCAAACAATCGCGGGAGTAGATCGCCATGACGCGTGCCGTTCCGCTCGTCTGTCTCATCCTTGCCATGCAGGTCGCCGTCAAATACCCCGAAACGCGTAAGGAGCCCCTCGTCGAGGATCACTTCGGCGTGACGATCGCCGACCCGTACCGGTGGCTGGAGGACGACAACAGCGCCGAGACGAAGGCGTGGGTGGAGGCGCAGAACACGGTCACGTTCGCGTATCTCGAGTCGCTGCCGTACCGCGATCGAATTTTGAAGCGCCTCGACGCGCTTTGGAAGTACGAGCGCTACGGGCTGCCGACCAGGGAAGGGCCATGGTACGTGTTCAGCCGCATCGCCGGGGACGAGAAGCAGCCAATCGTCTACCGCGCGAAGGACGTCAACGCGCCTCCCGTTCGCGAGAATGTGCTGATCGATCCGCATGCATTCGATGCCGCGGGCACGACCGCCGTGACCGGCATGGGCTTCACGCGCGACGGCCGGTACGTGGCCTATGGCCTGTCGGCCGGCGGCTCGGACTGGATTGAATGGCGCGTGCGCGACGTCGCCACGGCGAAGGACCTGCCCGACATCGTGAAGTGGTCGAAGTTCAGCGGCGCGTCGTGGGCGCCCGACGGAAGCGGGTTCTATTACAGCCGCTACGCCGAGCCCGAGGCCGGCGCGGCGCTGAGCGCCGTCAACCAGAACCAGAAGCTGTACTTCCACCGCCTGGGCACGCCGCAGAGCGCCGACGCGCTGATTTACGAGCGGCCCGACGAGCCCGACTGGATCTTCAACGCCGACGTCACCGAGGACGGGCGTTGGCTGCTGCTCTACCAGTTCGAAGGTACGGAGCCGAAGAACCGCATTTTCGTGCGCGATCTCTCAATGCCCGACGCCGCGTTCAAGCCGCTGGTCGACGCCTTCGACGCCGAGTACACCGTGGCCGGCAACGACGGCGACACGTTCTTTGTGCGCACCAACAACGGCGCGCCGCGATCGCGCCTCGTCGCGATCGACCTCGAGTCGACGACGCCGGCCAGCTGGACAACGCTCATTCCGGAGCCCGAGGGGCGCGACGTGCTGGCCAACGTCAACATGGTGGGCGATCGCTTCATGGCGGTCATTCGCACCCACGCGCAGGAACAGGCGCGCGTGTACCGCCGCGACGGCACGCTCGAGCGCGACGTGCCGCTGCCCGGCATCGGCTCGATCGGCGTCTTCAGCGGCAAGCGCGCCGACGCCGAGTCGTACTTCGCCTTCACGTCGTTCACGTATCCGACGACGATCTTCCGCTACGACCTGAAGAGCGGCGGCGTCAGTGTGTTCAAGCGGCCCGAGACGGCGTTCGATCCCGCCGGCTACGAAACGAAGCAGGTGTTCTACACGTCGAAGGACGGCACCGCGGTGCCGATGTTCCTGACCTACCGGAAGGGCATTGTGCTCGACGGCAGCCACCCGACGTATCTGTACGGCTACGGCGGCTTCGACATCTCGATCACGCCCGGCTATTCAGCCGGCATCGCGGGCTGGCTCGAGATGGGCGGCATCTATGCCGTGGCCAACATCCGCGGCGGCGGCGAGTATGGCCGCACGTGGCACGACGGCGGGCGTCTCACGTCCAAGCAGAACGTCTTCGACGACTTCATCGCGGCGGCCGAGTATCTGATACGCGAGAAGTACACCTCGACGCCGAAGCTGGCCATCGGCGGCGGCAGCAATGGCGGCCTGCTCGTCGGCGCGGTCATCACGCAGCGGCCCGACCTGGTCGCCGCGGCCCTTCCCGCCGTCGGCGTCCTCGACATGCTGCGCTTCCACAAGTTCACCATCGGCGCGGCCTGGATGTCCGACTACGGGGATCCCGGCAGGAAGGAAGACTTCGACGTGCTGATCACATACTCGCCGCTCCACAACATCAAGCCGGGCACGCACTATCCGGCGACCATGATCACGACCGGCGACCACGACGACCGCGTCGTCCCCGCCCACAGCTTCAAGTTCGCCGCCGCCCTGCAGGCCGCGCAGGGCGGGCCGAAGCCGATCCTCATCCGAATCGAGACGCGGGGCGGCCACGGCGCCGGCAAGGGCATGGACAAAGTGATCGAGGAGCGGGCGGACCAGTGGAGCTTCCTTGCGGATCAATTGAAGGTGAAGTTCTAGATCTTCCGCATCCTGACGCGCCTGACGGCGTGGTCGCTGGCCTTGAACAGCACGACGCGGGCGCGGGCGCGCGTCGGCGCGATGTTCTCGCGCAGGTTGACGCCGTTGATCGTGCGCCAGATGCGGCGCGCGGTCGCCTCCGCTTCCTCGTCGCTCAGCGCCGCGTAGCGGTGAAAGTAGGAATCGGGATCGCGAAACACCGTTTCGCGCAGCGTGGCGAAGCGCGCGACGTACCACTGCTCGATGTCGCGCTCCTCGGCATCCATGTAAATCGAGAAGTCGAAGAAGTCCGACACGAACAGCCGCAGCGGCCTGCCGGGCTGCCCGTCGCGCGTCTGCAGCACGTTCAGGCCTTCGACGATGAGGATGTCGGGGCGGTCGACGACCTGCGCGGCACCGGGAATGATGTCGTAGGACTGATGGGAGTAGACCGGCGCGTCCACCGACGGCGCGCCCGCCTTGACGTCGGTCATGAACTGCATGAGCCGCCGGACGTCGTAGCTTTCGGGAAAGCCCTTGCGCTCGAGCAGGCCGCGCGCCTCGAGCACCGTGTTCGGAAAGAGAAACCCGTCGGTGGTGACGAGATCGACGCGCGGATGGTCGGGCCAGCGCGAGAGCAGCGCCTGCAGGATGCGCGCGAGCGTGCTCTTCCCCACCGCCACGCTGCCGGCGACGCCGATCACGTACGGCGTGGTGCCCGCCGGGGTGCCGAGAAACGTGTCGGCCGCCTTGTGCAGCGTCTGTGTCGCGGCGACGTGCAGGTTGAGCAGCCGCGACAGCGGCAGGTAGATGGTCTCGACCTCCTCCATCGACACGCGCTCGTTGATGCCCTGCAGCTCGGCAAGGTCGGCTTCGGTGAGCGTCAGCGGGGTCTGGGCGCGCAGCCGGGCCCATTCGGCCCGGCTGAACTCGAGGTAGGCGTTAGTCACATCGAGACAGGGAGTCTCGCGTCTCCAGAATGGCGTCTAAGTCTTGTAGTGGTCGGCGTTGACTTCGATGTAGTTCTTCCACTTGTCCGGCACTTCGTCCTGCGCGTAGATCGCCTCGACCGGACACGCCGGCACGCAGGCGCCGCAGTCGATGCACTCGTCCGGATGGATATAAAGCATCGTCGTGGCCTCGAATTCGGGCTCGTCCTTGCGGGGATGAATGCAGTCGACCGGGCAGACGTCGACGCAGGCGGCGTCCTTGGTCCCGATGCAAGGCTCGGTGATGATGTAGGCCATTTAGCTGAGAGCTCCCATCCGGGCATTATAATCGCGGCCCACACCCACGCCTATGCACCTCTGCATTTTTCTCCTCGTCGCGTCCGCGGCGGCCACCGTGGCGGCGCGGCCGGCGTCGGCCCAGTCGTGGCCCGAGGGGCCGGTCGTGGTGGAGCTCGGCGGCGCGGGCCGGCTCGTGCTGGGCGGCGAAGCGTCGGCGGCGGCGGGCCGCAAGGACACGATCGGCTTCTTCAACTACACGGGCTACGAGCACAACACGCTGCGGCTCGTGCGGCTGGCGCTGGCCGCGCGCTGGCAGCCCGCCGAGCGTGTGGCCGTACTCGGCGACGTGCGGTCCGAGAATTTCGAGGCGCCGCGAGCCTATGCGCTCTACGTGCGCGTGTCGCCGTTCGACGGCGTGCCGCTCGACGTGCAGGCGGGCCGGATTCCGCCGGTCTTCGGCCGCTTCGCGCGCCACGCCTATGCGGCGGACAACCCGCTCATCGGCTATCCGCTCGCCTATCAGTACCTGACGTCGCTCAGGGCGGATGCCGTGCCGGGCTCGCCGGCCGATCTGCTGCGCATGCGCGCGCGCGGCTGGCTGCTGTCGTATCCGGTCGGCAGCCGCGCGGCGGCCCCGGGCCTGCCGGTCATTTCGGCGTTCCGCTACGACACGGGCGTGCAGGCCAGGTATGCGCCCGGCATCTTCGACCTGGCGGCGGCGGTGACGACCGGGACGCTGTCGAATCCCCGCGTCGGTGACGACAACGGCGGCCTCCAGATCGCGCTGCGCGCGGGCGCGCAGCCGGTTGCCGGCTTGATGGCGGGCGTGTCGGCGTCGCGCGGCGCATGGCTGTCGGATGCCGTCGTGCCCTCGGGCGCCGGCACGGCCTACCGGCAGGACGCGCTCGGTCTGGACGCGGAATACTCGCGGGGCCGCTGGCTCGTGCGCGGCGAGCTCATTCAGAGCCGGTGGCGGCTGCCGGCGATCGCGCCCGCGCTGACGGCGCGCACCGGTTTCATCGAGGGCCGCGTCCGCGTGCATCCCCGCGCCTTCATCGCGGCGCGCGCCGATCGTCTCGACTTCTCACAGCTGGCGGGCGCGGGCACGGCGCAGACCTGGGACGCGCCGGTCACGCGCGTCGAAGCCGGCGCCGGCTGGTACTTCCGCCGCAATCTCGTCGCCAAAGCCGCCTTGCAGCACAACCGGCGCGACGGCGGCAGACAGCGGGAGGCCAGTTTCGCGTCCGCGCAGCTGTTGTTTTGGTTTTAAGGAGTGGTGGGTACGTGGGTACGTTGCTGGGGTGGTTAGGGTGGACCGTGGTTGTCGTGGGGACGTGGGTTACGTTACCCACCTCCGTCACCGTACCCACGGTCCACCTTAACCACCCCAGCAACGTACCCACGTACCCACGATCCGCTGTCGCGACTATCCGCGGCCGCGTCACGACCTCCGGTGTGCCTGCCGTTGAGGCCCGACCTCAGGTCGGCGATCTCGGCCGTCCCCGCGGGCGCGACGCGGCCGATCGCCGCCGCAGCGTCGTGTACCTCGAGGAAGCGCCCCGCGGCGCGTTCGAGGAGCTGGCCACCCGGCGCGCGCGCATCAACCAGATCAACGAACAATTCGTGCCGCGCGTCGTGGCCATCACGACAGGCACGACGGTCGACTTCCCCAACAACGACCGCATCTACCACAACGTCTTCTCCCTCTCGAAAGCGCGCACGTTCGATCTCGGCCGCTATGCGGCGGGCCACAGCCGCGCCGTGCGCTTCGATCGCCCCGGCATCGTCCGTGTCTTCTGCGAGATTCACTCGCACATGAGCGCCTGGGTGCTGGTCTTCAACCATCCCTTCTTCGCCGCGACAGACGATGACGGGCGCTATGCGATTCCGAACGTGCCGCCCGGCACGTACTCGCTGGCGGTGTGGCACGAGACGCTGCCGCGCGAAACCCGGCGGGTCGTCGTGCCCGAGAGCGGCGTCGTCGACGTCGACTTCGCCCTGGGCCGCTGATGGCGCCGATGACAATGACGCGCGCGTCGGTGTTCTCGTCGCTCACCAACCGCATCTTCCTGGGCGCCGCGCTGCTGGTCGTGCTGTCGATTGCGGCCGCCGTCTATCGCGTCAACGTCACGGTGACGAGCCAGGCGGAGCGCGAGCTGCGGCGCGAGCTCGCCGAAGCGGGCGCCGTGGTCGACGAAGTGCGCACGACGCTGTTCGAGCATTTCCTGGTCGAAGCGCGCCTGCTTGCCGACCTGCCGAAGCTCAAGGCGCTGCTGACCACGGACGCGGCCACCGTGCGCGAGCCGGCCGATCAGTACCGCCGGCAGATCGACTCGGACGTGCTCATCCTGACCGGCCCGCGCGGCGCCGTGCTCGCGGCGAGCGGTCCGGGCGTCGACAGGCTCGATGCCCAGGCGTCGGCGGCCATTGGCGCCGCCATCGGCGGCCGCGAACACACCTGGTTCTGGCCGCAGGCCGGAGGCGTGCTGCAGATGGCCTCGATTCCGGTCTGGATCGAGCTCGTGCCCGGCTCCCCCGACCTGCTCGGCACGCTCAGTGTCGGCTTCCGGCTCGACGCCGACACGGCCGAGCGCGTGCGCGCGCTCACCAACACCGAAGTCGCGTTCGCCGAGGGCGGGCGCATCCTCGCCTCAACCGTGCCGGCCGCCGCTCATCCCGCGATCGAGGCGGCGCTCCGCGACAACCGTGAATCGGTGCGCATCGGGGAAGACGACTACCTGCTGCTCAGACGCGCCCTCCCCGCGGCGGGAGACAGCGGCCAGGCCGGCGCGCCCTACGCCGTGCTTCTGCGCTCACGCGCGGATCTCGAGCGGCTGCTGGCTCGCGTCCACGCCGAGCTGGCCGTGTCCGCCGTGCTGGCCGTCCTTCTCGCCACGCTGCTGGCCTACGGCATCGCGCGCACCGTCACCGGCCCCGTCCGCGCCCTGAGCGCGACCATGCGCGAGATGGCCGAGACGGGCGATCTGACGCGGCGTCCGCCGCCGCAGGGGCGGTGGGACGACGAGGATGCGCGGGTGCTCGGATCGACCTTCAACGCCCTGACCTCGTCGATCGCGAGGTTCCAGCGCGAGGCGGCGCAGCGCGAGCGGCTGTCGTCGCTGGGCCGGCTCTCCACGGTCATCGCGCACGAAGTGCGCAATCCGCTGATGATCATCAAGGGCGCGCTGCATCCGCTGCGGCAGCCGGAGGTCGATCCCGCCATCGTGCGCAGCGCCGCCGCCGACATCGACGAGGAGGTGGCGCGCCTGAACCGCATCGTCACCGACGTTCTCGATTTCGCGAGGCCGGTGACGTTCACGCTGGCGCCGGCGGACGTCAACGACGTCTGCCGCGACGCCGCGAAGGCCGTGTCGGACGGCGGCGCGCCGGTGGCCCTGCGCCTCGACGACCGGCTGACACCCATCACCACGGACGCCGAGCGCCTGCGCCAGACGCTCATCAACGTGCTGGCGAACGCCCAGCACGCGGTCGCCGACGGCGGCACCATCGAGCTCTCGACGAGCCGGGGGGCCGGCGGCATCGCGCTTGCTGTGCGCGACACGGGCCCCGGCATTCCGCCCGAGGCCCTGCCCCGCATCTTCGAGCCGTATTTCACGACCAAGCGCACCGGCACGGGCGTCGGGCTCGCGGTCGCGAAGAACATCATCGAGGGGCTGGGAGGCGCGGTGACGGCCGAAAGCGGCAGGGACGGCGGCACGGTGATCACGATGCATCTTCCGGAGACCACATGACGGGCGGCGCGATTCTCATCGTCGACGACGAGGCAAAGATTCTGACCAGGCTGTCGGAGGCCCTCAGGCGCGACGGGCATGAGGCCGTGGCGGCGTCGAGCGCGCGCGAGGCGCAGGAGATGCTCGCGTCGCGCATGTTCGACGTGCTGCTGATCGACAACCTGATGCCCGACAAGAGCGGGCTCGATCTCATCCGCGAGATCGTCTCGGCGTCGCAGCCGGCCGAGCGGCCGCAGATTCTGATGATGACCGCGCACGCGACGGTGGAAAGCGCGATCGAGGCGATGAAGCTCGGCGCGCTGGATTATCTGCAGAAGCCGTTCGAGATCGACGAGCTGCTCGTGGTCGTGCGCCGCGCCGTGGAACAGCAGCGGCTGCACCATCACCACCGCTACCTGTTGAGCGAGCGCGACGAGCGGTTCGATCACTACGGCATCATCGGCGAGAGCCGTCCCATCACGGACGTCGTCCAGACGGCGCGCCTGGTGGCGCAGTCGCGCAGCACGGTGCTCATCACGGGAGAGACCGGCACCGGCAAGGAGCTGGTGGCGCGCGCGATTCACGACTGGAGCGCGCAGCGTGAGGCGCCGCTCGTGAAAGTGAACTGCGCGGCCATTCCCGAGACGCTGCTCGAGTCGGAGCTGTTCGGCCACGTGAAGGGCGCGTTCACCGGCGCGGTGGCCACCAAGAAGGGGCGCTTCGCGCTGGCCGACGGCGGCACCATCTTCCTCGACGAGATCGGCACGCTGTCGCTCGCGGTGCAGGCCAAGCTGCTGCGCGTGCTGCAGGAGCGGGAGTTCGAGCCGCTCGGATCGGAGCGCAGCTACCAGGTGGACGTGCGCGTGATCGCCGCCAGCAACCGCGACCTCCGGCAGCTCGTGGCGGAGGGCAAATTCCAGGAGGACTTGTTCTATCGCCTGGCCGTGATTCCCATCCAGATGCCGCCGCTGCGCGCGCGCCGCGAGGATATTCCGCTGCTGGTCGATCACTTCGTGCGCAAGCACGCCGCGCGCGCAGGCAAGCGGATCGACCTCGTCGATCCCGACGTGATGGCGATGCTGACGCGATCGGATTGGCCGGGCAACGTGCGCGAGCTCGAAAACACCGTCGAGCGTGCCGTCGTCCTCACGAGCGGATCGGTGATCGATCGCGCGGCGGTGCGGCTGCTCGGCGTGGTGGTGGCGCAGGCCGCGGGGCTGCCCTCGCCGAACCTGCGGCAGAACATCGAATGGGTCGAGCGCGAGACGCTGCGGCGCGCGCTCGAAGCGTCGGGCGGCGTGAAAAAGGAGGCCGCCGAGTCGATGGGCATCAGCCAGCGGGCGCTCAGCTACTACCTTGGCAAGCACCGCGTCGACTCGTAGGAATTTACCTTTCTCGTAATTCCTTTCCGGTCTCGAAACCGCCGCGCCCGTGCCGCGCCGCGTTTCCCCGGCGAAAGCGGCCGTGCGCCGTCGGCACCGTGCTTGCCTTTGGCATCGGTATGGGTAGCTTCTCCAAACTCTCGTTCAGCGGAGCCCTCGCCATCGCTGTCGCGGCGGCCGCGGCCGCCTGCGGCGGCGGCGGTTCCACCGCGCCGACCCCGACGACACCGGCGGGCGTGGTGGCCGGCAGCCTCGGCGCCACGATCTCAATCAGGGCCGACGGGACCTCGCCGGATGATGTCCGCATCGAACGGACCCAGAAAGTGCGGTTCATCAACAACGACACCCGGCCGCACCAGATCAACACGAACCCGCACAACTTCCACACCGACTGCCCGCCCAACAACACCGTCGTCCTCAACCCGGGCCAGCAGTTCGACACGGCGAACTTCAACGAGGTGAAGGCGTGCGGGTATCACAACCACCTGTTGCCGGACGACCAGAAGTTCTGGGGCACGATCCGCGTCGGCACGAACAGCGACGATAAAGGCCCCGTATACTCTCGCGGATGGTAACGGCTCGCGCGCTCGCCGCGCTGCTCTGTCTGTCTCTCGCGGCGCCGGCGCTGGCGCAGGATCCTCCACCTCCGCCACGGCCGGACTCGCCGCCTCCTGTCGTCGTCGAGGAAATCGACCCCGGCGAGCCCGACCTGCCGTTCGTGCCGTCCGAGCCGGACTTCACGCTGGTGTCGCTGCCGACGTCGCTGCGGCTGCCGGCCGGGCGGTGGGGCTTCCGCGTGGCGCATCGCTTCACGCGCGCGCTCGGCCAGGGCAGCCTTGGCGATCTGGCGTCCGATTTCTTCGGCTTCGACAGCAGCGCGATCGTCGGCCTCGAAGTGCGCTACGGGCTCCGGCCCGGCCTGCAGCTCGCGCTGCTGCGCACGAGCGATCGGACGATGCAGTTTCTGGGGCAGCTGTCAGTGCTGCAGCAGGATGACGCGCGCCCGTTCGGGCTCGACGCGATCGCGGCCATTCAGGGGCTGGACAACTTCACGGAGGATTACACCACCACGCTGGGGCTGATTACGTCGCGCCGGCTCGCCGATCGCGGCGCGATCTACGCGCAGCCCATGTTCGTGATCGATCCGCTGCCCGAGAGCGTGGTGCCGACGCCCGAGTCGGGCGGCCCGGCCGACTCGGCGTTCATGGTCGGCCTGGGCGCGCGGCTGCGGCTCGGCCCATCGACCTACGTGGTCGGCGAATTCGTGCCCCGGCTGTCGGGGCCCGACGTCGGCAACGACCATCTCAGCTTCGCGCTCGAGCGCCGCAAGGGCGGGCACTCGTTCCAGATCAACTTCTCGAATTCCTTCGCGACGACACTGGGACAGGTGGCGCGCAGCTACGGCAGCAGCGGCGAGTGGCACATCGGCTTCAATATCACGCGGAAGTTCTACTGAGCGGCCTGACTGCGCAGAAGCCGCACCAGCCCCACGCCTGAAACCACCAGCGCCGCGAGCCAGAACAGCGCGATCGCGGTGTTGCCGTAGAGGAAGCTGCCGGTGCCGAAGAGCGCGGCGTAGACGAAGAGACAGCCGAGCATCCAGCCAAGCAGCGACTGCGTGAAGCCGCCCGGCTCGGGGCCGACGCCGGCTTCCTTGCGGATCGGCTCCCATCCCCTGCCGGCCGGCCGAATCAGGCGATAGAAATTGACCAGCGTGGCGCGGTCGGCCGGCGGCGTGAAGTACGCCACCGACACCCAGACGACGGTCGTCACGGCCACGGTGATGATCAGCGCGACGTGCGACGGCACGCCGGCGCCCTGCTTGCCGGCGATGAAGAAAAACGACGCGAGCAGGAACGATGTCGCCATGGCGGCAATCTCGCTCCAGGCGTTGATGCGCCACCAGAACCACCGCAGCAGATACAGCAGCCCGGTGCCCGCGCCGATCGAGAGCAGCAGCTCGAAGCTCGATCGCGCCGTGTCGAGCACGTAGGTCAGCAGCGCCGCCAGCAGCATCAGCAGCGCCGTGACCAGACGTCCGGCCGTGACGTAGTGGCGCTCTGACGCGCCCGTCCTGATGAAGCGGCGATACAGATCGTGCACGAGGTACGACGTGCCCCAGTTCAGGTGCGTGGAGATCGTCGAGACGTACGCCGACAGCAGTCCCGCGACCATCAGCCCGAGCAGGCCCGGCGGCAGGAACCGCAGCATCGCCGGATAGGCCATGTCGTGTCCGACCAGCGACGGGTCTACGTGCGGCAGCGCGGCGGAAATGTCGCTCAGCTGCGGATACACGACGAGCGAGGCGAGGGCGACGAGGATCCAGGGCCAGGGCCGCAGCGCGTAATGCGCCGCGTTGAAGAGCAGCGAGCCCCACATCGCGTCGCGCTCGGTTTTCGCCGCGAGCATGCGCTGCGCGATGTAGCTGCCGCCGCCCGGCTCCGATCCGGGATACCAGACCGACCACCATTGCACCGTGAGCGGAATGATGAAGATGGTGAGCGTCATGCCCCAGTCGCCGAAGTCCGGCAGCAGCCGGAGCGTGGCCGGATCCATCTTGTCGATCAGGCCGGACAGCCCGCCGACCTGCGGCTGCTTGAGGGCGAAGTAGGCAGCCGCAACCGAGCCCGTCAGCGCGATACCGAACTGGATCAGGTCCGTGACCAACACGCCCCACAAGCCGGCGATCGCCGCGAACAGGATGTTGATGACGGCGCAGACGACCAGCGTCTGCGTCATGGGCCATCCGAGCAGGACGTTCGCGATCTTCACGGCGGCGAGATTCACCGTGGCCATGATCACGAGATTGAAGAACAGCCCGAGGTAGACGGCGCGGAAGCCGCGCACCCACGCGGCGGGGCGGCCGCTGTAGCGCAGCTCGTAGAACTCGAGATCGGTGAGCACGCCCGAGCGGCGCCACAGGCGCGCGTAGAAGAAAACGGTGAGCATGCCGGTGAGCAGAAACGCCCACCAGGCCCAGTTCGATGCGACACCGCCCTCGCGGACGAGATTCGTGACCAGATTCGGCGTGTCTGTACTGAACGTCGTCGCGACCATCGACACGCCGATCAGCCACCACGGCGCGGCGCGGCCCGACGTGAAGAACTCGGCGGTGCTCGACCCCGCCCGCCGCATCAGCCAGATCGCCGGCAGGAACGACAGAGCCAGCGACACCAGGACGATCGTCCAGTCGAGCGTGGTCAGCTGCATTTAGTACTCGTAAACGCCCCGGCCGACCTTCCGCCCCAGCCGCCCGGCTTTGACGTACTGATGAAGCAAAGGACACGGTCTGTATTTCTCGCCCATGCTGCGGTGCAGGTACTCGAGGATGCTCAGGCGCGTGTCGAGGCCGACCAGATCGACGAGCTCGAACGGCCCCATCGGGTGATTGAGCCCCAGCTTCAGCGCCTTGTCGATGTCGCGCGCCGAGGCCACGCCTTCCATCAGCATGAAGAACGCCTCGTTACCGAGGCTCGCGTTCACGCGCGTCGTGATGAAGCCGGGCGACTCGCGCACGACGACGGTCTCCTTCCCCATCTGCTTCGACACGGCCTCGACGGCTTCCAGCGTCGCCGGCGTGCTCTCGAGCGCGCGCACGATCTCGATGAGCTTCATCCGATGCACGGGATTGAAGAAGTGCATGCCGGCCACGCGGCCGGGATTCGTCGAGGCGCCGGCCATCTCCGTAATGCTCAACGCTGACGTATTGGTGGTGACGATGGCGTGGGCGGGCGCGTGGGCGTCGATCTCCGCCATGAGATGCAGCTTGAGATCGATCTTCTCGGGCGCCGCCTCGATGACGAAGTCCGTGTCGGTGAGCACGTCCTGAAGGCTGTCGCTGATCCGCAGCCGCCCCAGCGCGGCGTCCGCGTCTACCTGCGTCACCTTGCCGAGGTCGACGCCTTTCTTCAGGATGTCCGCAATCCTCGCGCGCCCCTTCTCCACCGCGCCGCGCGTGACGTCGTACATCGCGGTCTCGAAGCCGGCCGCGGCCGCCGCATGCGCAATGCCATGCCCCATGGTCCCCGCGCC